>CAXMRT010000157.1:0-3224 GCA_964196025.1 uncultured Gemmatimonadales bacterium | reverse complement strand
CTGGTGATCGTGACGTCTGCCCAATAGCCGTGTTCCATGTTCCAGCCGTTGGCGCTGTTTTCTAATTTTAGCTCGATGGATTGACCGGCATAGTCTGACAAATCGATTTTCTTAACCAACCACTCCGTGTCGGAGACGGTTTTTGAGGAGACGGTTTCTTTGTAGACTATTTTGTTGTCAATCTTGACCCTGAGTTCCCAGTCATGGTGGGGGTGATGACTGACGGTCATTTCAAGTTCCGTCTTCTTGCCGGTGGGCACCGTCATTTTTCGTAGTAGGTAGCAGGGGGTTTCTTTGCTTTCCGGATGAGTGACAATGGTCGGATGATTCCGCCAGTTCTTTTCAAAGACACCGCCCAAACCGTAGCGATTGTGTTCCAGAGTGAAGCCGGGTGCGATTCGTTTGAGTGCTTGAAGAAATTCTGGTGTCGCCTTGTTCGTCGATGTCTTTCGCTTTGGGGTGATGACTGAGGTGCTCGCCATCAGGCGTCGGGGTACGTGTTTTTGAAGCGCCGGCATTTTCGAGTTGGCAGCTACTTGCAGAGACTTTTCGGGATGGCCTTGAACCATGGGTTCGAGAGCGATCCATAGTAATTTTGGGATGTTATGATCATTTGCGTCCTCCGCGTGGTCGGCCAGAGCGCTTAGAATCGACCATCGCTGATTTTCTGGAATCCGTTGCAGAGCAGCAGCTAGGTAGAGGCGCACTTTGGCGGACGGGTCGTCTTTTGCCATAGTCGCAAACCTCGCCAGGACCTTGGCCGAAGGCGCACGGTCTTCGCATAGGAGTTGGATGGCCCACGCTCGGATCATTTCATCGTCGTCGCTGAGCGCCGTGATAAGCGGAGCGGACTGATTTGCCTTAAGTGCGCCGGTGACGTGCAGGGCCCAGAACGCACGCAATCGCTTACCCGTGCTGGGTGCGTTTTTGAACATCTTATTCAAGTCCTTGTGAACCCTCTTGGTTTTCAGTGTGCCGTTCGCGGCACGTTCATGAAGGAGGGTGCGGGCATGCCGAACGTACCATTCATTGGCGTGCATCTGTAGTTTCACAAGATCCTTATCGCTCTTCTTCCGCAGGTCGAGTTTGGTGACACCCTTCTTGCCTGTAGGGAAGATGCGGTAGACGCGGGCGGTGTCTGGGAAGCGGACGGAGTTGCCGCAGATATCTTGGTCGTGCCAGTCCAGGATGTAGACGGCGCCTTCGGGGCCGACTTCAACGCTGAACCCGACCCAGGCGAGATCGTTTGCGGAGAGGAAGTCTTCGCCGTGTGTTCCAACGTAGCCGGAGCCCTTGGGCTTCATGATATCCGTGAGGACTTGGTGTTGATGGATATTGCACATGAACAGTTGATCGCGGTATTTCTCGGGAAAGGCGTCTGCCATATAGAAGCGTGCGCCACCGTGGGCGGACTTGTGTGTGTGGTCTCGGATGGTTTGAATTTTGTCGTATAGGTGTTTGTTTAGATAGCGTCGCCCTTGTTTGTCATAGGCACCGCCTTGCACGATGTGGAACAGATGGGGGATCACGCAGCAGGTCGCGAACCCTTCGCCGACATCATTGAAGTCGAGGCCCCAAGGGTTTGAGAGGCCGCGTGCAAACACCTCGAAGGTTTTCGTGACCGGATGGAAGCGCCAGATCCCGCCATCGATGAAGAGGCGATCCTCCGCCGCGGCACCCGGTTTTCCGACGGTTGAATAGGCGAACACCCCGTGGCAGCCGTAAAGCCAGCCGTCAGGCCCCCAAATAAAACTATTTAGGGTTTCGTGGCGATCGTTGTGTCCCCAGCCATCCAAGAGGATCTGTGGTTCGGAGTCGGGACGATCGTCGCCATCCGCATCGGGGATGAAGACGAAGTTCGGCGGGGCGCCGACATAGACGCCACCGTGACCGACCGCTATGCCAGAACTGAAGCTGAGTGTATCGATAAAGAGCTTTTTCTTATCGAAGACCCCGTCACCATTTGTGTCTTCGAAAATCTGGATCCGGTTCAGGGTGGATTCGCTTGTGTGACTTTTCCGTGTGACGTAGTTGCCGTTTTCCAGGGTCCATAGTCGACCTTTGTCGTCGAAGCAGAAGGCGATGGCTTCTGCTAGGTCGGGGTCGCCAGCGAATACGGTGACATCGAATCCGTCGGGTATGTCCATATTGGCAACCGCTTCGGCGGGGCTGAGGAGCGGGGCCTTACTCGGCTTTTGAGCTGCGAACGTTAGAGTCGTACAGAGCATGCCTATCCACAATAGGGTGGATGCTTTTTTCATTTTGGTAGCTCCACTTGTTTGCTTGTCTGAAGGTATTTGATCAGATTGAAGAAGTCTTTGTCGGTCAGGGTTGTGAGCAGACCCTCTGGCATCAACGAGATGGCTGACGGCGCGCGTTTTTTTATTTCGGCCTTGGCGACGATAGTGTTGATCCCCACCATGCTAATCGTGAGCTTGGTGTCGTCTTCGTTTTGAACCATGCCCGCAAGAACCTGGCCGTCGGTTTTCGTGATTGTCACCATTCGATAGGCGTCCGGAACATCGAAACTCGGGTCGATGATGTTGAGTAGAATATAGTCCTGGTCCGCGCGGTTTGAACCGGTGAGTTCCGGCCCGAGCTTGGCGCCGGAGTCGTAAAGGGTGTGACAGGCGGCGCAGGTTCGCTCAAACACAGCTCGGCCAGCAGAGGCGTCGGCCTTGGAGAAGGCGCTAGAGCCGAGTTTCTTTTTATAGGACGCAATGAGCGTGGCTTTGTCGCCGGCGACTGCGAGCGGCTCGCCATAGACGTCGCTAAAGGTCTTTCCGAGGAGTCCGTGTAGGTTCCGAGCGACATAGGCCGGGATGTCTTGTTTGAGAACCGTTTTCGCTTCAAGTGCCGTGACTAGAGCGAGAGCGAATGCTTTGCGGGTCGCCAGAGTCTCGAGGATCGCTCGGCGAGCGTTCGCATCGGCTTGCGGGTAGTGTTCAAGAAGAGTCGTCGGAATGCGTGTCTCATTGAAGGTGCCGTGCGCGCGAATGGCATCAATTTGTAAGGGGCCCGTTAGGAGTCCATTCAAGGCGGGGAGCAGATCGGCATGATGTTGGCTGACCAGAGAGGCCAGGGCTAAGCGTCGTTCATCTAAAGGTGCCTTGGGATTTTGTAAGGTGTGTAAAGCGCGTTGAAGGGCTTGCAGGTCGCCGAATTTTTGGTTCAGCAAGCGAACAAGGGATTGGAGGTCTTTGCGTTTGCTTGCGCTCACGCTC
>CAXMRT010000156.1:0-9809 GCA_964196025.1 uncultured Gemmatimonadales bacterium | reverse complement strand
TCTTCAAGTTGATCACGCTCGAAAACACTTAGCTTCGACAATTGCACTTCCGTGAGTCCAATTTCTTCACGTGCGTCGGACGGGCGGTCGGTCAGGAGATACAAACGCGCATTATTGAGCAGCGCAGGGATATACTCGGGCACCTCCTCACGAATTTTCAGCAAAAGTTGTTCTGCTTCCGCGAACCGCTTCTGCTCGATTCGGATCGATGCCAACCGATCTCTGATCAAGTAATGACCTGGGGCAAGCTTCTCTGCTCGCTCCACATAAGCTTCCGCGCTAGCATAGTCACCCGAACGCTCAGCGAGCCAAGCGAGGTCGTGCAATGAAATAACCGTGGGGCTTCTCGCTACGCTACGTTCCAGACAACTCTTCGCCAAATCGAACTTCTTTTCGGATAAATGGACGGACGCCAACACAAGATTGGCAAGTGCATGACCCGTATCGACCTCCATCATCACGACTGCATGGTTGCGTGCCTGATGCAAGTTGGATTCGAACATGTCAAGAAGCAGCAATACTTCTACTGCGCGATAGGGGTTTGGCGCTGACTTCGCTGCGAGTTCCAACTGTCGTCGTGCATTACTAAAATCACCGTCATGGAGATATTGACGTCCCTCGATCAGAGCTTTGACACCCGCCGCCACATTTGCCCGGTCGAAAACCCGGCGATACCGTGTCGTCAACTGAGTTTCTTTGGTCTTTCTGAGAACGTCGAACAACAGTCCCCATGCATCCGAGTTGCTGGGGTACTTCTCTACGATCGCCACAAGCATGTCACGAGCCTCTTCAGGGTTCCCATTTAAGTATCGCAAACGAGCCCGCCCCACGTCTAAGAGCTCGGGGCTCGCGCCCAAGGTTGCCGCCTTTTCTAGATATGCCGCTGCCCGCGCAAAATCCCGTTCAAGAACGCGAACACGAGACATTCCCAGCCACGCACTCGCATTTCCCGGATCCGCCTCCAGCATACCCTCGTATAATTCAGCGGATTTTTGGGTGTCTCGAACATCAAGAAATGAGCGCGCTAAGACCATGTCCAACATATCCTTATTGCGACCCTCTGCCAGGGATCGAGCTCTGTAGATCTGGGCGAGTCGAGATTCACGCCCTCCCAGCGCAGCTAGCGTGTCGACTCCAATTGCATTGGCGTCGCGGATAAGCCCAAACTGCAAGTGGACCTGTCCGATCGACAGCCTAAGCGATTTCGATAGTCGTTCGTAAGCCTCCGTGCAGCGCTCTTTTAACGGGCTTGTGGTCTCCGCCTTAAACTGGCGCTGCAAATTAACGACTGCACTGAAATTATTCGAATACATTCCAAATGCCCGCTCGTACAGTGGAAACGACAACTCAGGCTGACCCTCATCTTCGCAAAACACACCTACATCGTTCATATTCTTAGAAATTGCCCGTCGGCAATAATTTGCGTACGCCTCCGACAACCTCCCCTGGTCCTCTAACTCGACCAGTGTACTTTCTGCGGATTTCCAAAATTGCTCATGTGCACTCACCAACGCTTTCGCTTCCGGCCAATCCGACTCAGCTAGCGATACGTATACGCCATATTGTGGGATCGGTGCGTTATCGTCGTACCTCAGGAAAGCCGTTTCCTCTTGAGATGCCAACATACCAAACATCTCACGACCCAATCCCCGCCATTCCTGAAGCACAGGACCCAGCCCAGAGCTCGCCAACGATCCAAGTTGTGGTGATGGTAAGGCGGTCGCCAGACGTTTCATATAGAGGGACTGAGAGGTTCGACTCATGTTGATTAACTGAATGCTCTGGCCACGCCGATGAGCAGCCAACAAAATATGGGGATCCAACACGCCGGTCGTCACCAACCAGTCTCGCTCGGTTAGGCCTCGAACGACTTCCTCCGAGCATACCTGTACGAGTTTTCTTGCAGGCACAGATACTCTGACCTTATTCCCAGAATAACTGCACCCAATCAATACTATCGACCCGATCAACACCAAGATAGATATCACGCGAGATAGGTGCAGTCGCAATCCCGACGACGACAAATTAAAAGGGATCAGCAACCAATAACACACCAGATAGCCAAATGCGGTCGCCATTAATACATACGGAAGAATCATCATATTACGAGCACCCATCACGCTCCATGGTGCCAACGCAATCTCCAACAGGATCACAGCCACAAGCCCAGAAAAAATGGTATTCATCAACAGAACCGCTGGAGTCACATAATCGTCGAGCGTACGGCGCGAGGTTACAAGAACAGACATCCAAACCAATGAGGGGAATAACAAACCGAGGATCCACCCACCACCACCCAATGAACGTACCACGACCGCAATCGGAACCTTAGCCACCCCCATCATCGTGGAGGCGTAAGTCGCTGAACCGAGCATCAGGCCGTCGTCCGACGACCTGATGTAGTCCGTGAGCGCATAGATATAAATCGTATACGGGACGAGAAAGATCAGCCCGCAGAAGACCAAGGACCATACTCTAGAACCCGACTCCTTATTACTGACAAGATAGACCAAACATAAGGCAATCAGCGGTAGGAACACCAATACATGCGCCGCCTCAAGAACCGCAACACCCAGATATAAGCACAACACCAGCATTCGCCACAACACAGGAGACTGCCAGACCCACCTCAGCAGCAACCCCGCTGAAAGAATCAGCAGAATATCAATCGAAGCAGACCGCGGCTCCGTTGCCAAAACCCTGAAAGGAGTGCAGGATGCCAGGTAGAGGACGGAAAAGAGGCTACCGACAAAGGGCAAAATTTCTCGTAACCGTTCGTCGTGATTCGTCTCCGACAAAAAATCGTGCAGAACGCCAACGATGAGAAGAAACAAAAGGCCCAAGCTGAGGGCGCACATCCAAGCTGCGTTACGACTCAGGGTACTCGACAAAGTCTCCACAGGTACTGAACGGACATACGCTGAATACAGAAAGTCAGACGTCACGGGTTCACGCGTCAGGCCCAAGTGGTTGACCAACTCCATCGAGGATTGACCAATCGCCGGGGTGGCTGTTTCCGAGTGATCGAACACAAGGCCAGCCGTCACAATGATGACAAGAGTGGCCACCACAGTTATAATATGCTTCAGAATCGACATAATGTAACGCGTGTTCTCAAAGTGGTGAGAGTCACGGTGCTGAGTACGATTTCATCAACTCACTCGCCGTAAGAAATCGAAAATTTAGGGCAGTCATCTTCTTTCTCAATACGGACTGACAGGGCGGGCAAAGGTTACCGGATACACCCGGTCGTCCTAGCTCCTTCTCATTGGCATTCGCGCATAATAGATTCTTACATGCGGGCAAACCAAAGCTCTGAGCCAAACCTGAAAAGACAGGTTTCCCTGGTTTGCTGCGACCGCGCCGGCTCATATCCTGCTCCATTCCCTTTTGATGAAACCGGGGCAGGACGACGGTGAATCCCTTTGGACGTTTGCTGTGGTGTACGACGGACTGGTCGGACTTAGGGTCAACCGTAAGGAACACGATAAAATGGTCACCCTTCTTGTGATACTCCGAAATTTGTTTCTCACTATCAACGCGGCCTGTGTTTTTCACAAACCTCTGTTCGATCTTGATGAATAATGACTGTTGAATCGCAGCTACAACATTGCTCACCGCCGCAGGATCGATCGTAGAATCCGAGATCAATACAACTGGATGGGCAGGTCCCTTATCCGCGCTCTGCGCGGCAGAGGCCAGAAAAAGAGAGGTTAAGACGGCCGCTGTGAGATGATTCAGAAAGTTCATTCCAAAAAAAAGTGCGAAGCAAAATGCCTCGCACTAGAAATCAGCCGGATTAGGCGACGTCTTCGTCTGCAGAACGTCGACGACGAACCGCACCGAATGCCAAAGCACCGAGACTGAAGAGAGCAATCGTGCCCGGTTCAGGCACACCGACAGCCGTCGAAGTCTGCCAGCTTTCGCCCGTCAGATCGAAGTTCTGACCCGCACCGCCACCTAAGGTGAAGGAGCCCGCAGAGTCCCCATAATAGGTGGGGGTAGTGGGAATTGGGTCCGCTGCAGAGTCTGTGTAGGCCTGACTTTGGTCTTCCCAGGCACGCACATAGATATCCTGGCCTACAGAGGCATCAGCGCTATCGAAGTTGTACGTATCAAAAAACTGACCATCCGCGGGTAGGCCAGTGTTGTCGAAATAGTACACATCCAACACAAAGTCATCGCCTTCCACCCCCGTCGCGCTCGGCGTAGTCGCATTGACTGCATCAATCATACCATCAACGCCCATCGAAACTAACTGGAGGAAAGGTGCCGTCGTTCCACTAGAGGTGCCGACAAGATCAGTTCCCAAATGATCCGAAACGAATCCATTAAAACCGAACGACCAGTTAAACCAGCTCACCGAAGCTGGCGCAGCCTGAACACTCACAGCAACGAACGCAACGGCCCCTGCAAACAAACCACAAGCAAATTTCTTTTTCATGAACTCCCCCAAGATCTTAGCGCAACATTTAAATACGTAATACTTTACAGACTATACGGCACGGTTTCTGTCCAAACGACAGTACCCACCGTTCTACGAACAAACCAAAAGCCTTCTCCCATCGAAAGATCCGGTACAGCAGGAGAGCCGCCAATCAACCACCCGATCGGCGAAAGCCAGTAGGTGACGTACGCCTGAGAGGCACTATCCCATTTGATAATGTTGTCTGCGAGTGCAGGCGTGTTACCCGAAACCGACAACGCATCGAGTGCTGTGTTGGTCACGGAAAGCGAAGTGTTGTAAGGATACGACACCATATTGAAGCCCTGCACCAACGATTGAGCGATCGTCGCGTTAGTAACGACTTCTCCCGAAAACGTAAGTGCCTGGTCCGTCCCCAAATTTGATTTCACCCAGAACGCACGAGCCAACGGAACGGTATTGGTTGTCGGACTGCCTCCAACTAACCAACCAATAGGCGAAAGCCAGTTGATTTCATAAACTTGCAGCGCGGGGTTCCAGAAAAGGACATTGTCTGCGAGTGACGGAGTGTTACCGCTTGAAAGTTGGTTGGTGAATATTTCACCCATCTCATCTGATGACATCGCCACAAAAGGAAGCGAATACATTTGAAAGTCGTTAGACGTCACGCCTTGAGTTTGAAAACCAACAACATTCACACTGGTAACCGTCGTTGACTGCGCGTTCGCGAAGGTGCCGAAAGATCCTACAAGTGCCACGACTCCAAGAACTTTAATGATTTTTTTCATAATTTCTCTCTCCTGCTCAACACCTTGGCCTATCGCTCCCGACCGTTCGGAAAGCCATTCAGATCAACCTAACTCTATACCCCGAATATATCGCAACTACAAAACTTTGTCAATGGCTCCACATGAAGTATTAGCGAGGGGGTAAGACTCCCTCGTTAACGAGCTGATCGTCCATTTTCGGAGTCAGAGGCATGGGTAGAGGAGGACCGCTCTTGCCTGCGTCACGAATTAAGTTCATCTGATAGTTTTGAAGGTGCGTTTTTAGCTTCTCAGGGGCCATAACCTTCGCCGGCTGCGTCGGTGCTGGTGGCGTAACAGGAACCGCCCCCGCACGCTTGGCGCGACTCGCCCGGATTCGCTCCAAAAGGCTCTCTCGCCTATCCGCAACCCCTTTAGGCACAGATGTTTGCGATGATTTTGACTTGGCGGGTACCGCGATGTTTACACCCATATAAATCCACTTACTTTCGGCCCCCATGACGATTAGAGCACCGCTCCGCTCATAATCCACATCCTTCACCATGAACCCCTTTCCCCGCGAGGCTTCACCCTTCGCCAAATACTCGGAATACAGATCTTTGACATGAAAAAGACCCGCTCGAACAATGCCGCTATCCTCTTTCGTCAGGGCCACTAATTCCAAATAACGTAGCGGAGAGTCCTTCGCTATAGGGACTTCAGCAGCTACTTCCGGAACAAGACTGGTCACCTGCCCCGCCTCCGGCTGGCGGCCAAACGGCTTTCTATCGATAATAATTTGATATCTCGACGGGTCGACTTGTGCCGCGATGGAAGAAAGGCAGCCGCAAACCACTGATAAAGCAATCGTTATGGATATAATTGGTCTCATATGATGTATACATCGTAACGCAAGGTATACGACCCGTCAAGCGGCCGCTTCAAGCGGTTTAACCCGCATTTAGGGCGCGCAGGGCATTGAAAACCACAATTCCCGCACTTGTCGCCAAATTCAGGGATCGCACATGCTCAGTTTGCATCGGAATCCCACACACCTGATCCGGTCTCGCCTCCAACAGCCCCGCAGGCAAGCCCCTACTCTCACTACCAAACACCAATCCATCGCCCGGCTGATACTCAACGTCACTATAAGAACGAGACGCGGTCGTACTAAATAACCACAGCCGCATACTCGCAGAGGCTTCAAGGAATGCGTCCAGACTGGTGTGACGCTCGATTTGCACGGCATCCCAGTAATCCAAGCCAGCACGCTTAACCTCTCGATCCGTCAGACTAAATCCCAACGGCTCCACAAGATGTAGGATACTCCCTGTCGCCGCACAGGTGCGCGCAATGTTGCCCGTGTTCTGCGGAATATCAGGCTCCACTAAGACAATGTTCAAAGGAGGGTCCGGCCAGACCTGTTCAATGTCACCACACAACCTGTCGCTATGCTCAAGCATACTCTCTCCACACCAGTTAAATAGATGCTACCCCACCCGCACCGTGGGTCGAACTCTTTAATGGAATTAGTATGGGAAATAGAGCGGTAGTCTTTGTGCCGCAAACAATAGGACAGTGTCATAAGTACTTATACGCATCGCTCTTACCCGTAATCACTGCTATAGTCAGGATGTTTTTGCATAGGGAGATGAAGGTATGACTTTGGCGAAATATGTCTATCGCATAGTGCTGCTTGTCTTTGTTGGTGCGGGCGCGTTGAGCCTTAGAGCGGATTCCGAGATTTACGAACCGTTCGACATGACGACCAACACTCTCAGTGGTCAGGAAGGCGGTTACGGACTGAAGACCTGGACCGGAAGCGGCGGGAGCGTAGCAACCGGCAGCATGAGCTACGGCTCCTTGTCCACTTCCGGCAACCGCTATAGCGGCAGTGGGGGATATGAAGAGAACTGGGTCGATTTTTCTCAAACGCTCGATAACGCAAAACTCCTCGATCATGGGGCGACGCTCTGGTTCAGTCTCTTGCTTCAACCGGGGTCAGGTGCGAACGATTACGGCTTTTTCGGTTTTTCAAGCGCGACAGGTGATCTTGGCGCGAACTTCGTCTCAGTCCCCCCCGGAGCTAATGTCCTCGGTATCTGGCTTCAAAACGGGTCTGATCTCAATTTAGTGGACGCTACGAATGGAGTTCCCGTCGGAGGGAGGGAGACTGTTAAAGACAACCTTTCGTTGGTCACCCCGACTTTCGTTGTGGGAAAATGCGTCTGGGGTGCAGATGCTTCATCGAATGACACCTTGGAGGTCTATCTTCCAGGCACCGATCTTGTCGAGCCGGCAAGCCCAACAGGAGCATCATTGACGACGGTCATCGATCAGTCGACCTTCAGTTATCTCGGCCTTTGGATGAGAAATCTGGACTCACAAGTAGATGAGATCCGCATCGGACCACGATACCAGGATGTGCTCCGCAACCCTGAGGCCGATGGCACACTGGTCATTCTGCAGTAGCGGCCCGGTTCGAACTCTTTAATGGAATTAGTATCGGAAATTGAGCGGCTCAGCGGGAGCCTTGCAAACATGAGGGCAACCCGGCGGTAAGTCTCGGGGGAATCTGGCGTGATCATCCCACTCTCTAGGCGGATCGTGCGGCCTAATGGAGATTAACGACCGTGCCTGCCGGCGGTAAAGGTGGGAAAATAGCTGCGACAGTTACTTTATGGCTTCCCGTGTCGGTGAAAGAGGGCGTGAGACTTGAAGCTGTCGGCACCACCTGATATCCGACCCCGAGACCGCTTTGATTGTAGAGCGGTGTCAGCGGTGTCAGAGCGTTTATCCATAGGGTCGAAATGGACAGATGGGTATACAAAAAAAGACCCCATAAAACCGGGCCTTCTGAAAATGGTACCCCAGAGAGGGCTCGAACCTCCGACCTTCGGATTAGGAATCCAACGCTCTGTCCAGCTGAGCTACTGGGGTAAAACACACCGGAATAACCGGCAACCTACAACAAGTCTACCAAGCAGCAGCGACTTAGCAAGCCCTTCATCGATGGGCCATCGCCGGACTTGGAATGTAAAAAATGCAGCCGGATTCAGTTCAGCGACGCATCACGCTTAACCTCATCCCACAGCTCGTTCAAGCCCTCAAGCGACATCTCGCTAAGAGCGAGCGAACGCTCACGCGCCAACAGTTCAACACCCTGAAATCGACGGATGAATTTGTTCGTCGCCTGTCGCAATAACTCCTCTGGGTCATGGCGCAGGAAACGGCTGACGTTCACAACGGCAAACAACAAATCTCCGAGCTCGTCACGGATCGCATCCTCGCTACCCCCAGCCAATGCTTCCCGAAGCTCCCCGAGCTCGTCCTCAACCTTACGCAGGATCGGCTCAACGCCATCCCAGTCAAAACCGACACGAGCCGCTTTTCGCTGGATCTTGTCCGCACGCATCAACGCAGGGAAATGTGAAGGGACGCCGTCAATCGCAGAACCCGCAACCGCAGCGCCACCTTTCTCGAGCGCCTTGATCTCTTCCCAGTTCTTGAGCACCTCGTCAGAGTCTTGAACCTGTGTGTCACCAAAGACATGTGGATGCCGACGAATCATCTTCTCGCTGATCCCACGCGCCACGTCGTCTATGTTGAAAGAGCCCTCTTCCTTCCGGATTTGAGCCTGAAAGACAACCTGAAGAAGTAAATCGCCCAATTCTTCACAGTGATGCTCGACATCTTGAGACTCTATCGCGTCAAGAACCTCATAGGTTTCTTCAATGAGATACTTGCGGAGCGTCTCGAGCGTTTGCTCATGATCCCACGGACATCCGCCCGGCCCACGCAAACGAGCCATGATCCCGACAAGCTCGTCAAAATGCGACATAAGGGAAACCCTTTGAACCTAGGCCCAGAACCCGTAGAGACCGATATCCAAACCGCAGCCTGCGACTCGCCTCAGTCGTTACTTACTGACGAGTTCGAGTAGGTCGTGGAAATGGAGGTCAGTATCATCGCTCTCGATGATGAAGTCTGCACCGCCAAAATCCTGGAAGTTGGTGTAGTCATCCGGAATAGCCACACAACGCATACCCGCAGAAAGACCCGCCTTACAGGCAGTCGTGCTTGAGCTATACACCATGCAAAGCTGTGGATTGGTCGACATCTGTTTTGCCAGCTTCAACCACGCATCCGCTGTCGGGAAGTCACGATCCGAAGCCGGGATGCACAGCAACTCAACACCCAACTTGTCGAAACCCAGCTTACTCATCAGCTGCGTAGCCGTATCCTGATCCAAACTGGTCAAGGCACCGATCGTCACATTCTCACTAGCAGCGTGATCTAAGACGGTCTTAAAACCCTTGTTCAATTTCACAGACCCATCCAGCAGAGAAAGCTTCTGCCCTTGGTTCACTTCATTGAGCAACTTGGCGTCTGGCCCAGTCTTTTTCCCAGCGGCCTCGAAAACACCTGGTAAATACACATCAGGAGAGGCATGGATGCAATAACGTGAGAACATGACCGGAGTCAATTTAACCCCTTTGTCCCCAAGCGTGCTCTTCAGCACGTCAAACAGCACTCGCCGACCGGCAACCGCAATGTTCTCCAGCTCGAATAGCATTGAAATTTGTACGCTCTCTGTTTCAGCCACTTCAGTTTCTTCAGTCGTCGTTTCGGTCATC
>CAXMRT010000155.1:0-5252 GCA_964196025.1 uncultured Gemmatimonadales bacterium | reverse complement strand
GCGATGTTGTCATGTTCAACATGGGTCCATTCGCCGGCATGGCGGGAGTTGATGACGATCGCCTGGATGGTGAGCCCGGCGGCACGCAGCACTTGCGTAGAGAGCAATGTGTGGTTGAGCGTGCCGAGGTTGGGTCGGCTGACCAACACAATTGGAAGATCGAGAAGAACCATCAGGTCGATCATCGTGTGTTCCGGGCCGAGCGGAACCGCGACGCCGCCAGCGCCTTCGACAATGATCGAGTTATGGGTGTTGGCTAGAGCGTTGAAAGAGGAATGGATATGATGGATGTCGATGGGTTGATCGGACTCCGCCGCCGCGAGGTGTGGAGAGCAGGCGGGTTCGTAGCAATACGTGCAGTGGGCGCTGGGGTCGGCGAGCGTGTGACCTGTGAGGGTCAGGACGGTATCAATGTCGGGGGAGGCCCATCCGTTTGTGAGCGCGCGACCTCCCGTTTGAACGGGCTTGTATATCGTGCTTGTTGGGTCGTGTTTTAAACGGTGTTTTAGCAGCAGGGCTGAGACGAGTGTCTTGCCGATGTCCGTATCGGTTCCGGTGATAAAGGTGTGGTTCATGATCGGGTGGCGGCAACGAGTGCCACTTCGTAGGTGGCAGGGATGTTTCCATTGGGAAGGGCGTAGGTGCGATCGTAGTATGCGGTGATTTCTTCGAGTTCGCCGCGGGTGAGCAGGCGGTCTCCATGGGAGAGCGGTCCGCCGGTCAGGCCTTGCGCTCGAAGTGACCGGAGGAGTTCGCGTGCCGAGGCAAATTCCGAGACGAGAGTGTGTGTGTCGATAGAAAGGATTTCAAGGGGCGAAGAGTTGAGGGCTGCAGTGAGTGAGTCCGTGGTGTGAAAGGTTTCTTGTGGGGGCAACTTGGGCACAACGACCGTGCGACTGGTGTGTAGCTCATTGAGTGTTCCTGCGATCATCAGCACGGCACGAAACTGGCCGCCGGGGTGTAGACTTCCGTGAATGGCTGAGAGCGCTGTGTTGAGTGGTAGGGCCCAGTGAAGGGCGGCGTTGCTGATCGTGAGGTCGTTGGGGCTGAGGGGAGACCAGTTTTCGATTGAGCAGAACTGCCAGTCGACATTAGTAAGGTCTTGGTGGGTGTTGTCGCAATAGCTGATCATGCCTGGGGCAGAGTCGATCGCAGTGATGATGCCTTCGGGAAACTGTTTGGCTAGGAGTCGGGTCAGCAACCCTGTCCCACAACCGATTTCGAGAGTGTGGGTAGGGTGGGTGGCTGGCAGTGCAGTCATCAAGAGTTCGGCTGTTTGCCGCTGGATTATGGCCTCATCGTTATAGGAGTCCGCTGCGCGACTGAACTGGGTTGAGGTTGATGCGCTCATTGGGCATCCCTTTGATGAGAACGTGTGAGGCGGGAAAGAGTGGCGATTTCGGTCATCCATCCAGCATGACCGACTTTGTTGAGTGTGTGAAGGGTGGAGTGCGGGAGGTGTTGATTTAGGTAGGTGCTTGCGTCGGGTGGAACAATGGCGTCTTCGGGATTACAAAATAGATCTACCGGGCAGGTGATGTCTGAGAGTGCCTGTCGGATGTCGAATGAAAGCAGCCACTGGAGTTGAGCGCTTAAGCGTTCTGTTGGGAGCTGGGATGCGTGCGCGACTGTTTGTTCGCGTGAGTGTTCCGGAATACAGGAGTGAAAGTTTTCGATGACTTGAGTGGGCTGCGTTTGAAGCTGTTGGATCATCGCGCGTAGCGCCTTCTCTGGTACGCCAGCGTGATAGTCGTCTTTCGCGCAGAAACAGGGGCTGGCGTTGATTGCCACGACTCGGGAAAATCGATCGGGGCTCAGGCTAGCGGCTTGTAGGGCGATCATTCCTCCCATCGACCAACCGATGACAGTCGTCGGTTCTGCGGGAAGATGTTTTAGGAGATCAAGTGCATAAGTAAAAGGCCTGCAGTCGGTTAGGTCGTCTATGGCGAGGCTTCTGTAGCTCTCTCTGATATCCTTGGCGAGTGGTGTAAGGACGGATGCTGGGCAGCTCCAACCGGATAGCGTAACGACGGGGCTTAGGCTCATATTAGGCCTTCTTGAGTGGCGGCTGCGATGATGCGGGCGGCTGCGTCGGTGAGTTGTTGTTCGCTGTGATGAAGGGTTGTCGATAGGCGGATTCTTGCGGACTTGGTGGGCACGGTTGGTGGTCGAATAGCGATCGTTAGTATGCCGTCATCGAGCAGTCGTTTGGAAAAGCGGGTGGCCGCATCGGAATCGCCGACGATGATGGGGATGATATGGCTTTCGGATAGGCCTGTATCGAGTCCGGCGTGTTGGAGCGTGTCGCGAAAGTGTTTGGCTCGTTGGAGCAGGCTTGAGCCAAGTTCTGGCGTCGATTGCAGAACGTCGAGCGCGCCGAGTGCCGCGCCGACGACAGAGGGTGGGGGCGCTGTCGTGTAGATGAATGAGCGTGCGGTATTGATGAGGTGTTGTTTCATGAGTGTTGAGCATGCAACGAACCCGCCATAGCCGCCGAGTGCTTTACTGAGGGTGCCCATAGTCAGAGTTGCTTGGTGGTCGATCTGGACGAGGCCTGATCCTTTAGCGCCGAAGATGCCGGTTGCGTGAGCCTCATCGATCATCAGCATGCACGCGTGCTGCTTGGCCAGTGTGGCAATTTCGGAAAGAGGGGCAGCATCACCGTCCATGCTGAAAATAGATTCTGTAATGATCAGGCGGCGGCCATTTGCAGTGGTAGCGCTGAGTCGTTTGTCTAGGTCGTTGACATCGTTGTGATGATACCGAACGAGCGTGGCCCTGCTTAGAGTGATTGCATCCAGAATGCTTGCATGGCAGAGCCGGTCGGCGAAGATGGTATCGTTCCGTGAGACCAGCGCGGGGATAATGCCGGCGTTCGCCATATAGCCGCTGCCGAATACGAGGGCGTCTTCTTGATGTTTGAGTGTAGCGAGTTTCCGTTCGAGTTCTGAATGGATCGGTAAGGTGCCGGTAACGAGTCGCGATGCCGTTGATCCGGCGCCGTAGGTGGCGAGAGCGTCGTGTGCGCGAGCGATGACGGTCGGGTGTTGTGAGAGGGCAAGGGAGTCGTTGCTTGCGAAATTTAGGCAGGGATGTCCATTGACTTCGATCGTGGCGCCACAGGATGGATACTCTGTGAGTGCTCGCGTTAGATGCTTTGATTCGCGAGCTATTGCAGCGTCACGTAGCCAGTCATCTTCCGGGCGGGTTGAGTTTGTTGGTGAGCCACTCATATTCGTTTGCGATGCTTTCTGTCACACTTAGTTCACGAAGGTCGGGAGGGAGGACATCGAAGGTGTAGGTCTCGATCTCAAGATGTACACCGTCTGCCGCCGCCCGTGCGAGAAAGCGATTCGTAATATTTTCTCGGGTTGATTGCAAGGCTTCGGTGCCGTTGAAATAGAGCGGAACGTGAAAATGCGTGCGTAGCGTTGAGTTTGGGAAGTGCTGTGGGTCGATATTCGAGCACGCCTCGGGAATGTCGTCGAAGGAGTGGATCTTGCCGTTTTCATCTTTGAGCTTCGTTTGGTGGAGGTAGACATCGTCCTCGAAGGCCTTGAGTGCGGTGAGTGCCTCTGGCGTGACCGAGCATTGGAGAGCGGCGCTAACTTGCACTTTGGAGATTAGTATGTCGGCCTTTTTTAATGAGGCGTAGCTTTCTTCAAGATCCTCGTATTGGAGTGCAATATGACAGGTGTCGAGGCAGACACCGAGATGACGATGGAGTAGTCGCTCTGACTCGCCTCTAGATATTGAGTGTGCTTGGCCGAGATGAGGGATCCCGTATTTTTTGAGTGGGCCCTCAAAGAATGCGATGGTTTCGGCTGTCGTTTCGAGAAAGCAGTCCGGTTCTGGCTCTAGGCCTAGGTGGATGAATTTCCCGGTACCCGCTTCCGCGCGAGCCATGTGAACCACGCAGTCGGCCAGGTGCTCGGCCATTTGTTGAAGGTCCGCTTCCGTTGTGATCCATGGCTTGTAGGAACCGGGGACGGTGCTGATGCTACCTGCTTTGACATCGTCTGGGAGAAGGTTGGCTAGCAGGGTCGTGAGCTGGTTGGTGTAGGTGCTGCGGATGGGGTCGCGCCAGTCTGGGCGATAAACGTTTTGCTTCACTGCTTCGCCGTGAAACGGGCCGTAAGGGAAGCCGTTGATCGTGAAGGCGTAGAACGCGTTGTCATCGATGCTGTTTTTTAGTCGTTGAAAGTTGGCGGGATCATTGAGGGCCTCTGCTGCTTGGCCGCTGATGCGAAGTCCGAGTCCGAATGTGCCGGAGTGTGAAACTCTGTCGCGAACATCCGTGGCAAGGGTTTCGATGCTTGTGATATGTTCGTCGAGTGAGAGGCCTGGGTGGATATTCAGGCAATACGTTAAGTGGGTCTGTGGATGCGCGGAGAGCTTCATGCCGTGAGTGTTAAATAGCTACGGAGGACTGGTGGTCGCGTTGCCAGTGTTCGAGTTTTGCGACGCATTCCCTCATGATCGACTCATCGACTTCGTTGACTTCGATACGAGAGCCTAGGCCCTTTGGAAGGGTCAGTGTGAGGACGCCGCCGAGGTGTTCACGGAAGCTTCGTAGTCCGTCGAATACTTCGAGGTCGCCGTCCGCTTTTTCTCGCGAGAGAAGTTTGTGCCAGACGGGGAGTCCTGATTTCAGGAGACCCGTGATGATCATTTCCGCGTCGTCTTCTGAAATCATGTCGCAGCGAGATGCGTAAAGGGAGTCTAGAGCCACTCCGATGGCCACAGCTTGACCGTGTGCGATCGTGTAGTTCGACATAGTTTCTAGTTTGTGGGCGGACCAGTGTCCGAAGTCGAGGGGTCGTGCGGATCCCATTTCGAAGGGGTCGCCATTGCTTTGAATGTGGTCGAGGTGAAGAATCGCGCATTGGTGGATTAGTTTTTCCATGGCGATGGGAACGCGTTCCTTGAATCGTTCTGCATTCTTGCAGAGGAAATCGAGGAAATTGCGATCCTTAATGATAGCGACTTTAAACGCTTCTGCCACGCCTCCGACCCAAGCGGTATCCGGTAGACGATCAAGTAGCGCGTAATCATTGAGTACAGCGAAAGGGGGGGCGAAGGTGCCGATGAAGTTTTTGGCTCCGTAGGCCTCGATTGCGTTCTTTACGCCGATGCCAGCGTCGTTTTGTCCGAGGACCGTGGTGGGCATACGGATCAGTCGTAGTCCGCGATGAGCCAGGGAGGTCGCTAGACCGACCGTATCGATTAGGGCGCCGCCGCCGATAGCGATG
>CAXMRT010000154.1:0-3421 GCA_964196025.1 uncultured Gemmatimonadales bacterium | reverse complement strand
TCCAGAATTTCGCACGCGGCCCGGTTCGGCAGTGCGCTTGGGGGATTGGAAGCTGCATGAATATTTCGAGGACGGTCGCCTTATCCGACCGAAGCCTCGTTATTCACGACGCAAAGGGAAAGGGCCTTCACAAAATCATGGACATGAAGAAGGCCGCCACACACGTCATGATGTCGAGTGACGGCACACGCGTTTTCGCAACGGCAAGATCCCCTGGCGACACACTTTTTGCATGGACCATCGATCACAGCTCCATCGACAAAGGGCTGGGCATCATGGGCGGATCCGTCGCGACAAAAGCCGACTACCTGACCCGCGCCGAACAGGCGGTGATCGAAGAGATGAACCTCGCACGGACCGACCCAAAACAATACGCGACCTTCGCCGAAGACCACCTCAAGTCCTTTCAGGACGAGTCTACGTACATCAGGCAAGGCAGCAACATGCGCATAGGAACTCAAGAAGGAACGAAACTGGTTAAAGAAACCATCGCCTTCCTCAACAGCGTTAAACCCGTCGGAAAACTCGTCCCAAAGAAGGGGCTATCGCTTGCAGCCAAAGATCATTCGGCCGATCAAGCGGAGACCGGCGTCACCGGACACACCGGCAAGGATGGCAGTTCCCCGTTTGACCGAATGAAACGCTACGGCAGCTACTCGGGCGCCGGCGAAAACATCGCCTACGGCCCCTCCGTCGCGCGACAGATTGTCCTGCAGCTGATCATCGACGACGGAGTCCCGTCACGCGGACATCGGACAAACATCTACAAGTCGACCTTCACATCCTCCGGAGTCAGCATCGGTCCCCACAAGACCTACCGAGAAATGTGCGTCATCACCTACGGCACCGGCTACAAAGACAAATAGCGCAATGATCGATCTTAAGCCTGTTCTCCAAACCGCTATCCGAGCCATTGAGGCCGCCATACCGCTCACCACCCGCATGCAGGCCGCGGGCTGTGAAGCCGCCAAAAAATCAGACAACACACCCGTCACCGCCGCCGATCTAGCGGCTCAGGTTGTCATTACGCATACACTTGCGCGAACCACACCCGCTTTTGGTATGATTAGCGAAGAGTCGTCTCAGACCCTCATGGATCCCGCCCATGCGGATATTCGCGACACCGTTCTCTCAGAAGTCAAACACACGATTGGCGACACCTCGATAGACCGCGCAGCAGAACTTCTCGATTTCGGAAGCTCAGACGCCGACTACACGTGGGTGCTCGACCCCATCGACGGCACACGCGGATTCATACGCGGCCAACAGTATACCCTCGCCCTCGCCCTCCTCCATCAGGGCGAGATTGTCCTCGGTGTAATGGGCTGCCCCAACCATAGACTCCTCACTGACACCGGGGCTCTTTTCTTTGCGAGCAAAGGGCAAAAGGCATGGTCGATGACGTCGAGCGGGGCGATTTCGATGCTCCACGTCAACGAAACCACCGAGCCCTCCGACACCTATCTCGTCCGTGGAGTGAGTTCCGATGCCGATGTCGACAAGCTTCAACCCATTCTCGACAGCTGCGGATCCACCCGCACCCCCTTACAAATCGATGGCATGGGAAAGTACGCGACCGTCGCCAGCGGCGAGACATCCGCTTACATCCGTATACCCGGATCCTCACGCAAAGAATCCATCTGGGATCACGCTGCTGGAGCCTTTATCCTATCAGAGGCTGGGGGCAAAGTGACGGACATCAATGGCAGCGCGCTCGACTTTTCGCAGGGCCTGACCCTTTCGAAAAATCACGGAATACTCGCATCGAACAGCCATCTTCATCCCCACCTCCTCGATCTCATACAACAGCTCGACTAGCTCCGCCGTCTAGCCTACTCTCGAATGATGCAAGGCAGTGATATCCTAATTTGCGGCGGCGGAATTGTCGGCATCACACTCGCCCGTGAACTCTTGAACAAAGGGGCCGACTCAATCGTCATTCTGGAGAAAGAGCCCGACCTCGGGCTCCACGCCTCCGGCCGCAATAGCGGCGTCCTCCATGCAGGCATCTATTACCCCCCCGGAACCCTCAAGGCCATCTCCTGCCTAGAAGGCAATCGCCGAATGAAAGCGTATTGCCGCGAACACAACCTTCCGCTCGAGGAAAGCGGAAAGGTCATCGTCGCCCGTACCGAGGCAGAGCTTCCCACCTTGAACGAACTCTACAAGCGCGCCCAACAAAACGGAGCGAGAGTAGACCTAGTGAGTGCATCCGATCTAGATAAAATCGAGCCCAACGCATTCACGGTCGATCAGGCAATCGTTTCTCACGACACGGCGGTAGTGGACCCAAAACGCATTCTCGCTCAACTCCGCAGCGAACTCGAAGCAACAGGAAAAGTGAAAATCCAATTCGACACACGCGTGGTGAAACGGCTTAACTCTAACACGGTCCTTACAACCTCAGGACCCATCCAGTTCGACCTCTTCATCAACGCAGCGGGTTCTTGGAGCGACCGCATCGCTCATCTATTTGACGTCGGACGCCATTTCCGCATGATCCCGTTTAAAGGCACGTACCGGAAATTGCGTCCAGAGCTTTCCGATTTTGTTCGCGGGAGTATTTACCCCGTTCCCGACATCCGGAACCCTTTCCTCGGCGTTCACTTCACCCGTGGCATCCACGGCGATATCACGCTCGGCCCCACCGCCATCCCAGCCTTCGGACGCGAAAACTATGGTCTTCTCAGCGGCTTGGATTCCGAGGCCCTCAGCATCGTTTGGCGGGATATCGTCCTGTTCTGCTCCAACCCCAAGTTCCGGCAGGTCGCCCTCACCGAACCCCGAAAATACAACGCTCGTACCTTCTTCAACGACGCCAGCGCTCTCGTTAAATCTCTCGACCCCCAGTCAGTTATATCGACGGACAAGGTCGGAATTCGCCCCCAACTGGTTGACTGGAAGAACAAGGAACTGGTCATGGATTTCCACGTCGTCCGCCAAGACAACAGCATCCATATCCTCAATGCCATCTCGCCAGCGTTCACATGCTCACTGTACATGGCCGAGAAAATCGTGTCTGAATATGTACTAAACGGGTAGTTTATCCCCTATAAAACCCTGTTTTAGCCAAAAAGAGCTCCGTTATGACTCAAACGACGCTCTAAATACGGGATAAATCCCCCTATTTAGATTGTATCAGGCCTCACGATTCCCTAGGATACGGTCGTGCAGGTGACCCCTGCCGAAGGAATTGACCCTATGTTAAAACTTACCCGACAAGCGGAATATGCGCTAATCGCGCTTAAACACATGCATTTAGGCCTTCCAGGCCAGATTATCGCTGTGCGCAAGATCTGTGATGACCATAATATCCCCTTTGACGCAACCGCTCGAGTACTCCGGAATCTCGCTGTTAAAGATATCGTGAAATCGAGCCAGGGGGCCAGCGGCGGGTATCAGCTTCTTCGCGACCTTAAAA
>CAXMRT010000153.1:0-5131 GCA_964196025.1 uncultured Gemmatimonadales bacterium | reverse complement strand
TGGGACCGTGAGGAAGGACCCAAATTGATTGAACTCATGTTGGAGGTGAATCACCTTGAGTGTAGGAGACGCGCGTACGGCGCGAAGGATATCACCAACAAAAGTGAGGCTCCCTTTTTGCCAACACTCGTTAATCGACAGGTCGCTATCAGTGAAGACGTTTCCTGGGGTCGTTTTGACGTTGGTGAGAATGGTCGTTCGTCTCCGGTGGGAGTCGGGCAAGCAGCCGAAGATGTTCTTGCTGTATCCCGCGAGTGCACTGACATGAGAGTGACGGGAGCCTTCCTTGGGGTATATGGAGATGACGGCGATTGAGGGTGGCGTTGGCATGTCAGGGACTATGCTCGCTGTTACCCACAAGGGGGGACGGTTCTTTAGGGGTGGCAATCATCCAAATCCTCATATAACATGGGCATTTGTGCTAAACAGAATGAGCTTAGGAAAGCATGCCGGAATACACAAGATCAATTCGACACAGCGGGAATCTCTGCTCATGAAGGTCACCGTGCCATATGCGAGACCATTGTTTATCGTCCTGTTGGCAGCTGCATTTTTTAGCCGATTGTACGGTTTAGGGGATTCTGCGTTTAGGGCTGATACGATTCTGTTTCTTAGTCTGTGTAAGTCGGACCATAGCGCGCTGCATCTCTTCACGAAATGGATGGAGGTGGCAGGAGATATTGCCCAGTTCCCATTCCCTTTGGCATTCACAAAGGGCTTTCTCGATGTTTTCGGCTTAACCCCTTCAGATTTTAACGTTCGGCTGCCGTCTGCCTTGTTTGGTGTGTTGACGGTCGGGATGGCTTATCGTGTTGGAAAAGAGTTCGCGGGCAAGCGTTTTGCTTTTTTCTTTATGTTTGTCATGTTGTTGAACTGCTATCACCTCCAGCTAACTAGAGAAGCCTACTTTTACCCGCCACTGGTTGCTGGGTCGACGATTTTACTTTGGTCTATCTTGGTGCTTCAGCGGTGCCGGAACCCTCGTGTCCAGCTGCCGTGGACGTTTTTTATCGGACTCATTGTTGGCAACTTTCTGGTTACCCATAGCCACTTTACGGGTTGGGTTCTCGCGACCGTCGTGGATGGTTACGTCTTATTCATGGTTGCCCTGCGGATACTGAGAGCCAAGCGGCTGGTAGCCGGAGGAGTAGAGAGTCAAGAGCGGGTGCGCTTGCGGCGATCTACGGTCCAGGGTCTGATGATCGTGGCTGGTGGGTTATTGGTCGTGGCTGTCCCGCTCCTGTTTTACGACTGGGCCGTCCCGTATCTACTTGCGAATGTGTTTAACCCTGAGCGCATCGCTGCATCCGTCAAGACTATGGGCGCCAATACGCTTTCGGTTCCCGAGATGGTGAGTCTCTATACGACGCGTATGTTTCTAGGAACTACTCTCTTGAGAGGGGGGATGACGTGCCTTGTCGTTATGTGCAGTGTGTTATTGTGTTTTCGTTCAAAACGGTTTGCCTCGTACAATAGGCATCTAGTTGTTTTTGGTTTGGCTGCGCTGTGTATCGTGATTTATTTACCCATAATGGGGACTCAGGGCATCTACTTTGCGGTTCGACATGTTGCGTTCACCTTTCCGTTCTATCTGCTTTTCGTCGCCTCGGGAATGTGGAGGTTATTCGTGTTTAAGCCGCTGCGGCGGGCTGTTCCTGCTGGGGTTAGGGGTGGCATCCGCTGGGGAGTGATTTCCGTATCGCTCGTTTTGATGCTTCAGCCTGCTTGGGCCGCGATTTCGCTGACTGGTAAGCCTACGCCCTACAAGGCGCTGGTGGATTGGGCGGATACGAACCTGCAGGCCGGGTCGCCGATTGTGGTGGACCGTTGGTTTGAGCCATGGAACGAGCTTCGTTCGTATCCGGCTAGTAATGTCGTATTTACGTTTACGGTGCCGGACGAACCTGTGGAGAATTTCCGAAACTACAAGTGGCGGGAGACCGTTAAGCTGTTCATGTCGATGTATTCGGACGGCGCCTATGCAGAGATCCGTAAGAATTACTGGGATGTTCCGGACATCGGCCCTTGGGATTGGCCTGGTCAGTATTTTGTGAATCATACGCAGATCGTCAATCGTGCTGGAATGATCCTTCGGGAGACGGGACTAGGGTATCGAGAAGATTATTACAACGCCCACACAAACGGCCTCATCGTCGACGTGTTTTATAACCGATCCCAAGATTTGCCTGAAGTGGCCCGCCGTCTAAAACGGCCCGTGATCATTGGGCTTGAGCCTGGGTGGGGCTATGTGAAGAACTGGAGACAAGGCGATTTCCAGCCCTGGAGGACGATGGTGTCAGAAGCCGATTTCACCATCTACAATGTATCCGGCAAAACATTATTTGTGGATGTTGCGCTTGTGGGGCAATCTGTCGGAGGAATCAAATTGATACACGCTTCGACAGGAGCCGACTTCCGGTTCCCGACTGGTAAAATGTCGGTATGGAAAATGGCGAGCCTCGTTGTTCCACCGGGCGGGCTCCGTGTTGGTTTGCGAGATCCCCTCCCATCGCTAGCTGGCTCCACGTCCACTCTTCATCTTCGAGGTGTTCAGATTGTAGGGGTTACGGATCAGCCACCTGGCGCCGCTTCGGAGGAGGCATCGCGTCCACCGAATGCGGAGGCTGCAGGGCAGGGGCCACTCTTGGTTCCTTGATTAAGCAAGTCGTGCTGAGTTATCGGCGCGCGAGATAGCGGCGACGATACCACCAGAAGCCTAACAGATCTAGAATGGTCCGAGGAAGGCGCCCCATATTGGTATACTTCGACGTTCCGCTGGTTCGTGCGCGATGGTCGACGGGGACTTCTTTAATACGTCGCTTGTTCAGGACGAAATAAGCGGGCATGAATCGATGTACACCGTCGAGGCGAGGAAGGTCTAGCACGCAGCAGTGCTTGAACGCCTTCAGACTGCAGCCCGTATCCCGCATGCCGTCATGCGTGACCCAGTTACGCACTCGGTTGGCCCAGTTCGACCCTGTCCGACGGGACCATGAGTCTTTGCGGTCTGCCCGGAATCCGCAGACAACGTCGACGGTTGCAAGCTCGGTTAATAGGGTTGGGATGTCCGCTGGGTTGTTCTGACAATCACCATCCATCGTGATAATGATACCTCCTTGAGCCGCCTGCATGCCTGCCAGCATTGCCGCTGACTGCCCGCTACGTTCTGGTAGATGGATGGGCGTGATGTGGGGCATGTCTGTGAGCAGGGCGTTGAGGAGGTCCTGTGTGCCATCCGTACTGCAGTCATCGACGAAAAGAAGTTCGAAGGTCTTGTCGGAGTGGGTGAATGCATCGCGAACTTCTGTGGCCGTCTGGGTGATGTTTGTTTCTTCGTTATAGATAGGGACAATGATGGAGACATCTGGAGTCTGTTTGAAGTCGGCAAAGTCTTGTGGCTCTTCGGTAGTCATGGTGCGTCACTATACGCCGCCTCTGGGCATCCGGTCAATCACTGGCTAGCCATTGAAAAGTCCTGTTTACCTCTCTAGTCCTCTGATACTGTATCCGTCTACAGGGATGAAATTATGTGTGGAATAGCTGGCTTTACAACGTTTAGACAAGAGGTTCGTGATCCGGAGTCGGTCATTCACGGAATGACCGAAGTGCTTGCTCACCGCGGCCCGGATGGTGCGGGGACGCATGTTGATTCCAAGATCACTCTCGGGCATCGGCGGCTGAGCATCATTGATATTGCGGGAGGCGCTCAGCCGATGGCCATTGCGGGCGGTCGCTATGTGATTAGCTATAACGGGGAGGTCTACAATTATATAGAGCTGCGTACCGCCCTTGAGAAGACGGGGCATGTGTTCGAAACTCAATCGGACACAGAAGTCATCCTTCGTCAATATGCTGAGGACGGGATGGGGTTCTTGAAAAAGCTCAATGGCATGTTTGCGTTTGCGCTTTGGGACCGTGATGAGGGTCGGCTCATTCTCGCACGAGATCGAATGGGCATCAAACCCTTGTTCTATTTCCGGAAGGGGTCGGACGTCGTTTTTGCTTCCGAAATGAAGGGGCTCATGGAATTCCCAGGGATGCCTCGCGACATCAATATGAACGCGATGAGCAAATTCCTAACCTATATGTATGTTCCATCGCCTCACACCATGTACAAGGACGTCCATAAGCTCGAAGCAGGGCACGTCATGATATGTGATGCCAGTGGCGTGCGCAGTGAGCCCTATTGGGATATTCCGCTTCAGGATCATCCTGTAGGAAGTCTTCCGATCGGCGAGTGCGCCGAGCGGGTGTTAGAACTTTTGAAGGACTCGATCGCCAAGCGATTACGGAGCGATGTACCTGTCGGCGTGTTTCTTAGCGGAGGAGTCGATTCAAGCGCGATAGCGGCACTGGCGTCGCAGATCAGCCCGTCACCCATTCACACGTTTTCGGTAGGATTTGAAGATGCAAGTTATGACGAGTCTCCGTACGCGCGTCAGGTTGCGGAGCACCTTGGCACCACGCACCATCACGAGATTTTGTCGATGACACGAGCCGTCGATATGCTGCCTGGCGTGATGCAGTCTCTCGACGAACCTTTCGGCGACCCCTCGATTTTGCCTACGCGCCTGCTCTCGGAGTTCACCTCGAAGGAGGTGAAGGTTGTGCTGGGCGGCGACGGTGGCGATGAATTGTTCGCCGGCTATGCCTCGTTTCCCTCCCACAAAGTAATGGAAGGATTGAGCTTCCTGCCCACGGCTTGGCGCGATGGTCTGGTGTCGGCTTCTCGAAAGATCCCTGTTTCGAGTTCATACGCTAGCCTCCACTTTCTGACCAAGCAGTTTTTTAAGGGGGCGGGAATTTCGCCAGAAATCCGCTTCTTTTTGTGGATGGGCGGATTTGGAAACGACGACAAACAATCAATCTTGTCTCCGGACGTACAGAAACAACTGTTGCGACAAGATCCGTATGAAGACATTTTGAATTATGTCCGCCGCAGCGGTCTGGGGGATGACTTTCAGCGCCTGCTGTATTTGTGCAGTAAACTTTATTTGCAGGACGATATTCTGGTGAAAGTTGATCGCGCGAGCATGGCGCACTCGCTCGAAGTCCGAGTTCCCTTCCTTGATCACACTCTTGTTGACTATGTGTCGGGGGTCCAGAAGGACTTTAAGCTGCGCGGCTTAAC
>CAXMRT010000152.1:0-10582 GCA_964196025.1 uncultured Gemmatimonadales bacterium | reverse complement strand
GATGAACAATCTTACCTGGGGACCAGATGGCTGGCTCTATGGATGCGTGGGCCAAAACAACGGCTCGCGCATTGGTTCACCAGATGAACCACAGGATAGTCGATCGCCCTTCTCACGCGGGCTCTGGCGATACCACCCGCTGCGTCACACCTTCGAAATCGTGGCGACGGGCGCGGTCAATCCCTGGGGCTTGGACTTTGATGAAAGGGGTGAAGGCTTTTTCAGCAATTGCGTACTCCCCCATCTCTGGCACCTGATTCCAGGAGCCTATTACCAACGGCGCTCCGGCGAACGCGACAACCCCTACGCCTATGAACGCATCCAGCCGATCACGGATCACTTGCACTGGGGCGGCGGGTCCTGGACCTCTTCACGCGGCGGGCAAGGCAAACATAGCGTAGCAGGAGGCGGTCATGCACATACGGGATCGATGATCTATCAAGGCAACAATTGGCCCGCCAAGTATCGGGGCACCTATTTTGTCGGCAATCTTCATGGAAATCGCATCAACAACGATACACTCGAACGCCAAGGCTCGGGCTATGTTGCCAAGCATGCGAAGGATTTTCTAATGGCAAACGATCCCTGGTTTCGGACCCTCACCCAAAAAACGGGACCGGACGGCGGCGTGTATGTATCAGACTGGCACGACCTGGGTGAGTGTCACGACACAGATGGCAGCCACCGCAGTAGCGGGCGGATCTACAAGGTAGTCTATGGTAAACCAGAAGCAATCACGCTAAACATGGCAACGGCAAGCAATGACGACTTAGTCGGCTTGTTGGCACATGAAAACGAGTGGCAGGTGCGGCACGCACGACGCCTATTGCATGAACGCGCCGCAAAAGGGATAGACATGAATCCCGCGCATCGTTTGCTACGACAAATGATGAATGACAAGGCAGAGATCCCGCTGAAACTCCGGGCAATCTGGTCGCTGTGGTTGACCGAGGGTCTGTCAGAAGAAGATCTACGGGTGCTGCTTGCGCATACCGATGAGCATATCCGCTCTTGGTCCATCCGACTGCTCTGCGAGAACAAACAACCGTCACCAGCAGTGCTCAAGGCATTTACGGAGATCGCACGTACGGATGAGTCTAGCCTAGTGCGCCTGCATCTGTCCGCAGCCTTGCAACGCATTCCCCTGCAGCAGCGATGGGAGATCCTAACGGGCCTGATGAGCCGAGTCGAAGATGCGCAGGATCCCAACCTGCCCTTAATGACCTGGTACGCTCTGGCGCCCTTAGTGAAAAATGACCCAGAGCGCGCGTTGGCGATGCTGTCGAAATGCGAGTTCCCAACTATCCGTCGTTTCACCGCACGGCTGCTGTGCGAGCCAGAGATGACTGAAACAGGCCTGCCTGCGCTAATGACCCTGATGATGAATTACCCTGAGGCGCCCATGATGAAACCCGTGTTGACCGGCATGGTTGACAGCTTGAAGGGGCGTCGCGATGTTGCAGCACCTATCGGCTGGGAAGCGGTGAAAAAAGAACTTTTTCGCGAGACCTCTCCAGAAGACCTACTAAAATCCGGCCGAGCCCTGGGCTCCATTTTCAACGATCATAAAGTGCGTCAAGACCTCCGCGCCCTGGTATCAAACCGCAAAGCCACCATTGACGCCCGCAGCGGTGCGATAGAGGCACTGACGACTCAAGGAGACACAAGCCTGTCCCTCCGCCTCCATGCACTATTAAACGAGCCGGACTTGGCAGTGACCGCACTCAATGCTCTGGCATCGCGACCCACCGACGACACGCCAACGGTAGTGATCGGATTGTATGCGAACTTCCGTGCCGATGCGCGCCGAGCCGCCATTCAGCTGCTAGCAGGTCGTCAAGACTCGGCGCTCTTATTACTAAAGACAATTGCTGACGGAGATATCAAGCCGCATGAGGTTCCCCTACTCACCGTGCTGCAGATGAAAAAGTTTGAGTCAAAGCCGATCGACGCAGCCCTAGACAACATCTGGGGCTCAATTCAGGCCCGTGCGAAAGACAAGACCCGACTCATGGCCGAGTATCGAACGAAACTGACGCCGCAGATACTGGCGAAGGCAGATTTGAAAGCAGGAAAAGCCGTTTTCACAACACGCTGTGCAGTCTGCCATACCTTGTTCAATGAAGGCGGCAAGTTAGGTCCTGACTTAACCGGTTCTGGACGAGCAGACGTGTCATACGTCTTGGAGAATCTTCTAAATCCGAGTGCCTTGGTATCGACCCAGTATCAGCTGGTGACCGTCGTGATGAAGGACGGCCGAATCATCAGCGGGATGCTCCGTGGGCGAACGCGCCAAACCATGACCTTCCAAGTTTTCGATCAGGAACTCACCCTCACTCGCAGTGAGATCAAAACGGTCAAGCGCTCCCCCTTTTCAACCATGCCCGAAGGCCTACTGCAAAGCATGAGCGACGATGAAGTCCGCGACCTACTGGGCTATCTAGCAAGCCAGCCAAGTCCAACAAAGCCTCACGATTCTAAAAAGACGCAGCGCTTCAAATAGCCTCTGACTCCGTGAGGCGATGATCGGGCTCCCCGATCACTCCAAGACCCATGAGCTCACATAAAGCATTACAGGGACGGCCCCCTCTCTTCAACGTTCCAAATCGAAACGAGCGCGTCCCGATCAAACTGCGACACCGTCGCGTTTATTCTTTCAAGAGGTGAAATAAAGCATGGGTTTATATACACAATTTCGTCTAGCTTGAGATGCCCATGATTCCTTTACGGCGTGAGTCATGTCTGCATTGCGTTGACGCAATGCGCGCAGTCGGTCATCGATATCCCCTCCGGCAGCCGCGAGTTGTCGAGGAAAACACTCCTCGAGCGCATATCGATAAACCTGCAAGTCAGCGTCATTAGCTTCCTTGATAATCGACATGAGTTCAGGGTTTTCATGGTACGGCAAAGAAGCGGTGCCGCGTGATGTGTTGCGTGGACGAAACGTCAGCGTCCGATCATCCAGTCCCAGCCAGCTACCGATCAGCAGTGCCGACTCGTCGAAGCGTTCCGCGAGACCGACGACATCGATGCGGTCATCGATCACCCGAATAGCATCCTCTACATTTTCAGTACCGCTCAACCAACGAGTCTGGACATTTCGATAATCCGGGTCGGACGCAAATTGCTTAAGCTTTTCAACGGTACATGCGTCCGTCCGCCCCCTGTGGTAGTGATGAAAATGGGAAAGAAACCGCGCGATAGGATCCCGCATGACAGTGAAATAGCGAAGCTCTGGCATGGCGTCACCCATTCCTGAAAAACACCGCACCCTATGCCCGCAGAATCCAGACACATTCGGATAAACACGTTTTGCATGTTTGACGTCCTGCGCCGTCAGCTCTGGACGGCTGGACCGCGCACGCGCGGGCGCCTTGATATCACAATGCGTAGATCCAAAGTTCTGCCGCAGGATGTGACGCATAGTCGAACCCGCCGTTTTTGGGATGTGAATGAATGCGTACACCATGTCTCTATCCACCACATGCCTCCCTATGCGTCTGTCATCCACACCGACAGAACACTATCCCCTAACGCATGGCCTTACGAAAATTCACGAAAAGACCACCAAGCTTCCTATGAAAACGGGGTTATTTTGCCACTCAATCCGAAAACGCGCAACTTAAGAGTTCTGCAGAAAGATGGGTCCGAAACAAAAGGGTCCCCTCTTGTCCAGCGGCAAGGGTTGCGATCGAGTCCTAGAACCCCATTCGGTCAAAGCCAGAAACCACGACTACAATCTGCCGCCGCTGGCCTCGACGGACCCATCACTTTTCACGTTGTACCGAATGAACAGGTCTTCGTCTTGATCGACATTTTGACTAAAAATCACGGCGCCGTCTTCATATGTTATTTCGAGTTTATGCGCACCCTCGCTCAGCATCCACCGGTTAGTGATCCTAGCACCTGTGTCCCCGAGAAGTGTTCCGTCAGCGTAAAACAGAACTCGCCTAATCCCATTATTGCTTATGCGTACTTGAAACTCACCGTCATCAGTAAAGTCAGGATCGTCACTTCCCGCCGTCGCGCTCGCCGTCACAGTGCCATTGGCAGCCACGGTATAAATGATCTCGACTCCGGGATTGAGCGTCAGGCGCTGAGTGAACAGAACGGACTGGTCGGGGCGACGCAACGCCGTATCCTGAGCTCCGTTATTCGATGACGCCAGAATCGAAAAGGTTTCGGTTCCTTCAGGGGCAACGGACCCTTTGAGTTCGTTGTCGCTATACAACCAGACCGGCTGTGAAGAAAAATTGATTATCTGAATCGTATAATTTTCGGGCCCACCGTACGGACTAGAGTCACTTCCCGAATCTTCGCATCCGACACCCATGGTCATGAATAGACAGCCGAGAAGAACTAACAACCGAGGCAGCGAGCTGCAACCCTGTTTATCTGCAGAATAATTAGGCGGTCTATGAGTCATGATTTACGTTTCCTTACGTTCGTATTAACGGTTCAGATCCTACTCAATTGAAGGAAAGCGTACATCTATTCAGTCCCCGAGTCAAAAAGCGAATCGACATAATACCCCAGAGGTCACCACTTCCACCCCCTCACACACAATTACCATGAACAGGCGATTCGGCCGCTGGAACACCAAGCCTATCACTCACGCTACCACGCTACCGCGCTGTAGCGTGAACCGATTACCCGCAGGCAAGGCGCGACTGCAAAGCCCACAACCGAGAAATAGTTTCTCCCAGTTACGGATTCACAGCCCCTCATTGCCCTACTTCTCGAAAAGAGCTTCCAGCTTCTCTCGAGAGGTCGTGCCAGCTGACTCAAACCGGGAGTCCGCAGACTTGGTATTGCCAGACACCTCAAGGAAAACACCGGCAAGCGCCTGAGCGTCGTTGGTGGGTTTGCATACGGTAAGGTATATCGCCAGCGTTGCATGATCACGCGCGCTAAGGTCCTTCAGCGCATAGCTCACGGTCTTCTTGCTTTTCGGGTCTCTAAACGTGAACGTACCATCCTCCGATGCCTCAACGAGCTCCACACGGATACGTACTTTCGAAAGCGGGATAGCAACCGGCTTTAGCGCCTTAGCAGCACTAAGCTTGGCGAGAGCACCCCCAAGAGCACCAATCAAGACGGCATGAGATTCCTCACTCAGGGTTCGCGCGGCTCGCGCTGCGCTACCAGCGGGCTTCTTTGTCGTATCAGACCAATGCCTCTTGGGCACGGCTTTCCCAGGCTTAGCAGCCGTGCGAGTCGGTGCGCTAGCCTTAACAACCGAAGCCCCACCCTGCAGCTGAAGCTTGGGACTAGAGTAGCTGTATAGAAATGCCACCGACCCAGTCGTATGATTCCGGATATTACCTCGATAATAGGATCCGTCTGCGTAATTCCTGCCGGGCAGAATCACGTAAGACTCGCTGCCATGACAGCGCGCCATATTGAGCCACGCTTTATAATAGGTCGTCATCTTCTTTTTGAGCGCCTTATCGGGTGAGGCGTACACACCCGCCCAGCCCCAGACCAATCCCATCAACGGACACGCGTGTCCATCCGGCATGTCCATGTAAGACGCATCGACATTTTGTAAATGCAACTTCATCATATCCTTCGACTCGCTACGCTCCGGCGATAATTTGTAGATCAAGTACGCCATGCCCGACTTATGTGAGTTCCCGTTGCGGGTTGCCTTCTTCCATCTAGCAGAATCGATCGGTCCGTTATTCAGTGTGAACTCACCGCCATACGCCGTATTCCCTGCCGCGGTGGTGCCATAATCAACAAAGGTAAATGCCTGTTCAAGTCCTGGGTGGTCAATCTCAATGCCGCACTGCTTTCCCAACTGCCACGCCAAGATCGCTAAGTAAGTCGGACGCTGCATCGGCCCATAACCCCCACCGCCAATTTTGCCTACGCCTCCGGCACGCTCAACAATCAAAGGATACGGCCCATGCCCAAACCCACCCTCATAACGCGCTTGATGTTCATCCACCACAGCCTGATCTTGACCCTCCTTAGCCGGCCAACGACGAATATTGGGCCCCTTCCACTGAGCCCTTCTGAGCAATCCCAACACCTCCTCAAGCGTGTTAAGCACCGATTTGTCCTTCGTAATAAGATAGTACTCAGCCAAAGTCATCGCCTGAAATCCAAGATGCCATGACCACGTATCTTTCCCTGGAACCTTGTCCCACTCTTTCGCCCGCCTCTTCCCCTCAGAGAAGACCTTACGATCATCCGAACTCAACATTGATAGAATGGTTACGCAACGACCCTGAGAGCTTACGCCATCGGAATGATCCATCAGATAATCGTAGGCACGCTTCTTGAGCAGATCCGTCTTCTCGCAATTCACAGGAAACGAATCTGCGAAACGACCCAGCTTCTCCAGCGTAACCTTTACCTCCATCGCCTTCCCGCCGCGCTTCACGCTAAGCGCAAGAATGCCATCCCCGCCTTCACTGTCCTCGATAGCCAAGCCCATATCCTGGATGGGTCCTATAATCCCTGTCTCAGACCTCCCAGAAAATGTGTGTGTCGCGAAAGACTTACCGTTGGCACCCGTAATCTCGTCGTCAATCTTCAGCTTGCCGGACGCCGGAGAGCCCTTAAACACGTACTTAACAACAAACGACTTAGCGGTGAGTACGCCACGCGCACCGGTCGGACCCAAATTCACAAGAAACCCCGGCACCTCCGCATCAGGTCCAGCCGTACAGGGTTTCTCCCATCGATCCTGATTCGCCTCATCCTTAATAGCCCAGAGATCACCGACGAGAAAGACTGACAACAGAATGCCCAAGGCAAGGGCGGTGCGTGAGTACGTAGTCATGGCCAACACCATGACCTCCCCCTCTCCGTTGCGTCAAGCGGATAAGAAAACCCCGTAAAAGCCCAAGGTATAATGCATCTTCCTCGTTGAGATCCGCAGGTCGATCGCATACCCTGTGTCTTGCGCTAGAGTAACTCGAGCTACGAACCAAACTTATGGGCCACTTACATTCAATAATTTGTTATTCGGTGATAGGCACAATCGTCTCGTTTGCATCCTATGCCTCCGATGCGGTCGCAGATAGGAAGCCGAACGTTGTGTTCGTTGTAGCTGACGACATGGGTTGGCGCGACACTGGCTATAGCGGTAACCCGATAGTAAAGACCCCCCATCTCGATGAAATGGCTTCCGTTAGCCTAACTTTCGATAACTTCTTCTCAGCGCACGCAACGTGCTCTCCGGGCCGCATGGCTATCCTAACGGGCCGCACTCCGCTGCGCGCCAGAATGGTGACGACTGTAGGCGCCATGCAGGCTGGTGAGGTAACTGTAGCTCAAGCTCTAAAAACTGCCGGGTACGAAACGGCACATTTCGGAAAATGGGGCCTAGGGCGCGTGGAGACTCATCCACTTAAGGTCGGCTTTGATGAGGCCATCTGGTCGAAAGGTCACTACAATAACGGGGTCAGCTTTTTTTCCGGTGATAGTGACAAATTAGACCAAAAACCAGTCCTGACCACCGGAGAGTCATCCGTTGCGACTATGGATCTGGCAATTGACTTCATGCAGAAACGCGCAAAACGGAAACAATCATTCTTCGTGCAGATATCCTTTGGTTCACCACACGGGCCCCATATCTCGAGCGAGGAGTTCAAAGCGCTGTACGCGGATCTGCCTGAACCGGACCAAAACTACTACGGAGAAATATCGGGTCTCGATAAAGCGGTCGGCAATCTCCGAAAAGAACTGAAGCGGATGAATATTGCAAACAACACCATTGTCTGGTTTGTCAGCGATAACGGAGGTATCCGGGAGGACTCGGGCGGAAGGTCAAAAGGCCAAATCGGAGTTCGCACTGTCGGGTTGCTGGAATGGCCTAATAAAATCCCCAAAGCGATTCAGACCGATATGCCGGTGGTGCATATGGATATGTACCCCACTATTCTAGACATCGTCAATGTAACCATGCCTCACCAACCTGTTATAGACGGGATCAGCATATTGCCCTTAATAGAAGGCCGTATGACGCATCGACCGGCACCGATCGGATTCATAAGAGGAGGACATAAGCTTGGCATTGATAAGCCAGGACTTATCCGCTGGAGTGATGCCGTATGGATTGATGGTCGGCACAAACTCAGAATTCAACCCGCGACGAAAAACAAGCCGCGACTCGTCACCCTTAAAGACATTTTCACCGAGCCTACAGAGCAGAAAAATCTGGCAGCTCAACAGCCCGAAAAAATGGAAAAAATGCTTAAAGCACTAGGCGTTTGGAAACAGAGCGTCCAAGCAAGTTTCTTTGGTAAAGACTACATTCAATAAGAGTCGTGCGCGTCTAAGGAATGCCCCATCTCTCTGACCTTGGCGTTGGTAGGGACGGATTGCCAAGCCGTCCGCATACCACCAGGCCCTCAACCGGATGCTCCACGGCGCCCTCGGCGATGACGCCCTACCCGACCAATCAGACACCACCCATCATCAAAATACCGAAAGGCAAGGGATGAAAATGTCCGTCAATCCCAATGGTCATGAATGATTTTCTGGATCACCGGGTAATTCTTATCCGTTTCATTCAAGTCTTCACGCGTGCTTTTTAGTTCAAGCTTCATATCCGAAATGATCTTTTTGAACTCTGGGTTCGAGTACTGGTTCTTCATCTCGCTCGGATCCTTTTCAAGATCATAAAACTCCCATGCGACAGGAGTTTGACCCCCTCCTTTCGGGCGACAGCCATAAAAGAAAATCAGTTTGTACCTCTCACTCCTGATACCGAAATGGGCCGGCACCTTGAGCGAGTGCGCCATGTGCATCCAGTAACGATAGTAGGTCGACGTTCGCCAGTCATCGGGCTTCTTTTCACCCTTAAGTGCTGACGCGAAACTGCGGCCCTGCATATAGTCAGGAACTCCAACACCGGCAAGCTCCAGAATCGTTGGCGCAAAATCTGTATTATTAATTAACCATCCATTCGACGATCCCGCCTTGACCCATTTTGGATACCTGACAATGAACGGCACCTTGAAGGCCTCTTCGTACATCCAGCGTTTATCCATGAGATCGTGTTCTCCAAGAAAGAACCCCTGGTCGCCTGTATACATGATTACCGTGTTGTCCATCTCCCCGGACTCCTTGAGATAGTCAAGCAGGCGCTGGACATTGTCATCCACACCCTTCACACAACGCAGATACCTTTTGAGATATTTCTGGTAGCCTTCTTTCGCATAGTCCCTATCGCCCAGTTTGTCCGGAATCCCCAAATTCCGGGCCAACCCCCAAGGTGAATGGGTTCTGCCAACCCCCGACCCAAAGCCGCGCGAGCCAAGCGAACCGTCCGGCGGACTGAACATGTTCTCAGGTTCGGGTACCTCTGTATCCTCAAGATAATCATTGTAACGTTTCGCATTAACAAACATGTCATGCGGCGCCTTGAAATGATGCATCAGGAAGAACGGTTTTGACTTGTCCCGCCGATTCTTTAACCACTCAAGACTTAGGTCCGTGATAGCGTCACTGGAATGCATCCCCTCTTTCACAATCCTGTTTTGAGGCCAAGACCCTTTGCCACTTTCTCTAAACACAGGATTAAAATATTTACCCTGGCCAGGAAGCACACAGTAGTAATCAAATGCTGCCGGTTCCTTCTTGAGGTGCCACTTGCCTATCATCGCCGTCTGGTACCCAGCCTTTTTCATCTCCATAGGAAGAAACTGTTTCTCCGGCGGGATATTGCCATTCAGGTCCAAGACGCCATTCATCTGAGAATACTGCCCAGTAATAATACTCGCACGGCTGGGAGTACAAATTGAGTTATTGCAAAATACGCGGTCAAAACGCATACCGCTCTCAGCCAAAAAATCAATATTGGGGGTCGGGTCAAGCGACGCTAGCCGGCTGCCATAAGAACCAACGGCTTGCGTTGTGTGATCATCCGACATAATAAAAAGAATGTTCGGTTTGCCGGCACTCGCCCCAACCTGCTTTGCATCAACAGTTGCCACGCCCAGCACGGAGATGACCCATACACCAAAACAAGCAACACTCTGGAGACGGATCCAGATTTTGGAACCGTTAATTACCTGTCGGATACACATAATAGAGTTCTCGTTAACTTTTCAGCTGCATGACGCTCTAGGCAAAATGTTTAACTACAAGATAGTCTGACTTATTCTGCACGCACCAACAAACCCCATTTTGAACAAAGCGCCAGCGGAGTCGAAGCCGGAGCAAGGAAACGTCCGCATGAATACGGAATGTCTCTAAATTGATTAATGGCCTGTTTCTCTAGCAATACAGGGCCATGGATGGCCTGGCCAGGGTCTGTCCCCATTTCGTTTTCCACCCCTATCAAAATTCCGGGACCCGCACGACCAGATCCCAGCATATAGGTGACAGATAAATCAGGCGCAGGGGCAGGCTCACAGACCACGTGCAGCATCTAGACAGGACGTGTACAGAGAGTGCAGCTAAACCATGAAGGAGCTCGGAGTAACCGAGTTCCCTACCGAAACTGCAACGTCGTGCCTTCGGCAAGGCCGTCTAGCCAGACGCTTTGGTTGGCGCTGATCCAGATATTGGTCACTTCATTGTAGGCCCGCATATTGAAATAGTTCGTTCCTCGCGTGATGCC
>CAXMRT010000151.1:0-21468 GCA_964196025.1 uncultured Gemmatimonadales bacterium | reverse complement strand
AATCACTAGCTCGATATGTCTATCTCGTTCTTCTAGCGCCGCTGACGATCGATGTCGTAAAAATTCTTCGATGTGACGTTCCGGCGGAGTTGGACCCATTTCTCAAAAAACTGGCAATTTGTACACTTCTGATGTCGTTAGGATACGGTCTATGTCTTCAGGTTACTTGAACTCACTTGAGTCGTTGGATTGGGACGATCTACAGATGGATTGGGTTCCTCGCCGCCTACTCTTTAGCAAGCCCGCGGGAACATCGCGCGGCGTGCTTACGGATCGCCCGGTGTGGTATCTGCGAGCGCGGTGCAAATCGAGCCCGGAGATAATCGGTATCGGAGAGGTTGCCTCCTTGACGGGTCTCAGCCTTGAGGCGGAGGCAGATATGCCCGCGGAGCTCGACCGTCTGTGCCAGGACCGTCCGTGGGTGCGTAATCATTCGATTACTGCTGCTAGCGACATGTCATCTGTTCGTTTCGGATTTGAGACGGCTTGCTTGGATTTGGCCGGTGGTGGTCAGCGGGTGTTGTTCGATACGCCGTTTAGCAGGGGAGAATCTGCGATCCCTATCAATGGGTTAATATGGATGTCAGACGTCGAAACCATGTTGGCGGCGATTAATCAAAAAGTGTCGGCAGGCTTTCGCTGTATCAAGCTGAAGATCGGAGCGATATCGTTTGAGGAGGAGTTGTCTCTTCTTTCGCATATCAGGTCGACCTTTTCGCGTGAATCGGTGGAGATCCGTTTGGATGCGAATGGCGCGTTTGATGTCGCAACGGTAGATGCGCGTCTGGATGCGTTAACTGCGTTTGATATTCATTCGATTGAGCAGCCGATAGCTGTTGGCCAGCATGAAGCATTAGCGGAGTTGTGTGAGCGGTCGCCAATCCCCGTTGCTCTTGACGAAGAGTTGATCGGAATCGATGACATGGAAGGGCGCAGTCTGTTGCTTCAGACGGTACAGCCTGCGTACATAATATTGAAACCTTCGTTGCACGGGGGCATTGCGGGGTGTACTGAATGGATCGACTGCGCTCGACTCCATGGCGTTGGATGGTGGGCGACTTCCGCGTTGGAGTCCAATATCGGGTTGAATGCTATTGCCCAGTGGGTGTCTGACGTGGGTGTCGATCGGCCTCAAGGCCTAGGCACTGGAGGACTGTTCGTGAAGAATGTTCCATCGCCCCTACGACAGGTGAATGATGGACTTGTGTACGACGCTACAGGGACGTGGGAGTTGGGAGGTGTCTTGGATGACTCCTGAGACTCTTACGCTAAATGGTGTCGCTCGTAGCGGTACCGACCTGAGGTCCTTCGCGGAACGTGCCGTTGAAGAAACAGAGCGACCCACGTATGAACGAACTCTTTTTGGCTTTCTGTTGGAATGGTTGTCTGACGATACGTTCATAGAGGCGATGACCTCCGGGTCGACCGGTGTTTCGAGTAAAGTCTGTCTCAAGAAGGCGCACATGCTTGCGAGTGCTCGAATGACCTTAGATTACTTTCATGTGGAGCCAGGATCACGTGCTCTGTTGGCCCTGCCGGTCACGCATATAGCGGGACGCATGATGGTTGTACGGGCATTGGTAGGGGGGCTTGACCTTGTCACTACAGCGCCTCGTCTGGATCTGTGCTGGGAAGAGTTGCCGGAGGGACCCTATGGCTTGTCTGCCCTGGTGCCATCGCAAGTAGAGTCTCTTCTTCGAGATGGGGGCGAGGAACGGCTAGCAGCATTTCAAACCTTGCTGATCGGAGGGGCCCCTGTGTCAGAAGCGCTTGAGTCTCGCTTAACCCCTTTTGGGTCTACGATATCGATTACGTATGGCATGACCGAGAGTGTCAGTCACGTCGCCGTGCGGCAGCCGGGCGAGGTAGAGGGTGGCTGTGGGCACTATCGTGCGATGCCGGGCGTGAGCTTCCGTTCAGGAGAGGAAGGTGACCTTCTTATTGATGCACCGACCCTCAGTGATGTGAGGATTGCGACGCGAGACAAGGTCGAGTTGAAGGGACCTCATGCCTTTTGTCTGATTGGGCGCCTCGATGGGTTGATCAACAGTGGCGGACTGAAAGTTATGCCGGAACGCCTTGAATGTGAGATAGCACGCGTTCCAGCTCTTGCTGGACGTCGATTTTTCATTGTGGCCACCCCAGATAAGCGCTTTGGCGAGTGTGTCACCTTAGTGGTGGAGAGTTCGGCTCTGTCTACAGAGGAGCGAGAGAACTTATTGATTGCTTGCAGCGAGGTGGTAACGGACGGTCGCTCTAAGCCGAGGAAGGTTCTTGCTTGCGAAGCGTTCCTTGAATCGGGGACCGGGAAGGTCCTGCGTAAAGGCAGCCTGGCCATGGCCTTAGCTGGTTGATGAGTGGTCGTTTTGCTTGCTGGGTCGTTCCATCGGCTAGACAAGTTGTGGACTTGGAATTCCTTCTAGTGACCCTGCTTAGAGAGGCTCTCAGAGGTGAGGTGAAATGGTTTTCCGAAAGGGGTTGTCACCCTAGTTCTTTTTCCGTATCTTGGGTCAATTTGTGTTTTTCTGAGGATGCTGACTGACCGATGACCAAAGCAATTATAGCTCTTGAAGATGGGAAAACCTTCACTGGTAGAGCCTTCGCCGGACATGGCGAGACGGCGGGGGAACTCGTCTTCAATACGTCCATGACGGGATACCAAGAAATCCTCACTGATCCCTCTTATAAGGGGCAGATCGTGACTTTAACGTATCCTTTGATCGGCAACTATGGTGTGAACGCAGAAGATGTTGAGTCGAGCGGACCGCATGCAGCGGGTCTCGTGGTTGGCGAATACAGCAGGATTGCGAGCAATTGGCGGTCTCAGCAATCGCTGGGGGATTACCTTGAGGCGAATGGCTTGATAGGGGTTGATGAAATTGATACCCGTGCCATCACATTGCATATTCGCTCGAAAGGGGCGATGAAGTGCGTGATATCCACTACTGAGAGCGATCCGGCGGTTGTCGTCGAAAAAGCGCGTGCCTCAGCGGGCTTGGTTGGACGCGACTTATCTTCCGAAGTGAGTACCGGTTCTGTGTACGACTGGACCGACCCATCGGTGCCTGCTGAATTTCGGATTCGCGCTGATAAAAGTGAGCCACCGAGCAAGCGGTATCGCGTAGCAGTCTTGGATTGTGGTGTGAAGTACAACATTTTGAGGCTGCTCGCCTCACACGGCTGTGATTTGACGATTTTTCCTGTGGGCAGTTCTCCTGAAGATATTTTGGCGTGCAAGCCGGATGGACTGTTTATCTCGAACGGCCCAGGAGATCCCGAGGCTGTCCCTTATGCCGTACAAACGATACAGGCGCTCCTCAAGAAAGAATTACCCACCTTTGGTATCTGTTTTGGTCACCAGCTTTTGGGTCTCGCATTTGGGGGGTCGACGTACAAGCTGAAGTTTGGCCATAGGGGTGGTAACCAGCCCGTGATGAATTTGCGGACTGGTAAGGTGGAGATTACGTCGCAGAATCATGGGTTCTGCGTCGATAAAGAGTCGTTGAACGCTGATGATATCGAGACCACGCATGTGAACCTCAATGACGGGACTTCTGAGGGTATGCGACATAAGAATCTGCCAGTGTTTTCCGTTCAGCATCATCCCGAAGCGTCGCCGGGCCCACATGACTCTGGATACCTGTTCGACGAGTTTGTTGGTTTGATGGAGGGGACACCGACTCATGCCTAAGCGCACAGATATAAAAAAGATTTTCATCCTCGGATCCGGCCCGATCGTGATTGGGCAGGCGTGTGAGTTCGACTACTCGGGCGTTCAGGCCTGCAAGGCCTTGCGCGAGGAAGGGTTTGAGATCGTTCTTCTGAATAGTAATCCGGCAACGATCATGACAGACCCCGAAATGGCGGATAGGACTTACGTAGAGCCTATTACTCCGGAGGCCATCGAGAAGATTATTCAGATAGAGCGTCCGGATGCCATTCTTCCGACCTTGGGTGGGCAGACAGCTCTCAACATGGCGATTATGTGTTCTGATCAGGGCATTCTCGAGAAATACAACGTTGAGATGATCGGTGCGAGTGTCGACGTGATTAACAAGGCTGAGGATCGTGAGTTGTTCAAGGTTGCGATGAGGGAGATTGACCTCGATGTTTTGACGAGTTATCGCGTCAAGACTGTCGAAGAAGCCGAGGCCCGCTCGAAACTGCTCGGTTTTCCTATCATTATTCGACCGTCCTTCACGCTTGGTGGAACTGGCGGCGGAGTTGCGAACAACCTCGACGAGCTTCGTGAGATTGTGGCCGGAGGCCTTGATGCTAGTTTGACAACCGAGGTGTTGGTGGAGGAGTCCATTCTTGGTTGGAAAGAGTATGAATACGAGGTTATGCGCGACAAGAATGACAATGTCGTGATTATTTGTTCGATCGAAAACCTCGACCCTATGGGGGTGCATACGGGTGATAGTATCACTGTCGCGCCTGCCCAAACCTTGACGGATGTCGAAAATCAGATGTTGCGTGACGCATCGATTGCCGTCCTGCGGGTCATTGGGGTTGAAACCGGTGGGTCGAATGTTCAGTTCGCGGTTTGTCCGCAGACCGGGCGAATGGTTGTGATCGAGATGAATCCACGCGTCTCGCGTAGCTCTGCTCTAGCCAGTAAAGCGACAGGGTTCCCAATCGCCAAGTTTGCTGCCAAGCTAGCGGTTGGCTACACACTCGATGAATTGCCGAACGATATCACACGTGAAACGCCTGCATGTTTCGAACCCACACTTGATTATTGTGTTGTTAAGATTCCACGCTTCACTTTCGAAAAATTCCCGACCGCGCCTGCAACTGTGGGTGTCAGTATGAAGTCTGTCGGGGAGACTATGGCAATCGGATCGACGTTCAAGGAGGCGCTTCAGAAGGCCTTGCGCGGTCTTGAAATTGGCATTGACGGATTGGATTTAAAGTCAGAGCTGTTGGTTGATAAAGGATCGTGGCGAGAGTTGCTGGCGAGTATTCATACGAGTCAACGCCTCTTCTATCTTAAGTACGCGTTGAAGCAAGGACTGTCGGTCGACGAGGTTTATGAGATCACCCGCGTGGATCCTTGGTTTGTAGATAACATGCTTCAGATTGTTGAAATGGAAGCCGAATTGCAGTCCGTGGGATCTTTGGATGCGCTTGATAAGGATCTATTTCGCCGTGCGAAACGCTTTGGGTTCTCGGATCCTCAAATGGCGGTGTTGCTTGAAAGTGATGAACTGACTGTGCGAGCGGCGCGACTGGCTGCCGGCATTAAACCGGTTTATCGCTTAGTGGATACCTGTGCGGGGGAATTCGAATCGTACACCCCGTATTACTACTCGAGCTATGCTGAGCTCGACGAGACAACGTCGACCGACAAGCAGAAGGTTATTATCTTGGGTGGCGGGCCTAATCGGATCGGTCAGGGTATTGAGTTTGACTATTGCTGCGTACACGCCGCCTTCGCGTTGACCGAAATGGGATACGAAACCATTATGATCAATAGCAATCCAGAGACGGTGAGTACTGATTATGATACGTCGGACCGGTTGTTCTTCGAACCTCTGACATTTGAAGACGTTATGAATGTCTATGAGCGTGAACTGCCCATTGGTGTTGTGGCGCAGATGGGTGGTCAGACCCCACTCAACATCGCCGTGCCCTTGCAGGCGGTGGGCGTGCCAGTGCTCGGAACGTCGGCCGACGGGATCGATCGCGCTGAAGATCGTGAACGCTGCCGCGTTTTGCTTCGTGAGTTGGATTTGAAGCAGCCGGAAAGTGCGACCTGCGAGACTGTTGAAAAGGCCCTTGAGATCGCGGAGAAGATCGGGTATCCGGTCATGGTTCGCCCGTCGTACGTCTTGGGAGGTCGCGCGATGATGGTTGCTTACGATGCGGAAGAGTTGGTTCCGTTTGCGAAAGATGCTTTTTCTGCCAGCCCGGATTATCCGGTGTTGATCGATCGGTTTCTAGAAAACGCGATCGAAGCGGATGTGGATGTGATTTGCGACGGTGAGTCCGTGTATGTCGGTGGGATTATGCAGCATGTCGAGGAGGCAGGGATTCATTCTGGCGACAGCGCGTGCGTCACGCCACCGTATTCGATCCCTGCAGACATGATCACGCATATTGAAAAATCATGCACCCGCATTGCCCTGGAATTAGGAGTTAAGGGTTTGATGAATACGCAAATAGCCATCATGGATGGCGAGATGTTTATCATTGAGATCAATCCTCGAGCCTCTCGGACTGTTCCGTATCTGAGCAAGGCGACCGGCGTGCCCATGGCAAAGATGGCTACGCGAGTTGCTGCGGGACAGACATTGAAGGAGTTGGGATTAATTAGGCGCCCGGACATTAAGCACTTTGCGGTTAAAGAGGCCGTGTTCCCATTTAATCGCTTCGCTGGTGTGGATCCTATTCTCGGGCCAGAGATGAAATCGACGGGTGAAGTGATGGGCATGGACGTAGATTTCGACATGGCTTATTGGAAAAGTCAGTTGGCTGCAGGCCAGAATCTGCCTCTTGAGGGGACTGTTTTTCTGAGTGCCAAGGATCGCGATAAAGAGTGGATCGCAGATGTTGGTCGTCAACTTCATGATATTGGATTCAGTCTTGTGGGTACCGAGGGTACGGTTAAGGTCCTTGTAGAGGCGGGACTCGATGCCAAGCTGGTTCACAAATTGGCGGCCAAACAATCACCAACGGTTATTGATGAGATGATAGCGGGGCGTGTTCACCTTATCATTAATACCCCAAGCGGATTGATTGCGCGCAAAGACGAAGTGTCGATCCGGTCACAGGCAATTTTACGATCGGTACCTATTGTGACTACGCAGTCTGGCGCCATGTTGACCGTTTCCGCCATCCGTTGCATTCAGAAACGCGACTGGACGGTGTGCGCCCTTCAGGATTATACGTTCTAATTGTGGGTCAAATCCCGACAGAACTCGTTCCTGTTCTTTCAGACAACTACTCGTATATACTGTCTTATGCTGACGGCAAAGTAGCCGTGGTCGACCCGCCTGTGGTGGACCCCATTCTTGAGTCCGTCGGTGACCGTCAGGTGACGCATATCCTCGTCACGCATCATCACCGAGATCACACCACTGGAATCTTGGAAATGAAGGCCGCAACCGCTGCGACCGTTATCGGTACAAATGACCCACGGGTTCCGGGAGTGGATCGAGTCGTGTCGGAGGGGGACGTGGTTCAACTCGCTGGCTTTGAGTTGGGCGTCATGGAGTTTCCTGGGCATACATCCTCCTTGATTGGGTTTTATAATCAACTTGGCCACCAACTTTGGTGCGGAGATTTAGTGTTCGGCGGGGGCTGTGGACGGCTGTTTGATGGTACGCCTGATCAGATGCATGCGTCGTTGGAGCGACTCGGCTCGATGCCCGATGAATTGCTGTTGTATTGTGGGCATGAATACACTGAGGAAAATCTAGCGTTTGCCCAACATTACGACGGCGGTAATGCGGAGCTCTTGGATCGGATAACACGTGTGCGTGAGCTTCGACTGCGTGGGGTGGCCACGGTTCCACTCGTATTGGCGGACGAAAGAAAGACAAACCCCTTTCTCCGTACGAATGTTTCGGCCATTCGAGACGTTCTCGGCCTGCAGCAGTCGCCCGATGGAGTGGTTTTCGCTGCTCTGAGGAAGGCGCGGGACGATTATAGGTGACCTCTCATGATTCCTTGCGTTAACAGTGCTGTCTTGTTAAACTTTTCCTCATGAGAAAGCGCAAATCCGGCTTCAGTCTGATCGAAATGCTCGTCGTTATAGCGATTGTGGGGATTTTGCTAGCACTCGTGCTTCCCGCTCTCACCCGATTCAAGAAAACGAGCATGTCGGCTAAATGTAAAAGCAACCTTCATCAACTCCACGTGGGCGTTGAAGTTTGGATGGTAGATCAAGCGGGCATGGATGGCGAAGGTAACCCTAGAACTCCGAAAGCTAATAACGTTCGGTGGCGGGACGATGAAGGGGACTGGCGCCTAAGCAGAGGTTGGGTGTCTTGGTACAACTGCACAGGTCCGAACTACAATAATCAACGTAACTACTGGCAGGGTGACTTAGGCTACGATTGCATCAAGGATGGCACGCTATTTAAATATATTGGGCAGTCGAAATCTGATCAAGGTGCAGCTGAGATTTATGTGTGTCCTCTGTTTAAGTTTGATGAAGATATCGGTAACCGAGATGCTACTCGAAATTACGTCATGCTGCCGGAAGCCTCCGAAAAGGGATATATCGGGATGAGGAATCCAGCGAGTATCATGTTGTTTTCTGAAGAATCTTACCCCGATTCCCCTATCTATGGAAATAATACCAGCCGCGATCCACAAGCCACCCGAGCTGAGTTGGCGACCTATCACGAGGGCGGAGACGGTGATAATGACAGCCTAGGTGCGTTTGTGGTGTACATGGATGGTCGGGTCGACTTCTACTCGCAACCCTAGCCGTATGAAGGCTTGTTTGCTCCTTGTTTCTAGTCACTGATCTAACTCTCAGTGTCACACCTTCGGGTTCATCTAACCTTATATCCCAGTTGGAATAGTCTTATGTCTACCGTATCCCTCCAGAACGATTCCTGTCGTATAGTGCTTAGCCCTGAGCTCGGTTGTGGCGTCTTGGCGTGTGAGTTTCGTAAGGGTGCCGACTGGTTACCCATCATGCCTGATGCAAGGGCCGAAGACTGTACGCTGTCGTGTTCGAGTTTTTTGATGATACCGTACTCTAATCGGGTTGCAGATGGGTTCTTTCGATTTCAAACCCGTGAGTTTCAGCTAAATCATTCGGATAAGCACGCGATACACGGTGATGTTCGGGGGCGCGCGTGGACAGTTGAGACCCAGACGACCACCTCTTTTGTTGCGACCTTTCATTCCCGAGATCACAAAAATGTGAACTGGCCATGGCCGTTTGATGCGCGTGTCGAGATTCGATTGGATGGCGCGTCGATTCACCAGAGTGTGACGTTGACGAACTGTGGCACGAGTCCAATGCCTGCGGGTTTCGGCTGGCATCCCTATTTTTCGCGATCTCTGACATCTGACGGAGAGCCCGTACACTTGCAGTTCTCCGTGAAGGGGGTCTATCCGGATGAAAATGACAATCGTATTCCGTCGGGACTATCGGAGCCGCCTTCTGAGGAGCAGGATTTTTCGTCGGTGACCGAACTGACTCCTGATGGATTCCTGGATATCTGTTGCGAAGGGTATGACGGGAAGGGCGTTATTTCTTGGCCCAGTAGTGACGTTAGTCTCACGTTCGACTGTAGTAGAAAGCTTGGGCACCTCGTGATATACAATCCGGCTGACGCACCTTTTTTCGCCGTCGAACCCGTGACGAATGCGAACGACGGGGTAAACCTGAGCGCGAGAGATGACCGCACTAGCGGTGTTCAGGTTCTGGAACCCGATGAATCACTTAGCGCGAGCTTTGTGATGCACCTTGCGTGATTCACCTTAGTGGTGATGATGGCAGGTGGCAAAGGATTGACACCCTCCGCTGCAACTCCACGCATATGAGGGACTCCGATAGCTGCGTCCGGTGGTGTATTGGCGTTGTCCTGTTCCCGTGGTGTATTGGCGGTTAGCGCTGCCCGTGGTGTAGGTGATGCTCGTGTTTCCAGAGCGATAGGTAATGCTACTGCTTGGTCGCGTCGTTTGGCAAGTGGGCCGGCGGATACTCGATGTTTGATAACTGCTTCCCGTTGCGTACGAGCCCACGCGTACTGCTGTTCGCGGGGTGTGACTGGAAGATGCGTGGGAATGACCCGTAGATCGAAGAATGACGATTTTTCCACTGCCTGCACACCGTGTGCACGTTGCGCGCTGCGGGGCGCCATGACAGCTTCCGCAGGCTAGGCGATGACCCGTCCCCAAACAGGGTTTACAGGCCTGCCTGTGTCCGCTCCCTCGACAAAAGGTGCAGCTGCTTCCGTGATACCGTCCAGATCCCCGACAGCCTGAACAGCGCTGCGCGGCTAGATTGACACCCCGACAGCTGCCGCACGCGAGCCGTGTTAGGTCCGCCCCGCGACAGGACTGACAGAGCGTAACGCCTTGGCCAGCGCAGGATGTACACGTCGTGTGCGCTTGAGGTGTCTGACGAGTTAGGTGTTCGGCGTGTAGTGGCGATAAAGCCAGTAGGGTGATCGCGCCGAGCCAAGAAAGGATCCGTGTTACAGTCATAAAACATCTCCAAGTGTGTGGATACTTTTGCGAGTCTATCAGGCCGGATGCGAGAACGCAAACTGGGTGGAGGAAAGGAGGGCATGAGGGAGCGATATTGTTTGGATGAAAATCGGTGAATTTACTAGGGAAAAATCGATATTTCGATTTGACTCCTGCTCAAAAATCAATATTCTTGAGCGAGTGATTTGAACAATGTTGAACGTATCGGAGCGTAGGTTACTCCAGTTTTATAAACACACAAGGAGCACAGAAAAATGGCCAAGAAAACCCCACCAAAAACTAAGTCGGAAATTATTGCACGTATTGCTGAAGACGCAGGTATCGAGAAGAAAGAAGCGAAAGCTGCACTCGAGTCATTGGTTAACATTGCCTATGCAGGCGCGAAGACCGTCAACGGCTTCACGATTCCTGGAATTGGCAAGCTCATCAAGGTTCGTCGTAAAGCTCGCGACGGTCGTAACCCAGCTACTGGAGAAAAAATTCGCATCAAGGCGAAGACAGTTCTCAAGTTCCGTATTGCTAAAGCCGCAAAAGATGGCGTGCTCTAAGCAGTTAGAAATTTCGGAAAAAGCCGCAGGGGTTTCCCTGCGGCTTTTTTTGTGCCCACAAGCGGTGACGCTATCGCAGGGGTGTCGCGTTATTCGCGCGAAATTAACACACCCTTATCATCTGCGGAAACGGTGGAGTCTGTGTTGAGAGTTGGGCGTTAGCGATCTAGCTTCCGTTCACCGCCAAGAAAGCACTGGCGGGAGTGGTCAGGAGGCTCCGCCATCAGCCTGTCGCGGATGCTTGCGTTGTCGGTCGGCTTTTGCTACAAGCTTTGTTCATGGATACATGGACAGAGAAAGAGTTGAAGATTAACTATGGTCTCGCGGGCGCTTGCTTCGTGCTGGCTCTTGTTTGCTGGGGATTCTCCGGTTCAAGCAGTGTGCATGTCGACTATGCGGCCACATTGAAGCACGGTGCCGCTGTGCTGGTCGGTATTGCTGCGTTTTGGGGTTTTGGCAGTTACCTTAAGTGGACTTTACAGTAGGGCTGGGTTCCAAGTAAGGGACGTAGCGACCATCAATCAGGTCGACCTCTGGTAATGGCTGTTGGGGGTTGAGCCCTTGCCAGGCGGCTAGTGATGCTGCACAGAATACAGCATTCAATGTCGTGTTGGGCGTTGAGCCGATAATACTTAAGACCGTAATCTTGCAACCCGGAATGACCCGCGTTCGCGTTAGGTGTATCGCTGACGCGCGAGCACCTGATTTCGCCGCTGCAATCCATTGTGAATACCAGTAGCGCTGGGTTTGGCTCACCCGATGAAACTGTTGAAGAGCCGCGCGACTAAAAACCACCACGTCCATATCGTCAGCCTCGATATCCAATGTCACAGTGGCGATGTGTGTGTGTGTGTCGGTATGTCTTACGAATTCGTAATCACTCCTGACGGGTGCTGGAGGATCGAAGAATTCTGTGAGTGGCCGGATCATATCAGTCGTTGTTTCGTGATAGCGGACTCCATGTCGCGCCGTAACGGCTTGTCAGAGCATCCGCCCCAATGGGGCCGCGACTTTGATAGGGATATATTTCTGGGCGATGGGGCACCTTGTCGAGATCCTTTAGGACCTGGTCATAGATAGCCCACGAGGCAACAAGTTCATCGTTTCTGATGAACAAGCTTTTGTCTCCGCGCAGCACATCCAAGATCAAGCGTTCATAGGCGTCTGGTATGCGCTCTCTGAAGGTATCCTTGTAGCTCATGTCCAGGTTTGATTGATCCAGCTCGAGCGGGAGGCCAGGAACCTTGTTCACCACCTTAAAATAGATTGTTTCGTTTGGTTGTACCCTGATCACCAACTCGTTGTGGTCGAGTGGGCCGGTAAGATCTTTGAAGATGTTGCCCGGAGTTTGTCGGAAAACGACCCGAATTTCAGTTGTACGGGCGTTTAGGGCCTTTCCTGCTCTGACGAAGAAGGGGACTCCATGCCAGCGTCGATTGTTTATCTGAAGGGCTGCAGCCACGTAGGTTTCGGTGCGGGATCGGTCGGGGACACCCTCTTCCTGAAGATAGGAGCAGTGGGACCACTCCTTATTTTCTACTTCGCCATACTGCCCCAAGCAAATGTCTTGTGTATCAAGTGGTTGAACGCAACGGAGCAGTTTAACTTTTTCATCGCCGATGTCTGAGGCTTCGAGGCTGACGGGAGGTTCCATAGCCACTAGCGCCATCATTTGCATAAGATGGTTCTGCATAACGTCTCGAAGGATGCCGTATTGATCAAAGTAACCTGCACGACCCTCGATGCCGAAGTCTTCTGCCCACGAGATTTCGACGTGGCGAATATAGGAGTGGTTCCATAAGGGTTCGAAAATGTGATTCGCAAAACGTAAAACCATTAGATTTTGAATCACTTCTTTGCCGAGGTAGTGATCGATGCGGTAGGTCTGCTTTTCTGAAAAAATCTCGCTAAGACCTTCTGAGAGTTCCTTGGAAGAGGCACCGTCGTGGCCAAATGGCTTCTCTATAACGACCCGTTCCCAAGCGTCGTTGTTCTCCACGATAAAACCTGCTTCGCCAATCGATTTGGCCGTATCGAGAAAGACTGATGGGGGAATCGCCATGTAAAACACACGGTTCGAAAGCTTCCCACCTTCAATATTCTCGGTATGTTCCCGGAGTCTATTAAAGTCGTCCGAACTATCGTACTGACCACTAACATAAGAGCAGTGCGAGAGGAATTTTTCTCGATAGCCGCTGCACTCGTCATCCGAGACGTGGCTGCTAGAGAGTGTCGGGGAGATGCGATCAAAAAACTCGGCGTCAGTCATCTTGCTGCGTGCATAGCCAACGACGTGAAATTCTTTGGGCATTAGGTCTAGGCAAAAAATGGAGAAAAGTGCCGGAATAACTTTCCGGATCGACAAATCGCCACTGGCGCCGATAACAATTATCGTGCAGCGTTCACTGAGGTATTTTGTGTGGTCCATACTCAATTCTTTCGATCTTATGTGTCAGGTAAGGCCAAGTCGATGTCCGAGAGATCTGCGTCCGCACTGGAGTGCATTTCGAATCCCGCGATCGGCGTGATGACTGGCTTGCTTAATTGTTAGAGATACCATTTGAGTCGGCTCAAGGCAATACTCAACCGTGGGCGAAAAACGTCACAGCGAGAGTCTCAACGGGCTTGATACACATCCGAAAACCGAGTAGTCTTATAATCCTTATAGTAAGTGATAGGACAATGGATAATGAGTGGATTGATGAATAGGGATACGTACAACGGTGGATCGGTGACTCGCGGTTTCTTGGCGCTGGGGCTCCTGTTGGGGCTTGCGGCCTGTGCCGCACCGATCCCCAAGACTGCAGCACCTGTGAAAGCATTTCTAGTGGGTACCAGTACGATTAAGTACCGCGGCGAGCTTCTGGATGTGCCAGCTTTTACTAAACGGGTGAAAAAAGATGGTTACCGCCTAGGGCATACTGTCCGACTGGAGGTTCCTGAGTCGACCGGATCCCCGCAGCTTTATGTCGTAAAGAAAGAAATTCAATCGGCTGGCTATGCCGTGATTATGCATCGCCCCAAGAAGGTCGTCTCTGGTACCGTCAAGGGGAAGAAGTCGGTTGCGACGCAAGATTTAATCTTAAAGAAACCTCGTGTGGTGAAAGATCCCAAGTGAGGACGTGTGGGTCGGCCCCAAAACGGAGAGTGTCTATGAATCAGCTTAGTATACTTATTATTGGAGCACTGGTGTTGCCCTTTGCCACCTATGGTCAACAGAAGGGGCAGGTCAGGCTGGAAGGCGAGCCAGAGGCTATTCGAGAGCACCTGGTGGACGTCCCCGGTGAATTGCAGTTGCAAGGGCAGGCGTGGACCGATGTATGGGCGGACAAAGGCTTGCTCTCTATCCGGCTGGCGACCATTCAGGATTCACTCGAATTGGCGGTGCGCATGAACGACACGCTTCACGAACGCTTGGTTGGGGTATTGACCACAGCAGGCATCGCTGCTGACCGTATCAAGAAGGATCCCTTCGTCGCGCTACCCTTAGAGTCCAAGTCATCTACTCGCGCACAACAATTTCGTGTGGAGCGGGTTCTTCGAGTTGATGTTCGGACCAGTGCGGAATTTACTCATGTATCGCATGCGGTCAATACGGTGAATGACGCCAAGCTGGGGTATGTCGAATATGAGTTTCCTGATGAGGACGCCCAGTGGTTGGTGGCCGTTGGAAAAGCCCTTGCTGTGATTAAGGCAAAAAAAGACACCTACGAAAAAGCGTTGAATGTGGAGTTGTCCGCGCGAGACATTCTGGAAGAACGATTTGTGCAGGAACGGCCGTGGATGAAAAATCCGGTGGGTCCGACAACCCGTGCGCCAGGCGTGCCGGAACCTGCCGTCAAGCGTACGCGTACCGTTGCTTCCGCTCGACTCTATGCCCTTGTTACCGTTAAGTATACCGTGCATTCGCGCTAGCGCATCGATGCCTATTATTGTCCGGAGAAATTTCTATGCCTGAAGCTCGTCTTGATTTTGATACTATTGAATCCTTTATGCGCGACGTTTTCGTTGCCGCAGGAGTCCCGCCCGAAGATGCAGCTGTTTGCGCAGATGTATTGGTGACGTCTGATAAGCGAGGGATTAACTCGCATGGTATCAGTCGGCTGAAGCCTATTTATATTGATCGCATTGTGGATGGAATACTCAGTCCTACTACGGAGTTTGAAATTGTGCGCGAAACCCCGACGGTGGCCGTCGTGGATGGCCATAATGGTATGGGGCATGTGATTGCCAAGCGCAGCATGCAGATGGCGATCGACAAAGCGGCTGCTACAGGGCTCGGAATGGTTGTTTGTCGAAACTCTACGCACTATGGCATTGCTGGCTATTATGGGTTGATGGGCTCGGACGCAGGCATGATTGGTATCACTGGCACGAATGCGCGTCCATCGGTCGCACCCACTTTTGGCGTGGAGAACATGCTTGGCACCAACGCGTTGACCTTTGCTATGCCATCAGACGAAGATTTTCCATTTGTATTGGACTGCGCAACGTCGCTGAGTCAGCGCGGGAAGATTGAGGTTTATGACCGCTTGGGTATTGATACTCCTGAAGGCTGGGTAATTGGTGAGGACGGCACGCCAAGAACGGATACCCATCAGATTCTAGAAGACCTTGTGGTGGGCAAAGCTGCGCTAACGCCTCTGGGCGGAATTGGCGAGGGTACCAGCGGACACAAAGGATACGGGTATTCGGTTGTGGTGGAGATCTTGTCCTCAGCGCTTCAGGCTGGCAACTTTTTGAAAGCCTGCGCGGGTCGGGATGCCGATGGCAATAAGTGTCCCATCGAATTGGGGCACTTCTTTTTGGCTATTCAGGTGGAAGCATTTATTGATTTGCCGGACTTCAAGAAGGCTGTGGGGGATATTTGTCGAGAACTGCGTGCGTCGCGCCTCGCGCCGGGGGAAGATCGAATTTATACCGCCGGAGAAAAGGAACATCTGGCATTTCTTGAACGGTCAGAAAAGGGCGTTCCTATTTCCGAGAGCTTGCAGGCTGAGATGTTGGAACTTCGTGAACGCTATGGTCTAACGACCTATGAGTTCCCATTCTAAGGCGGTTATGATTCGAACCGGTATAGGATTTGATAGCCATCGATTTGCGGAGTCGCGTCCTCTGATTCTCGGGGGTGTGACCGTGCCGCACGAACTCGGCCTGGCAGGTCATTCTGACGCAGACGTGTTATCGCATGCTTTAACAGATGCCATTTTAGGGGCGATTGCTGATGGTGATATAGGGTCACATTTTCCGGACACAGATCCCCAGTGGAAGGATGCTGACAGTAAGGCGTTTTTGAGTTACTCCGTGCAGCGTCTTGAACGGGTGGGTGCTAGGTTGGTAAACGTGGATGCAACGATCATGGCGGAAGCGCCCAAGATGCGTCCGTATATCGATGCAATGCGCGCTTCTCTAGCGGAAACATTAATGACAACGATTGATCGCGTCTCTGTGAAGGCGACGACTTTGGAACAAATGGGCGCCTTAGGGCGAAAGGAAGGCATCGCGGTGATGGCTATCGCGACGGTTGAGCAGAACGATGACACTTAAAATTCACAATTCATTTTCACACACTCTAGAAGTTTTTGAACCCATTGCGCCACCCAAGGTGAGTTTGTACACCTGCGGGCCTACGGTCTACAACTACGCCCATATTGGGAATTACCGTGCCTACATATTCGAGGATCTTCTTCGTCGGTATCTCGCGTACAGCGGCTACGACGTCACGCAAGTGATGAACTTGACGGACGTTGATGACAAAACTATTCGGGGTGCAATCGAAGCGGGCTTGTCGCTCAATGACTTTACCAAGCCGTTCAAAGAGGCCTTTTTTAAGGACCTCGACTTGCTGAACATCGAGCGGGCAGAGCATTACCCTGCCGCGACGGATCATATTGATGGGATGATCAAGCTGATTGAGACCTTGATTGAGAAGGGGCATGGATATGTGTCAGATGATGGCTCGGTCTACTTTCGAATATCGAGCTTCGATCAATATGGGAAGATGGCTCGTTTAGATATGAATGGTATGCAGGCGGGTGCGCGTGTTGATCAGGATGAGTACGATAAGGAAAGCCTTGCGGATTTCGCACTCTGGAAAGCGTGGTCCGAAGGCGATGGCCCGGTGGGCTGGGAGTCACCGTGGGGGCGTGGACGTCCCGGCTGGCACATCGAGTGTTCGGCAATGAGCATGCAGTATCTGGGGAACAGTTTTGATCTTCACACTGGAGGTGTGGATAATTTATTTCCGCACCACGAAGATGAAATTGCTCAAAGCGAGTGTGCGTCCGGCGAAAAGTTTGTGAAATACTGGATGCATTGTGAACATCTCTTGGTTGAGAATTCAAAGATGTCCAAGTCGAAAGGTAACTTCTTCACTCTGGACGATTTGTTCGCCTACGGCATCACGGGCCGTGAACTTCGGTATGTCCTGCTTGCCGCACACTATCGCGCCAAGTTGAACTTCAAATATGATCATGATGCTAAACGATTCGAGTCCTTGGAATCGGCGCGTGTTTCCCTGCAACGCATTGACGAGTTTATCGACCGGCTTAAGGGTTTGCCCGACAATGCGTCCGAAGAGTCTCCCTCAGAGCTGGAGTGGATCGCTGAGGCTGATCAGCGATTTCGCCTAGCATTGGATCAAGATTTGAATATGCCGGAAGCGCTTAGTGTATTATTTTCCCTTGTCACATTGGGTAATCGTGAAATGGACGAGGGCGGTATGACCGCAAGTGACGCCCAGGCCTTGCTGGCAGTGCTGCGTGGTTTTGATACCGTTTTCGGTTACTTGTTTTGGGCGTCAGATGGACCTCCTGCCGATGTTGTTGCCTTGGCCGAAGAGCGTGATCGAGCACGATCGGGGAAAGATTATGCAGAGTCTGATCGTCTGCGTGATGCAATTGCTGAATTTGGCTGGCAGGTCAAGGATACAGCGAATGGTGGAAAACTTACAAAGCTTCTAAAGTAGTTAACTATGGCACGCGGAAAATTTCTTACGTTTGAGGGACCTGAAGGCAGCGGTAAATCAACGCAGTCTGGGTCCATTGTCACGTTTCTAAAAGCTCAAGGGCTTGAGGTGCTTCATACGCGTGAACCGGGCGGCACGTCCGTAGGTGAGGCGATCCGAAATTTGTTACAGCATGATGTCGCGGGTGACTCAATGGATCCGCTGGCCGAGCTTCTCCTCTTTCAGGCAAGTCGAGCGCAGTTGGTCAACACGGTGATTGAGCCTGCGTTGTCGAGCGGAACCTGGGTGGTCTGCGATCGATTTATTGATTCCACCGTGGCCTACCAAGGGTATGCTCGGGGCTTCGACCTCTCTGTTATCCATGATCTCAACGCACGGGCTATTGGTGGTTGTTTGCCTGACTTGACCGTGTTGGTGGACGTGACTGTAGAGGAGGGGTTTTCCCGAATCGGGAAGCGGTATGAGTCCGATGAAGGTCGCAAAGATCGATTTGAGCGCGAAGCTCGGTCGTTTCATGAAAAAGTGCGCGAGGGCTACCTAGCCTTGGCTGCTGAATCGCCGGGACGTGTTGCGCTCATTGACGGGGCTCGTTCGATTGAGGATGTCTACGCGGATATAGAGAGTAGGGTGCATGAGCTCATCGGTTGATACATTGCAAGACGTCGTGGAGCAACTGAAGCGGAGCTTGCTTGCTGATCGGCTCGCGCACGCGTATCTCGTCAAAGGCGCGCCGCGCGGAAACGGGCGGGACTTAGCTGTCGCCTGCTTGCAGATGTTGATGTGTGAGTCTGCTCCTGATGCCTGCGGAACGTGTTCAGCCTGCCGCCGCATTACAGCCCGTACTCATCCCGACACCCTATGGGTGGAGCCTCAAAAGAAGTCTCGGATTATCAGTATTGATCAGGTCCGTGACCTTATGCAGCGCGTCTACCGGTCTTCGTTTGAGGGCGGGTGGAAAGCCATCATTATTGCCGGTGCTGATCGCATGAATGCGGCAGCAGCCAATGCCTTGCTAAAAACACTGGAAGAACCGCCGCCTAAAACGTTGTTGCTCTTATTGACGGACTCGCCGGAAGCCTTGTTGCCAACCATCCTTTCTCGTTGTCAGCTGATCACCTTGCCGCAGTCGGATGAGGAGGCGGATGTTTGGATGGATCAACTCCTGTCGATCCTGATGACACCCTGCGAAGACCCGATTCTGCGGCCTGCAATGCGCGCGAGTCAGATTCAAAGTTTGTTGGGGGAAATCAAGGACGATGTCGAAGAAGAAATTGTTAAGGATCTCGAAGGGGCTGGCGACGAGCTTGATAAAGAGACTCTCGATGCGCGGGTTCGTAGCAGGACTCGCGAGTACCGAATGAACATCCTTAAGGCCTTGATGCTCTGGTACCGAGATTTGCTTATATGTGTTTGTGGGAACGATCAATCCTTGTTACATTACGGCCAGTTTGCTGAATATATTTCAAGCGAAGCGCAGGGGGTTACCGAGAAGAAGGCTCTGAGAAAAATTGATGTTATCGAGAAGATGCATCAGCAACTCGAGCGAAATCTTCCCGAAGCCCAAGTGTTTGCCCAAGGATTTAGGCGGTTGTAAACGATGAAAATACTGATCATTAATGGACCCAATTTGAACATGCTCGGCACGCGAGAGCCTGCCGTGTATGGGACAGAGTCGCTGGAGGATATCATGTCTGCGGCTCAGTCGCATGCTGTGGATCTCGGCGTCGACTTGACGCATTCACAAAGCAACTCAGAAGGGGAGCTTGTGACGAGCATTCAGGGGGCACGGGGTAGCGTTGATGGCATAGTCATTAATCCAGCGGCCTACACCCACACCAGCGTCGCCTTGCGTGATGCTTTGCTAGCATGCGACGTGCCTTCGGTTGAGGTTCACCTATCGAACACCGCAACACGGGAAGAGTTTCGCACGACCAGCATGACCGCTCCCGCCACGATTGCACAGATTATCGGATTCGGTGGTCTTGGATATCGACTGGCCCTGGATGGCCTGGTGGACTACTTGAAGAAACAAGGAGGGTAAGGATGAAGTCTCTACTACACAAACTCAGTCGGCTACTTTTGGTGGCGCTTGTATTTCTTTTGGCAGGGTTTTTTGCATGGAACTCTTATAGTCAGGGTAGCTGGCTAACTTATTTGGATGTCATGCTTCATTATCGCTTCACCGTCTTGTGTTACAGTGTGGCTGCGGGATCTCTGTCTATCCTCTATATTCTGACGGGGATACGGTCGTCAGCTCCGAATACGATCCTAACCTACGATAACGAAGGCGGAGCAGTAAGTATTTCAAGTAAGGCCATTACGGAAGTGATTTCCAAAGTATCCGATGAGTTTTCATCCGTCATGAACATGCGCCCACGCATTTTTCCGGGGCGAAACTCGATCGACATCGTCGTTGATGTTCGTATTAAAGCGAGTGCGGACATCAAGCAGATTTGTGAAGCGCTGCAAGAGCGTGTTCGGAGCTGTATGAAGGGCCTGGGCATTATCGAAATTAGGAAAGTAATCGTTAATATTCAAACAATCGTCCCGCAAGCGTCGGGCGAAATGTACAAAGCGGTCGAGGCGGGTTCCCCGTTGGAAGACCCTGATCCACCTATCAGCAACTAAGCAGAAAGAGCTATGAGCGAATCCCCAGTAGAACTAGTCATCGTCGGATCTATCGGTCTGGACACCATTGAAACACCGCGTGAAAAGCGTGTGGACATCTTAGGCGGCTCCGTTAGTTACGCCTGCGCCTCAGCCTCGTTCTTTTCCAAGAGTGGAATGGTGGGGGTTGTGGGCACGGATTTCGCTGAGTCGCATCGTGACCTGTATAGTTCCTTTGGGATCGATCTCGCCGGATTACAGACCGCAGAAGGCGACACCTTCAAATGGCACGGGGTTTATGAAGCGAATATGAATAATCGCGAAACCTTGAGCACCGATTTGAATGTATTTGAACATTTCGAACCGAACTTGCCCGCTGAATACCTCGATTGTCCGTTTCTTTTTCTTGCCAACATTGCGCCGGATTTACAGCTGCATGTCTTGAGCCAGATGACAGACTTGAAGTTCGTTGCTGCCGACACGATGGATTTATGGATCAATATCGCCCATGAAAAACTACTCGAGGTTATCTCTAAAGTAGACTTGTTGACCATCAATGATAGCGAAGCGCGCATGCTCACAGAAGAGCATAACCTCGTGGCTGCCGCGAAATGGATTTTGGACAGGGGACCCACGTACGTCATTATCAAAAAAGGTGAGCACGGTGCTATGCTTGTGAGTTCTGAGGGTGTTTTTATTATGCCCGCGTTCCCTGTTGATGATGTTGAGGATCCGACTGGTGCAGGCGATACTTTTGCTGGTGGCTTGATGGGTGCATTGGCGAAATCTGGTGAGGTCTCTGATGCGACCATTCGTCGGGCAATGGTGCTGGGAAGTGTCGCAGCATCGTACGGTGTCGAAAAGTTTAGTTTAGAGCGCTTGAACGGGCTTGTTGCAGCCGATATCGACGCCCGTGCCGACGTGTTGTTGGCCATGATGTCAGTCACCAGTTAGACCAAAAGCGTTCAAGTTAACGTTTGTTTTTTTCGCGGGAGTAACTCAGTGGCAGAGTGTCAGCTTCCCAAGCTGAATGTCGTGGGTTCGATCCCCATCTCCCGCTCCACTCCCTCATTGGCCTTCTGTAAGTGGTTAAACGTTAAGGTTTTGTATCTTCCCGTCCCGAAATTATCTCGAAAATGTCCGGCCTGAAAATCCCCAGAACGGGGA
>CAXMRT010000150.1:0-9430 GCA_964196025.1 uncultured Gemmatimonadales bacterium | reverse complement strand
GTCGAACTGCGTTGGTGAATCCGTTGGCCGGCGTCGTCCAGACAAACGAGCTGTTTGGGTCGTTCGTGTTCAGACTTCAGTTTACCGCCAACCAAGAGGCGTTCATGAATGTGTTGAACAGTTTGGCATCTCGCTCTCGTTTGACTCGCGTATCGAGCGTAAGCGGTGCAATTGATATACCCAGCTACAAGAAAGTGATTCTCGAGGAGGTCGATGGCGGCGGTGCTGAGTTGGAAGATTTCTTGAATACAACTGACCCGTCGGTCCTTGATGGAAGCGGTGACTTACCTGCCGAACCCAAGAGTAAGTTCCTCGATGTCCATGGTCGTACAGCGGCTCCAGGCGAGTGGACTCTGGATGTTGAAGTCTTCATGTTCGCAGAAGAGGGGACGCCATGAAGTTGAATTTAGCTGCTACTATGGAGTGGGGTCGCGTTCATTACGACCGGGTTATCTGTGGGGCTGCGGCCCTCGGGTTTCTTGTCTCTTTGGTTTTGATGGTCGTAGGGATGTTGAACGCTCGCCCTCCTTTTCACGACCCACCACGCGGCGCGGACTCTCGGCCCATACCTGACCTTTATTACAAAACGGCCTTAAAATCTCTACGAAAACCCTTTCAGGTCAGTGTTATCGCTGACACTGGGCGTCGGGTATATTTCCCGGACCACCGGTTCAACTGTGAGAGCTGTTTACTGCCTATCGGCACGGATTCATCAAGTGAGGATGCAGCATCTATTAACTGTCCACATTGCGGGGTAGCGAACGATCGTACACTAGAGAAAGCTGATACAAATGTTGTAGACAGCGTGTTCAAAGAGTATGAGCCTGACGCGTGGGAGTCGCACTTTGATTCCTTTTTAAGCGACACGAATGATTTTTCTGCCGAACCGTCGCAGCCACACGGTCCGTTGGATCTCGATAAGGATGGCTGGACCAATCAAGAAGAGCACGATTGGTCGCGAAAAGCGATCGGCTTTGGTCGATCAAATCAATCGAAGTGGGCGGACCCTACTAGTTTTGACAGTCACCCTCCGATCACTACAAAGTTGACGGATTGGCGGGTGCGCCAAATCCCACGAAACGTACGTTTTATGGCGAAAATGGTCGGGGTAGGTGGAAAAACCAAGTTCCAGCTGAAGGTTCGATCGGATGGTCGAGAGGAGTCGAAGTTTAAGATGCTCGGGGATACGGTCGTGGTGAGTAAGAACGAGGAATGGACATTGTCCAAGTTTACGAAGAAAGGCCTAGGGCCAAAGGGCCCGATACCGGCACAACTCGTCCTTGAGCGGAGCTTGGTTAAGCCAAAACAAGGACAACAGTTTCCTTACGATGGAAAAAAGTGGTTGTTTTGGCAGGACAAAGGGGTCATTAACATCCGTCAGCATGTGCAGGAGAAACTCTTTTTGCCGATCGGTGGCAGGGCCGCCTCAGTGACCTTATTCCAGGTCCGCTTTAACCTGCCTGCTGGTAAAGCTGGCGCAAAACCTGTCACCTATTTTCTCGATTTAGGTGCCCCCTTTAAAATTCTTGGAAAAACATACACTATTGTTGAGTTTGATGAGGATCGGAATACATTTAAAATTCTTGACACTGTGACAAAGAAAACGTTTATTGTAGCACCACCGCCAAAGGGGAACTGAGTTAGTTTTCTAGCAAAATAGGTGTTGTTCTGAGCTGAATCTGGGGAGTGAAACTTCATGTCTAACCATTCATTGGTTTGTAGGGCCGCGTGCGTATACATATTTATAGCGACGTCAATTTATGGCGACGATCTCACTGATGTCCTCTCTGAAGGCACACGCATAGAAGATACCCTTAAGGTGTTGGATGATGGCGCCGCTGCGACATCTGGACTGGACGACTTGCTGTCGGATACGCCCGTGGATAGCCCCGTACCGGCTGCGCCCATTAGTGGTGGTCTTGATGACCTTCTTTTGGATGCGCCAGCTGCAGAATCCGCGCCTGTTGATAAGGCGAGTCCGGCACCCGTTGACGCGCTGGATGATCTGTTGGGAGCACCAGCAGTAGCTGAGCCTGTAGCTGCACCGACCGATGCGTTGGATGATCTATTGGGAGCGCCGGCAGTAGCAGAACCTGTAGCGGCGCCGGCCGATACGTTAGACGATCTATTGGGCGACCCCGTGGCCGCGCCGGCCGACACGCTCGATGGGTTGTTGGCTGAACCAGGAGTTGGTTCCGACCCCTTGGATACTTTAATAGCAGAACCGAGTGCCGCCATGCCGGATGCTGGAGTTGGGCCCATCGAGACGTTGCCCGGCGCCACTGCTTCCGCTCCTTTGGTTGATGGGGATGCCTTCTTGGATAGCATAAACGAGGCGGGCGCTCCTGACGCCGCGGGTGCTGACGTGATGATTCGTGAGCAGGGTGGCCCTATTAGCGAGTTGATGCACGAAGAGATGGTTCGTCGCCGAGCACAACTATTACAAGGACGGGCGAATTACAAACTTGGGTTAAAGCATTTACAGTTAGGGCAATCTGCTACAGCGGCAGCCCTATTCAACGAAGCGATTCTGCTGTTGGCTAAGAATCCGAATACTGTCGATTTGTGGAGTAAATCTCGTTTGGCTTTTGCTGAAGCGAAGTATCGTTACGCACTGAGCTTATTCCGGTTAGCTGGTACGCGGGAGGCACTCGACAAATCAATGGAAGAGGTGTTGACGGCTATCCAGTACGACCGAAATCATACGCATGCTTATAAATTGGAAAAAGAAATTATCCGCGCGAAAGAGCGTATTGAGGCCATGTTGATTGCGCCAACCAAGCGTGTCCCTCGTAAGTCGGAGCTTGAATACCAAAAGTTGCAGTTTGCCATCGCTGACTTCATGAATCGCGGACACGATTTTTTCGAGCTGGGTGAGTATATCAAGGCACAGTCACAGTTTGAGGGAGTGTTGGCGTTGGATCCATCGAACTCTCGTGCTATCCGTGCTTTATATCGTGTCAGCGAAGCGCGACACCAGTCTGCGCGCGACCAGCAGGAAGCCACAGCTATCAGGATGACGCATGAGGTGACGGAGCATTGGAATCCGGGTAACTTTGCCGAAATTATTACGGACCGTAAAATGATTCCAGTCGGGGGCCTGATTATTCCTGAAAACGAGAGGTTGCGGCGATTGATGGATAGCGTGATTATCCCTGAGATTAGTTTTAAAAACGCTTCAATAGAAGACGTGGTCGAATTTCTTGTTGAGGAGAGTAAGGCTGCTAAACCACCGTCATGGAAAGAAGAAGATGATTTTCCAGGCGTGAGTATTATTCTTAATTTGGGCAATCGCGCCACTCGGAGACCTGCCGCCGCTGCCGCCGCTGATCCGGACCCATTTGGTGGTGGTGATGCGGATCCATTTGCAACCGGTGGTGGGGACGCGGATCCATTTGCCGTCGGTGGTGGCGGTGCTGCTCCTGCACCAGCTGTTGGCGCCGGATATAAGGTTTCATTTGACGCTCGCCGCATATCGCTTCGTGAAGCGCTAGAGATTATTGTGGATATGAGTAACCTTAAGTATCAGTTGAAAAAAAGTTATGTCATGATTGTTCCTGCTGATACTCCCGTTACGGATTTGGTTAATCGGAGTTACACTGTAGAGCCCACGTTGATCGATGCCTTGCGCTTAATGGTTGACGCAAAACCCAAGCCTGCTGCCTCAGGATTTGCAGGGTCAGACCCGTTTGCTGACGCAGACGCTGGAGAGGGTGTCGGAGGGGGCGACCCGAACGACATTAAGAAAATGTTTGAGCTTCTAGGTGTAGAGTGGCCTACCGGCAGTAATGTGAGTTATGTGGAAGCTCTGAGTAAGATATTTGTTCTCAACACAATCGATAACCTTGCCGCGCTCGAACGAGTGCTGGTTGATCTGAATGTTGTGCCATCCCAGGTGGAAATTGTCACCCGCTTTGTTGAAGTTGCGCAAACTGACTTGAATGAGCTTGGCTTTCAGTGGTTGTTGACAGATGACTGGGAGGTAGCGACTAGAGCTGGACAGGGTGCGCGTCCGTTCTCGAATCGCGAGCAGGTCAAAGTCAATTCAAACGCGAGCCGCGGCGGATTCTCACGAGGCCTCCGCTGGTTTGGATTTGATGAGGGGCAGTTAAATGTTGGCCCCGCTGGTGCGGGTACGGTTGGGGATATCCTGTCTGTTTCTAGCCTACTGACGAATCCTGAGATGACAATGGTTGTTCACGCTCTGGAGCAAAGTGGGCGGGCGGATACTCTGTCGGCGCCACGCATTACGACGATGTCTGGCCAAGATGCAGAAATCAAGGTTGTGACAGAGTTTATTTACCCCAGTGAATTTGATATTACTCCAGTGAGTTCAACCACGCCCGGCTTTGGCGGCGGAGCTGGCAGCCAGAGTATTACAGGTGGTTTGGTGGAGCCAGGATCTTTCGAGACGCGCGAAGTTGGTGTTATCCTCCAAGTGACTCCAGAAGTTAGTCCTGACGGACAGCGGATTACATTGCAGATGTCGCCAGAGGTCGTTACGGAGCCAGAGTGGTTTGATTACGGGTCTGTGATTACCGCCGCAGACGGTTCTCAGCAGGTGTTGAATATTCAGCAACCGTTTTTCCATACCCGCCGACTGACCACGACGATCACTATTTACAACGGAGCGACAGTCGTAATGGGCGGAATGATTACAGAACACCTCAATACAATGGATGACCGGATCCCCATTCTTGGCGACCTTCCGTTGTTTGGTCGCTTGTTTCGCTCGAAAGGCGAATCGAGCGTGAAGCGGAATCTATTGATTTTCGTGACCGCCCGCTTGGTAGATCCAGCTGGGAAACCATTAATTCCGGAGTATAATACCATTTTGGATCCAATTTCCACCAGTGAATGAAATCCTTAATCGTAGCGAGCTCTGGATGCTGCGTAGAACTTGTTGACAGATCCTAATGTTTTGATAGATAGTGGGCTCGCGTCGGAGAATGTTTCCGACAATCGAGATTCCTCCCAATCAGATTAACCTCACGTGTGGATCGTGATTTGATACAGCACTTGCTGATCCATATGTCGAAGATGCCTCCAATATAATGACTCTAGCCATAACCGGTGGGATAGCTTGTGGCAAAAGTACGGTTGGAGGTCTGTTGGGAAAATGCGGTTGGAAAGTGATGGATACGGATCTTATTGCGCACGAAATTTTGCGTAATTCGGATGTGATTTGTTCTTTGGTTGGAATTTTTGGGGATCGTATTTTGTCTGATACAGGTCACGTGTCTCGACCTGCACTGGCGGAACTAGTGTTTAATGATCCGATGATGTTGGCTGAGTTGAATCGTCTTATGCATCCACGTATTCGGGAGCGTTATCGGTCGTGGGTCGCTGAGGCACTTTCTAGAGGTGAGCGTTGTGCGGTTCTCATCCCTTTGCTTTTTGAGGTTGCTGAAGACGAGGAGTGGCAAGCGGTGTGCTGCGTATACGCACCACGTCACATTCAAATTGAACGTTTGATTGGGCGAGGCTTGGCGAGACCGGATGCAGTAAAGCGAATGGATGCGCAAATGGCGTGCGAGGAAAAAATGGTGCGTTCCGATTTTGTCATCGTGAATGATAAAAGTGAGACGATTTTGAGTGAACAAGTTAATCGAGTTTCTACCTGTATAGGGGAGGGGTAAGTATGGAAGCGAAAAAAGAACAGAGGAGCCGTCAAGGGCGTGGGAATAAACGTCGTGGGTCCGGGTCAGGAAGAGGGAATAAACAAAAGCAACCGCAACACTTGGACGAGCAAGAGGGTATTGTTCCGGCGGTTCGCAAGCATAACCCAGACCGGAAGCTTAAAGGCGATGGTAGGGTCTTAAACCTATTTGATCTTCAGACAACACCTGTGCCCGAATTGATGGCTATGGCAGAAGCATTCGGGCTCGAGGAGCTGGGTGCATTGCGAAAGCATGAGTTGATTTTTGAGATCCTTCAGGCCAACGCGGAGCTCAAGGGGACGATGTTCAGCAAGGGTGCTTTGGAGATATTACCCGATGGATTCGGTTTTCTTCGCTCACCCAACTATAACTATCTTCCGTGTCCGGAGGATGTGTATGTGTCGCCTGCTCAGATTCGGCGTTTCTCGCTGCGAACCGGTGATCAGGTCGAGGGCGAAATTAGGGACCCAAAAGAGAAGGAGCGTTTCTTTGCCCTTCTGAAGGTCCAGAAGGTAAATAATGAAGATCCTGAGAAACGCCGAAACAAGGTGTTGTTCGAAAACTTGACCCCTTTGTTTCCGGATGAGCGCTTCACTCTAGAGTCCGGTCAAATGGACATTTCGATGCGCGTGATGGATATTTTTACTCCGATAGGTAAAGGTCAACGAGGAGTGATTGTTGCACCACCGCGGACAGGTAAGACGGTCTTGATGCAACAAATCGCTAATAGTATATCGCAGAATCATCCTGAGTGTCATTTGTTCGTCCTTCTGATCGACGAGCGTCCCGAAGAAGTGACGGATATGGAGCGCAATACTAAGGCTCAAGTTCTTAGTTCGACTTTTGACGAGCCGCCAGAGCGACATGTCCAAGTGGCAGAGATGGTTATCGAGCGTGCAAAACGCATGGTGGAATACGGTCATGATGTCGTCATTTTGCTTGATAGCATCACTCGATTAGCCCGAGCGTACAATACGGTCCAACCCCATAGCGGAAAGATTCTTTCTGGTGGTGTTGATTCCAACGCCTTGCATAAACCAAAGCGTTTCTTTGGTGCCGCTCGCAATATTGAAGACGGTGGAAGTTTGACAATTATGGCTACCGCACTCGTTGACACCGGTAGTCGGATGGATGAGGTCATCTTCGAAGAGTTTAAAGGAACAGGGAATATGGAGTTATGCCTGGACCGCACCCTGGTTGAGAAGCGGATTTTTCCAGCGATCAACATTGAGAAGTCAGGCACAAGAAAAGAAGAGTTACTGTTGCACCCAGACGAGCTGAGTCGTATATGGGTCCTGCGGAAGGCGATTACGGGTGTACCCACTACCGAATCCATGGAATTGATTATTGGGCGAATGAAGAAAACGAAAACGAATGTAGAGTTTCTGTTGTCGATGAAGGGGAAGTGAGAAGGCCATGAAAGTCAGTATAGAATCTACGAGTGCATGCCGCCGAGTGTTGCATGTTGAGGTGCCGGCCGATACGGTCAACGAAGAATATAAGCGAGTCATGAAGGGCTATTTGTCGTCGGCTAGAGTTGATGGTTTTCGGAAAGGAAAAGCTCCTCTGGCAGTCGTCGAGCAGCGTTATCGTGAAGATATCACCGAGGCGACACGAGATAACTTGGTTCCGCGTTGTTACCACGAAGCGCTCGAGAAGGAGTCGCTTGCCCCGGTGAATGTGATCGGAGTCAGTGATGTTCAACTTGAACACGCTTCAGCGTTGACCTTTGATGTTACGATCGATGTGGCTCCCGAATTTAAGGTAGGCGCTTATCGCGGAGTCGAGCTAGACAGGGATGTGCAGGCTGTTGAAGAGGAAGATATTCAGCGCTCTGTCGATGCATTGCTAGAGCAACGCGCAACCTACGATGATGTTGATGATCGCGGTGTTGAGATGGGCGACCTTGTGAAATTGAAGTTTAGTGGTACGGTTGATGGGGCGCCTATCGGTGACTTGGACGACGTTCCTGCGGTATTAGCAGAGGCCGACGAGTTTTGGTATAACACGGCTCCGGAAGGTGAATACCTGCCGGGTTTCTCTACCGCTGTCGAAGGTGCGGCAATTGATGCGGATGTGTCGGCAACGGTTTCATTTCCTGATGGCTTTCAAGTTGCAGCGTTGGATGGAAAAACGGCGGAATATGCTGTAAAGGTTCAGGCTATTCGGAAGAAGGTATTCCCAGAGCTTAACGAAGAAATCTGGTCTGCCTTCGATGTCGACTCCGAGGTCGCTCTACGTGATAAAATTCGTACTGATCTGGGCGCGTCGGTGGAACAGAAGGCCACGCAGGGCTTGCGTGATCAAGTTTTAGAGAAACTGTTGGAGCAAGTCTCCATCGATCTCCCGGAATCGGAGGTCGAGCAAGAGTCCAAGCGAACAGTTGAACGCATGGTCTATGACAACTTGATGCGAGGCATCAGTCGTGATCAGTTGGAAAAAGATCAGGTTGAATTGTACAAAGCCGCTACAGAGTTGTCTCGAAACAGGCTAAGGGTCCAGTATCTGCTACAACAAATCGGCGAATTGGAGGATGTTCAGGTTGATGATGGTGAGGTTGATGCCTATCTTGTCAAAGCTGCAGAGTCACAACAACAGCCGGTGGAAAAATTGAAGGCCGAAATTCAGAAAAATGGAAACATGGATGCGGTCTTGGCGGATGTCAGAGCTGAGAAAGTGTTGGATTTTTTGGTTGAAAATGCGAAGATTAAAGACCGTTAATTAATTTCTAAAGGAGCGAAGCCCTATGTTTGGCGATATTTTGGCAGGAGACAGCATGACAGACCCTCAAGGCTACACGGTACCCTATGTTATTGAGCAAACCGGAAACGGCGAGCGATCCTATGACATCTATTCACGATTGCTCAAGGACCGGATTATATTCGTTCCCGGCATTGATGATGCGATTGCTAACGCGATCATCGCTCAACTGCTCTTCTTGCAGTCTGATGACTCGGAAAAAGATATCAGCATGTATATCAACTCGCCGGGTGGATCGGTAACTGCTGGTCTTGCAATCTACGACACTATGCAATTTCTGAAATGTGATGTGTCGACATATTGTGTCGGTCAGGCCGCCAGTATGGGCGCAGTACTGCTTGCCGCGGGTGCGGCGAAAAAACGCTACGCGTTACCTAACGCTCGTATCATGATCCATCAACCTTGGGGGGGTGCTCAGGGGCAGGCGACCGACATCAATATCCAGGCACAGGAAATCCTTCGGTTGAAGACCGTGTTGAACGAGATACTCGCTCATCACAGTGGCAAAAAGCCTGACGATGTGACCAGGGATGCTGATCGAGATTTCTTTATGTCAGCGGCGGAAGCAAAAAAATACGGGTTGGTTGACGAAGTTGTTTCAGCTGGCGCTGATGTTTCAAAAAAGACTAAGAAATAGATTTTATGGCAAAGCAGAAAAATAACGTTCGTTGCTCGTTTTGTGGAAAGACTCAGTCTCAGGTAAAGCGATTGATCGCGGGTCCTGATGTCAATATCTGCGACCAGTGTGTGGAGATGTGTAACTCACTGATCGTTCATGAGGATCAAGATGTTCCGGAAAAAGCACCTGCAGAACTAAAGGTGCCCAAGCCGCACGAGCTGAAAGCCTCGCTTGACGAGTATGTGATCGGTCAGGAACAAGCAAAGCGCGTCCTGTCAGTGGCTGTCCATAACCATTATAAGCGGCTGCAACAGGGTTCGCATTTCGAAGAGTCGAGTCCCCTTTATGATGTTGAAATTGAAAAAAGCAACATCCTGCTTATCGGACCCAC
>CAXMRT010000149.1:0-5439 GCA_964196025.1 uncultured Gemmatimonadales bacterium | reverse complement strand
CGGAACCACGAGAGGGACAGACCATCATCCACCATTTCTACCCACCACGTCCGCATAGGAGCCGACCAGTATGCGGCGTCGAGCGACTACGTCGTAAGGGCAGCACCGGGTGTTTTGGAATGTGCGTTCTGCGGGAAGTCGAAAGTTAACACGAGCGGGTCTGAGCCTGTGTTCTCGATTTCCACACCGCCGTTTGCAAGTGCGGCTTGAGTGATAAATCCGAACTCAGGATAGATCTCGCCGAGAACCATACCCTGGTGATATTGCACTTCGAGATTTCCGACCCGGCCGCTTCCGCCATTCGTGTGAAACAGCGTGGGACTCTCCGGGCAGAAATTCGTCTTGCCGCCAGGCTCCACCGTGAGACGGAGAATTGAGCACTTCTGGTCGCCGAGGACGTCGCCGTAGACAATCCACTGCGCGTCTACTCCGTCGCCTGCGAATTCTTTAGCCGTAATCGCTGGACGCGAATTCTTCTGGACGAAGTTCGGGTCCTGATTCGCTTCGAAGTCGAACGTATCAACCAGGTACTCCCAATCTTCGTGCCGGTCCTTCGGATAGTCCTCCTCCCGGCATGCGTAAAACGCAGCCGCTGCACCGATACGTCCGTCCAGCGTAAGGTCCTCAGCTAGGAAGTGTTCATCCATCGTGACATGCAGCTCATGTGTGCAAAGGTCCGTTGGCGAGTGCAGCACACCGTTCGGCATCACAAAGCCGTTATCAAGTTTCATCATGGTGTGCGGTGACAAGTGACGAACCCCGTTATACTCGCCCTGTCCCCATTGCTTCATGCAGGCCAGAAATTGGTCTTTTGTCACAAACGGATACAGTCCCATGGCCGTGGTATGATAATGCGATGGGCTGACGCCCGGATTGTCGAAAGAATTGATGTCGTAGACTTCCCATTTCGACCAGTGAAGGTGATGTGGGATCGGATTCAAATTATCGAACTTCTTGGACACAATCGGCCAGGTCGGCTCACCGTACAGTGCTTTCGAAAAGGCCGTAATCTTCTCACCCATGACCGCTTCAGGATTTCCGAGGATCAGGTCCTGCAGTGAGATGACTTGCCCGTTGGGAGTGAGTACGTGCGATTCACCTTCGCGAAACGGAGCCTTGCCTGTACGCGTATCGATGACGCCCGTTACGATAGGAACGGTGCAGCCCATCCAGACTTCATCAAGCCCAGTACCGCCCATGTAGTCCGGATAGTACGATCCCTCATCAAGACGAAGACGTTTCCCGGGTGAACAGAATGTTCGACCGGCGTAACGGTGCAGAAGTTGCAGCACCCCGCCGTGATTGTTAAGGCAATCATCGAGAATGGACGCCGATTCCCCGCCAGCCCCGTCGATCACATCTTGTTGGGGGTACTCGTGCAGTTTGTCTGTGAGAATTGATGTTGAAGCAGTCATAAGCAGTAGACCTTTGATTCGATAAAAAATTAATGAGATTACGTTATTTGTAATTTTCTAAAACGCAACGCGGCGGACGTCTCCTCGTATAGTGATGTGATACCAGTTTAAGAAAGAGTGTGGCAAGTGTGAATCGTGCACAATTCGCGAAGATTCGCCAATACACGCTCCGTATAACCGTCCTTTTGCCAACATGTACACCAAATCAACCGATGGTCACACGCCAAGAAAGAAGCCCTGGTAGCAGGTGATTTTACTACGCTGAAAGAACTCGCCAGGCGACCGAGTTGATGGTCAGAACGTTCGACCCGGCTTTAAATGACCCGCTGACGGAGGTCATTTTTGATCGCAACGCGGACGAACGAAGCCTCATTTTTCTCGTCCGTATCCCGTGAGCAGATTGTGTCCGGGGACTTGGCTTGGGGTAATACTCCAGCAAACAGGCGGTTTTCGGGTTTAGGCTTGATAATCGGGCCACTTTCGTTAGATTTGGAGGTTCGCACTTATAGCGGTTCACGAACGATCCGATAATCAAAAAAGGACGAAGATATGAAAAAAATTACATTCATTTGTGCCATGGTAATTGGAATGTTCTGCATTTCTGGTGTGCAGGCTGGTGATGCAGTGACTCTCACTGGTAAGGGTGTTTGCGCGAAGTGCAACCTCAAGAGTGCTGACAAGTGCGCGACTGTGCTTCAGGTCAAAGACGGCGACACAACGAAGAACTACTACGTCAAAGGCAAAATGGGCAAGAAGATCAAGGGCAAAGAAGGTTCTGTCACTGGTACTGTCAAAGAAGTTGATGGCAAGCTGATGTTGGCAGCGACTGGCGTCGAAATCAAATAAGCCAGATCTAAGAATTTGAAGAGGCCTCGAGCGTTCGCGTTCGGGGCCTTTTTTTTGGAAAGTTGAAGGATGGTTTCCAGTCAGAACGGGATGGTGTGAGGCGTATGTGGGGCATGAACACAAAAGGGAGAGGGATCCGGATGAGTCGATTATGTGTATGCGTTCTACTGATGTTGGGGCTGGGCTTGAGTGATGCGGCCGAGAAGCCAAATATTGTTCTGATCATGGCGGATGACCTGGGTTTTGAGGCGATTGGCGCTAATGGCTGTGAGGATTATAAGACGCCGAATATCGACAAGATGGCTGCGAATGGGATGCGCTTTCTGAACTGTTTCGCCAATCCTCTGTGCACGCCTTCGCGAGTGAAAATTATGACGGGTTTGTATAACGTTCGGAATTATCAGAAATTCGGCACATTGCCGCGATCGGAAAAGACCTTTGCCCATACGCTGAAAGCAGCGGGTTATGCTACCTGCATTGCAGGGAAGTGGCAGCTTGGCAAGGAGGTCGATAGCCCCAGGCATTTTGGCTTTGATCAGGCATGTTTGTGGCAGCATACGCGTCCGAGGCATAAAGCGGGGACGACATTTGATAGTCGTTTTGAGAATCCGCAGTTGGAGATCAATGGTGTTGAGACCGATTTTAATGACGGAGAGTTTGGGCCGGATATCTGTGCGGACTTCGTGTGTGACTTTATTACAACGAACAAGGACAAGCCGTTCTTTGTGTATTATCCGATGATCCTGACGCATTGTCCGTTTATTCCGACGCCGGGGACAGAAGGCTGGGATGCGACGTCGAAGGGGAGTCCGACATATAAGGGTGACGCCAAGTATTTCAAGGCAATGGATGAGCACATGGACGGAATTGTGGGCAGAATCCAAAAAACCTTAGTGGATCTAAAGATCGATAAAAAAACGCTGGTCCTTTTTATGGGAGACAATGGGACAGATAGGCCGGTGGTGACGATGATGAATGGCAAGAAGATTGCCGGCGGCAAGGGGTCGATGACTGACCACGGGACGCGGGTGCCGTTGATTGTAAGTTTTCCGGGGACGATTAAGGGGGGTGGGGTGAGTGACGAGTTGGTCGACTTTACGGATATCTTTCCTACCTTGTGTGAGGCGACAGGAACGGCTCTGCCGAGGGATCGCAAGCTTGATGGAGTGAGTCTTTGGGATACGTTGCGGGGAAAGTCGGGGAGAGAGAAGCCGTGGGCGTATATCTGGTATTCCGTTAAAGGCGGACCGACAGGCGCGGTGATTGCACGGAACAAGACGCACGTGGTGCGGCGGCAGAAGGGCAAAAAGGTGTTGGAATTCTTTCGCAGTGAGACGCCGTATGAGTGGGAGCCGGCGACGGTTGAGAGTCTTGGCGAAGAGGAACGTGCGATTTACAAGAACTTGCGAGAGGTGGTAACGACGATGGACGCGACGCGTCCTGGTCAGTAGCGTTGATGGTTCTTGCGGTAGTAGATGAACTGGTCCTTTTTGGTGTATAGATGTTTGACATGGCACTCGAGAAGGTTGTTCGTGACGGACACGGTGCAGAGTAGGTTGGTTGTACGTGTCATGACCGTGAGCTGAGTGCCGTCGAGTACCCAGTTGCCGACTGCGGCTGCGTGGTTGGTACTGAACCACGTTTCTCCTTGGAAGGTGCCGTCTGGGAAGAAGCGAGTACGACCAGAGATGACGGTCGCAGAGGGTGCCTCTGTTAGAGGGGTTCCGACTTGCATGCCGACGCGTTCCCAGTCGCCGATCATATCGGCTGAGGTCAAGGTACTTGGGAGGACGATGGGCATGAGCTCTTCGAGCCTGTTGGCTGGCCGGCCGAGTTTGATTAAGAAGACGAAGGCCGCGCAGGTGCCGAGGGCGATCAAAGCGATGTGTATGGGCTTCATGGGTGGCTATCTCTCGAAAGTTGACTTATTGAGGCGATAGTATTGGGGATACTGAGCGGAACTTCAAGCTATCAGTGGGGGTGAAGCACCGCGCATGTGCGTCAGGGCGTATACCAAGTATCTGTGTACGACAAGCTACCACCGCTTGCATTAATCGCGCTTTTGCGCATTTCTGGTTGGTGGTGGATTTGGTCGACCTATTCTTTGCGTGAGCGTGGTCTAAAAGGATTGCAAGCTCGAGGCAAATTTTGAATGATCACAGCTGCGAGCGTGATGACATGCGCCATTTTATAGAAGGCTTTCCCAGGAGCGTGGGCGAAGCGGAAATAGCGAAGGGTGATTGAGATGTTTTTTTCAGGAATAGCAGATGAAGCGGGTCAGGATTTAGCGACACAGATCAAGGCGCATAAAGAGCTGGGATGGACTCATCTTGAGCCGAGAGCGATTGATGGGGTGCAATTTACGGATTTGTCAGACTCGGTATTTGATGAAGTGAAGGCGCAGTTGGCCGAAGCAGAGATGTCGATCTCGAGTATTGCGGCTCCGATCGCGAACTGGGCGACAAAGATTACGGATCCGCTGGCCAATGATATTGCGATCCTTGAGCGGAATATTCCTCGGATGCAGGAGTTGGGGATTCCATTTATCCGCTGCATGTCTTGGCCTAACGATGGCTTGAGTGATGCGGACTGGGAAAAGACCGCTGTGAGCCGCATGAAAGAATTGGCGGCCATTGCTGAGCAAGGCGGGATTGCGATGGTATTGGAGAACTGTGATGGCTGGGCGAGTGTGTCTGCCAAAGCCTGCGGCGCCTTTTTTGATCAAGTCGGGTCGCCTGGCTTGAAGGCATTGTATGATACTGGAAACGCGCCGTCTCACGGACATAGCGATACGTGGGACTGGTATGAAAGCTGTAAAGACCACCTTGTCTATGTGCACATCAAGTGTCACACAGGACCGCAAGCGGATGGCGGCGACGGGGAACATGTGTATCCGGACGAAGGACCTGCGAGTTTGATTCCAGAGACTCTGAAGGATCTGTTTGCAAACGGCTATGATGGATGTATCTCGATCGAGCCGCATCTTGAGAGTGTTGTGCATTTGGCGCAGGAGATTTCGAATGATGAAGCGGCGTATTCGTCCTATGTGGAATATGGGAAGCGGGTGATGCGGCTTGTTGATGCGGCAGGCGGCCGGAGGCCGAACATCGAACGTTGAACATCGAAGATCTAGGGTGTTGGTCGTTGGGTGAGGGAGCGCGTTCAATGTCCAATATCC
>CAXMRT010000148.1:0-10347 GCA_964196025.1 uncultured Gemmatimonadales bacterium | reverse complement strand
AACACCAAAACTCGCCCCACGTCGTTGCCGGTACGCTTCCCACAACGCAAACTTTGCCTCCGCATGATCGCGAGCAGCGGCGCGCTTGAGCAAGGAAATCGTCCTGGCCGGATCAAGCGGCACACCTCGGGCCTCATTGTACATCAAGGCCAAGTCCACCATCGCGGCAGGCTCACCCCCTCTCACCGCCAACGCCATGTGGGTGACCGCCGCTCTTAAATCTTGCTGCCCGAGCGGTCCGGCTAAATACAGCAAGGCCAACCGATAGGCGGCTTTCGCATCCCTCTGCTTGGCGGCCGCCTGAAGCCAATGCAAGACCTCGTCGTGGTCCTTCTCCACTCCCAGCCCAGACGTGTAACACGTGGCTAACATGCTTTGTGCGGGCGGATACCCTGCTTCTGCGGCCTTGCGCAACCAACTCACGGCCAGCTTTTCATCCTTCTCAACACCCTTGAGGCCGGCTAGATAGCGGTTACCCAACAAAAACTGACAGTGAACGGCACCGGCTTCGGCTCCCGCAACCAGCGTCTTCAACCCGTCGCCGGTATTAGGCGGATTTTTTTTCTTTCCGCCATCGATCATGTCCAGCACCGGAAACACGACTTCTATATCAACCGCGGCGAACGACTCGAGCTGCGTCCGATACGCCCGCGCCAAATACGATGCGGATTTTGCCCACCCCTCACTCTTCAGGCGGTAGGCCTCAACCGCCAGGGCCCAGCCATTATCTTCGTTCTGCAAAAGCATTGCCGTAGCGACGTCTACTACATGTTCAGGAACCAAATGACGAAGACCGTAAACAATCACTTCTCTCTGGAATAAACGGAAGCGCGCGGTGTCACCCGCAAACTCTGCTTTCCGCATTTGTTTCTTAAGCAGATCCAGGCCCTCAGCAACAAACCCTGCGGAGCCCAAGACTTTCGCAATGGGAGGATATTCAGAGGTCGGGTCACGGCCAGCGCCAAGAACCACTTCGACCAAACGTAGCTCGCTATAAAGGATCGCCTCAGCATCTTTCGTTACAGCCGCCTGACGAAGCTGTTCTCGATAACGCTCAATTCCAGCATCCACCTCTGTGTACGCGCGGTATTCAGTCAGCCGCGCGGCAAAGTCGATACCCGTTGCATGCTGAATACAACCAAGCGCATCTTCACGAGAAAATCGGCGCCGGCGTGCAGCGACCGCGGTAATGGCTTTCACGCTATCCAATCCCTTCTCTTTGATCACGGCCTCCATCTCACGCATGGCGAAATGCTCGCGCGCCATGGCCAATCGTATTTCTGCTTCAAAATCAGGAACCACGGTATGTTCGCTTTCCAGCCAGTTCAAGAGCATGACATCTTTCTTTATGTCAACATACGTCGCGACTTGAGCCTCTGTGCCCAGCACCGTGGAGAATCCGATCATCGGAAAAAACTCCCGCAGAACCCGCATCGCGACTGCGCGTGACAAGCCTGAGACAAACCATCGGGTGTGAATTTGTCGGGGGGGTAATAATTGATTCACGAGCGTCAATCGTGAAAGACCCAAAACCGCCGTAAAGAGCCCTGCTTCGGTTGCCGTTTTCAATCGCTCTCGTCCGGACTGCTGCAACGCGATCAAGGCACGCTCGTCTTTCGGGACCACAATCACAAGCTGCTCAATCGGGCCCGCTGAGTTCATTCCGATGCGATCTTCAATAGTTAACAGACGGTTACCTTTCGCGAGATAAGCCGCGGCCTTTTTTTCTTCGACAATCAATACGTGCAAGGCGGATGGTTCCGCGAGCACTCTCCCGCGCGGTGCGGCGAATTTTCGCAACAAGGCACTCTGCGCGACGATCTCCTCTGGACGCGGAGTGTGCCCATAAATCGCGTTCAGTTCGCGGCGTATCTCAGGGCTTTTTGATCGCAGCTCGGCGACCACGGTCGTTAAACGTTGTTGCTCTGCCAAGAGCGCACGCAGTTCGGCGATGACCGCCTTGCTCTCGCCCAAGGTTCCGGGAGACATGCTCAAGCGGCACACGCCATTCTCGACTTTTTCCAAACCGAGCGCCCTAGCAAGATCATTGGTCTCGGAGGCCGTCGCCGAAAGACCAGCGGCCCACATGAGCGTCACTACTATCCACGTTCGTTTCATTGCGATCCACAATACCTCAAGCTCCGAGAGCGTGCACCAAAAAGGGCGATGCATATTCGCTTTTCATTTCTGGGCAGATCCCTACACTCTCAGGATCATGAAGCCAGGAGCCAAAATAGGACTCAGTATCGCACTCATCGCGCTCGTCTGCGGGCTTGCGGCCTTCTGGGCCAGCCATTCACGCTCGCGCGCACTCATCCAACGCACCTTCCCTTCGGCGATCTTAGGTGCGTCGACGCTAGCTAATGAGAGCTTAACGCATTGGCACATCCAAGTCTCGGTTAACGATCACGCCCAGCAAGCCTGCGTCAACTTGAGTGCCCGCGTCTGGTATGGGTCCGCCCTCGCCTCTGGCTGGCTAGAGGAACACTCTAACGAAGAAGCCTTTACGAAACTGGCCAAGGCGCAGCAAACATGCGTCTTCACACTCGGGCCGGACTTCGCCGTCGTCCATCATCCAACCCGCTGAACCTCGCGCAGCATACGTCGCGTCAGGACACAGGTCTTCGTCGTCCGAGTAAACGTCCACCAACAGGGGTAACACCCACGTCCCATGCAATTCCGCCAAGGCGGCTACTCACTGGACATCTTCCGTCTTTTTGTGACATCCTTTCCGTCGCCAAAGGAATACAGCTCATTAAGGAAAAGGAGTGATAGGATGATTTTTGCAGGTTTGTTGCTTGTAGCAGCGCTGTGGCTCGGATTCGCCAACGGTGCGAACGACAACATGAAAGGTGTCGCGACTCTAATCGGGTCCCGTACGTTTTCGTATCGCCAAGCATTCACGCTGGCAACGGTGTCCACACTGATCGGGTCGGTCGCGTCGATCTTCCTCGCCGAAAAATTGCTCAAGAATTTTAGCGGTAAAGGGTTGGTGCCCGCCGACATCGTCGCGGACCCCGCATTCCTGATCGCGGTCGGCATTGGCGCCGCAGCAACGGTCTTGCTGGCTAGTCGCCTAGGGATTCCTATTTCAACCACGCACGCCTTGACCGGCGCACTCATCGGCGCGGGCCTCGTCGGCGCGCTGCATTCGCTTAATTTCGCGGTGCTCGGACAAAAGTTCATGGTGCCCCTGCTCGTCAGTCCGGTTCTAGCGGTGATCATGACGATGATCCTCTACCCCGCATTCCGTGCGGCGCGGCGACGACTCGGGATTGAACCCGAAACCTGTATTTGTATTCAAGAGGCTGTCCCAGCTCCCATGTTGGCCGAGAACGGTACCGCCGCCTTCGTTACCATGCCTACGCAGCTTACGGCCGTCATTGAACATCGCGATGATTGTATGCGTCACTATCAAGGCCACGTATTCGGCATCAGTGCACAAACACTTCTCGATAAACTTCATATCTTCAGCGCCGCAGCGGTCAGTTTTGCGCGCGGTCTGAACGACACGCCCAAGATCGCCGCTCTCTTAATTTCCGGCCAACTCCTCGACCTCCCCAATGAAATCGTGTTAGCGGGAATCGGCCTGATCATCGCAGTGGGCGGTTTCACGGCTCGCCGAGTCTCGACAACAATGAGTGAAAAAATCACGCGCATGAATGCCGGCCAAGGCTTCGCAGGCAACCTCGTAACGGCGTTCCTCGTCATCGTGGCATCACGCATGGGCGTTCCCGTTTCTACGACACACGTGTCCTGTGGCGCGCTTTTCGGCATCGGTGTCACCAACGGCCAAGCACAATGGTCGACCATTCGCAAAATTCTGCTCGCCTGGGTCATCACACTACCCATCGCGGCCGCGATATCCGCTCTGACGTATTGGGCCATCCACTAAGCAAGGTTTTCAGGGCGATCGGTAGACCCGCTGCCCTTGCTTCAGAACCCCACTCAGGTCCGCGCGAGACTTCAGGATTGCCGTGCCGCGCTCTATTCCTTCGACACATAACCACGAGGCGACACCATCCGCCAACATCGCGGTGGACGCAATCACGGTGGCTTGACAGCGGTTCGTCACTCCCATACCCGTTCGAGGATCGAGAATGTGTGAATAGCGCACACCGTCCTTTTCGAGAAACTGGACCGACGCACCCGATGTCGCCACGGCACAGTTCGTTAACACCAAGTCCTCCTTGCCGGTCATCCCTGCGATTGCGATCCGCCAGCCTTTCCGCCCCGGCGGAGCCCCCGTCACGAGGATGTCACCGCCAGCATCCACCATCGCCGACGATACACCCGCATCAGCAAAGACGCCGATCGATTCATCCAAAATATACCCCTTCGCTAATGCACCCAGGTCCAGCCGCATGTCGGGAACGCTTAGGGTGACTCGGCGAGTCGCAGCTGTGAGCGTCAGCTTCTTGTATCCCACCGCGTTCAAGGCTGTACTCACCTGCTGGGGGGGCGGCACACGCCCTCTGGCCCGTCCCAGACGCCAAACTTGAACGCAGGGACCGACGGTCACGTCGAACGCGCCTCGACTCTCCGTCGCCAAGCCCTGAGCCGCCTCTAGTACGGTTAGCAGGTCGGGGCTGACCTGGACATCCCGCTGAAGTCCCGCCGTTGCGCTCAATCGCCGTAATTCAGAGCCTGTCTCGTAATCGCTCAGAATGGCCTCCAGGGAACTGGCCTTTTGCGAAAATGCGCCCATCAAGGCCTTTCCTTTGGCACTGCTCACCCCATGCAACACGACCCGAACCTCTATGCCCATCTGCCGGGCCGTCGCGTGAAAAGCCTCATCCGCGAAAGTTGCCTGTAAACTAGCAAAAAAAAGGATTTGCAATAAAACCAGTCGAGCTGCCATCATGTCGCCCTTTATGACTCCAAGACGCCATAGTTTCAAACACAACTTTCTAATCTTTGCCTGCTTAGGTGCCACCTCGGTCAGTGCGGCAGAAGAGAAACTCGATTTCGTTCGCGATATCCAGCCCTTGCTGGAGCTTAACTGTGTCTCCTGCCATGGTCCTACTAAGGACAAGGGGGATTACCGGATGCATACCCGCGAACTCGCGATGAAGGGTGGCGAGGACGATATCGGCTTCATCCCCGGTAAACCCGAGAAAAGCCCCCTCTATATAAGCACCACCTATCCAGCAGATGACGACTACGTCATGCCTCCCGTCAAAAAAGAGAGCGACCCTCTCCTGCCCAAAGCCGAACAGGAACTGCTGAAACGATGGATCGCTGAAGGCGCTGTCTGGCCAAAAGGCTTGGAGCTTAAGCCCCACAAAAAGATTCCGATGGTCGTCGATTTCGTCGAACACGTGCAACCCATCCTCGAACAATGGTGCGTCAGCTGTCATCAAGAATCCAAGGATAAAGGCGATCTGCGCCTCGACACCAAGGCCCACGCGTTCAAAGGCGGAGAAGTCGGCGTCGTTATAGTCCCCGGCAAACCCCTCGAGAGCACGCTCTACACCTCCACCACGCTGCCCGAAGATCACGACGATATCATGCCCCCAAAAAACGGCCCTATCTCTCAGGCCGACATGTGGACCCTACGACGCTGGATCCAGCAGGGCGCAAACTGGCCCGAGGGCCTGACGCTGGTACCGAAAAAGATCGTCAAGAAAATCGGCGGGCACTCACCGCTTAAGCTCTTCAAAGACATTGCGTTTGAAAAAATGGGCGACGCCGCAAGCATGAAGGAATATTCCTACTCGATCCCCGGGACCGAAGGCACCTTCACGATGCTACCGATCAAGGCGGGGTCATTCATGATGGGTAGTCCCGACACCGAAAAAAGCCGCAAGCCCGACGAAGGGCCCCAGCGGAAAGTCACTGTCGCCCCTTTCTGGATGGCCAGCACGGAGTTGACGTGGGACCTCTACGAACTCTGGCAGATGGACCTTGATCGCTACCAACGCGGACACAGCAAGAGGGCCCCGACGACGCGCGATCTTGTGGCAGATGCGGTCACCCGCCCCACCCCACCGTTTAAGGACATGACCTTCGGAATGGGTCGGGCCGGCTTTCCGGCTATCTGCATGACCCAGCTCGCTGCGAAAAACTTCTGCATGTGGCTCAGCGCAAAAAGCGGTCACTTCTATCGCCTGCCCACCGAAGCGGAGTGGGAATATGCCTGCCGCGCCGGAACGACCACCGCCTTCTCCTTTGGTGACGACCCCAGCAAACTGGGTGAATACGCGTGGTTCATCAAGAACAGTAAGTTCGAGTATAAAGCAGTCGGCACTCGGAAACCGAACCCATGGGGCCTGTTTGATATGCACGGAAATGTCTCGGAATGGGTGCTCGACCAATACCACGCAGATGGATACCGCCGAGACGACACCCTGCCTCTAGCCGTTGCAACCAACCTTTACCCACGCGTGGTTCGTGGTGGCGCTTGGGATATCGACGCCGCCTCCTGCCGATCCGCCATTCGAGACCTTTCCACCAAGGAGTGGAAGCAAGCCGACCCACAACTTCCACAAAGCGTCTGGTATCACACCGACGCACTACACGTGGGCTTTCGCTTAGTCCGCCCCCTGACAATACCGACCGAAAAAACCCTACACAACTTCTGGCCCACAGAAGAAGAAATGATCTCGGTTCCAAGACGCTAACTCAACGGGCTGGCAGCCCTCGCCGGTCCGCCCACCACATAACCGATCGCCGAGTCCACTGGCAGGCACAACTCCTGACCTAAATGCTCTAGGCAACCACGAAAGCATATGCTACCACTTAGCTCCATGTCCACTACCCGAAAAATTGTTGTGACCTCGGCGCTGCCCTACGCCAACGGAGAAATCCATATTGGGCACCTCGTCGAATACCTACAGACAGATTTCTGGACACGCTTCCAGCGCCTACGCGGCAACGATTGCATCTACATGTGCGCGGACGATACGCACGGGACACCGGTCATGCTGCGTGCACGCCAAGAAAACATCACGCCCGAAGCACTGATCGAACGCAGTCATGCACGCCATTTAAAAGATTTCACGGACTTCGAAATCTCTTTCGATCATTACGGCTCCACTCATTCCGACGCGAACCAGACCTTCAGCAACGAACTCTTTCAGGCCATGGTCGATAAGAATCACATCGATGTGCGATCAATCGAGCAAACCTACTGCGAACACGACGACATGTTCCTGCCCGACCGCTTTGTCAAAGGCACCTGCCCAGTCTGCAAAGCGGAAGATCAGTACGGCGACTCCTGCGACTCCTGCAGCGCCACCTATAGCCCCTCCGAGGTGTTGGACCCACAGTGCACCATCTGCGGCAACTCCCCTAGCAAGAAATCAACCGACCACATTTTCTTCAAACTCAACAATTTCAAAGCCTTCCTCGAAGGCTGGCTTCCCGCACATACCGCTCCGGAAGTCTCTAACAAGCTGCTTGAATGGTTCGACGAAGACCTGCGCGACTGGGACATCTCGCGTGACGCCCCATACTTTGGGTTCGAGATCCCCGGCCACCCCAATAAATTTTTCTACGTTTGGGTAGATGCCCCTATCGGCTACTTGTCCGCAACGAAAGAGTGGTGCGACCAAAATGGCCGTGATTTCGACGAGTTCTGGCGCGACCCCGATGCCGAACGCTATCACTTCATCGGCAAAGACATCGTCCGCTTCCACTGCCTGTTCTGGCCCGCCATGCTCGAGAACGGCGGCATCCAAACGCCAAACCAAGTGTTTGTGCACGGCTTCCTCACCGTCAACGGTCAAAAAATGTCCAAGGCAAAGGGAACCTTTGTTAACGCCAGCACCTATCTCAAACATCTCGACCCGATGTATCTACGCTTTTACTACGCCTGCAAACTGGGGCCGACCGCCGCGGATGTGGACCTCAGTTTTGACGACTTCATGGGCCGTGTGAACTCTGACCTGATCGGTAAAATCACCAATCTTGCTTCCCGTGGCGCCACCATGCTCAACAAGCTCGATAGCAAAATGGGGCAGCTCGGAGCCGACGGCCAAGCCTTGATCGATCAGGCGCAGGCAAAGTCCGACGAGATTGCAGAACACTACGAGAATCGCGAGTTTTCAAAAGCAATGGTTCACATCCGCGATCTGGCCGATGCGGCCAATGAATACTTTAATGACAAGGCGCCCTGGAGTCTGGTTAAGGAAGATGTTGAGGCCGCCCGTGAAGTCATGACGACGACTCTCAACGCATTCCGGATCCTTGCCATTTATCTCAAACCCGTTTTGCCGGAATACGCGACAAAGGTCGAAGCACTCTTCAATGAAGAGCCCTATATTTGGGCCAGCGCCGGCGAGATTCTCACCGGCCACGAGATTCAAACATACGAACATCTTGCCACTCGCGTGCAGCAAAAAGATATTGATGCGATTGTAGCCGATACTCAAGCCGAACTAAAAGCCGATGCCGCCGTACGCGGATCCACCGCCCAGAAAAAGAAAGCAGGACCCCCTATGATAGACTTTGATGACTTTATGAAAGTGGAACTCACCGTGGCTGAAATCATTGAGGCCACAGATATTGAGGACGCCGACAAACTCCTACAGCTCACCGTCTCACTCGGTGGAGACGATACCCGCAATATTATTGCCGGCATAAAAAAAGCCTACGACCCTGCAACACTCAAGGGACGTAAAGTGATTGTGGTCTCGAACCTCGCACCCCGCAAAATGAAATTCGGTGTTTCGGAAGGCATGGTTGTATGCGCCGGCGACGGGGGTGACGATCTCTATCTATGCTCACCCGATGACGGCGCGAAAGTCGGTCAGCGCATCAAGTAACTCATGGCGGACGACACGCCATCAAAAAAGCTGGCAGACCTCGACGGCCCGCGTGCTGCGGCTCGTCTCCTTAAACACTGCCAGCAGATCGACGCCGAGTGGAGCGACACTCGCAAACGCCAAGGTCTTCTGTCAGAATTGTCATCGACCTTGAAGGAGCTCGAACACGCCTCCGTTGACCTGGCCCCTCAGATTTTTCGTTTACGCACCTTGATCCAAGCCGACATGAGTCGTGCCGAGTTCTGGACCCTGATGGTACCAATCGAACGTGCCTATAATCGGCAACATCTCACCGACGCCGACTTCATTGAGTGTCAGGATGATGACGCGCTCACACCCGCCACCTTTCCACTCTCACTCGTTCTGTACAACTTGCGCTCCGCCTTCAACATTGGTGGAATTATTCGTCTCGCCGAGTGCGTCGGAGCCGAACACATCCATCTCGTCGGCTATACCGCTGGGGTCGATCACCCTAAAGTGAAACACGCCGCCATGGGCTGCGATGCGCGTTTAGACATTCACACCCATGCGACACTCGAGGGGTGTCTTCAGGCTCTTCGGGCCAGCGGGTGTCGGTTCATTGCAGGACTCGAGACAGCCAAAGAGTCCGTTCCGCCGGCAGACGCCGCATGGCAGTGGCCGGCCGCGCTCGTTGTTGGCAACGAACGTTTTGGGATCGAAAGCTCCGAGCTCGCCCGCATGGATGCCACTCTCCGTGTTCCGGTGTATGGGTCCAAAAACTCGCTCAACGTCGTGAGTGCGCTCTCGGTTGTCAGCTACGCAGCGCGGGAGAAATGGAATGGATAATTTTAAAGAAGGCGACAGCCTCGAGTATCACCCAATCGGTCGACTCTCGTCGCCCCTGCTGCAACGGCAAGAAAGTCCGCGCCAAGGAAGCTTGAGCGACGTCACCGCCGAACTACATCTATACGGCGGCGCCAATTTCGAACCTGCACTTGAGGGACTCATCGAATTTGAACGGGTCTGGCTAATCTTTCACTTCGATCGCAACGACACATGGAACCCGAAGGTCCGGCCGCCAGCTGGAACAAAAATCGGCGTCTTTGCATCGCGCTCACCCTATCGCCCAAACGGTATCGGCATGAGCTGTGTGCGACTCGAAAAAATTGAAGGGCGCGTTCTCACCTTTAGTGGAATCGATCTGCTCGACGGCACCCCGGTTCTCGACATCAAACCCTACCTTCCTTATGCAGATGCCTTTCCCGATTCTAGAACAGGATGGACCGCCTCCGACAATCACACCTGGGATATCGACTGGAGCGAAAAAGCTCAACAACAACTCAACTTCCTCTGCGATCAGGGCATGCAAAGTCTCGAGCCCTTCGCGAACAGTCAGCTGCGCGACAACCCCCCTGACGAGAAGCGAAAGCGAATACACGTCCTCTCAGAATCGCGCTACGCGATCTGCTACCGCACCTGGATCCTCGAGTACAGGTTGACTGACAGCACCGTCACAATCGAACAGATTTATAGCGGGTATACTCCCCAAACCCTCCTTGACGGGATGGATCCTTATGAGGATAAAGAGCTTCATCAGCTCTATAATCAGGCATTTACC
>CAXMRT010000147.1:0-11607 GCA_964196025.1 uncultured Gemmatimonadales bacterium | reverse complement strand
TTTCGAGAACCCTTCTTATGCCCATCCTTATAAAGCTGAATCCCATCCGTATCATTCTTCATCACAGCCCCCGGCGTACTACGGCCGTTTGCGACGTAAGTCTCAAGCAAGGTCGTCATCTCAGCCACGACCTCAGGATATTGATCCCCTACATTCTCGGTCTCGCCAAGATCAGCAGACATGTCATACAGCTGAACCTTCGGCGTCTCCGCCGTGATCGTCGACTTGGTCCATCCCCCAGACCCTTTTGCCAACAGCAACTTCCACTTCCCTTTCCGAATCGCAAAATGGCCACTGATCGAATGATGCACAATCGCCTCACGCTCGGTCGCAATTTCCTTCCCCGTCAGCGCCGGTAAAAAACTTACACTATCCTCTGCCGCCGTCTCCGGTAGCTCAACCCCTGTAATCTCCGCACAGGTAGCGATAAAATCGAATACGGCAATCAACTCGTCCGAACGAGACCCCGGCTTAACTCCCCCGCCCGGCCAGCGAACGATGAACGGAACCCGGTGTCCTCCATCCCATAAATCAGATTTATACCCGCGCAAGCCTGCACTCGGAAAGTGCCCCTTCGCTTCATACTCGCTCGCCTTCATCACACGGGCAGAGCTTCCGTTATCACAGCTGAAAACAATCAGGGTGTTTTTCGTGAGACCCTGTTCATCTACCGCGTCAATAATTCGGCCCGCCATGCCATCGGTCATCATCACAAAGTCTGCATAGGGCCCCAATCCACTCTTTCCCACCCACTCCTCTGTCGGAACAATCGGAGAATGAGGTGACCCAAAGGGCACATACAAAAAGAAGGGCTTGCCTGCCTTGGCATCGGCCGCATGCGTGTTCACATACTCCACCGCGAAGTCCGTCGTTTTAGGCAGCATCTGAATCGTGGGGATGATCTCAATGATGGTATCATCGAGTATCAACTCTTTCATGTTGCGCGCATGATGAAACCCGAGCCACGTATCGAACCCACGCGTAATGGGACCATCCGGAATTTTTGTTCCAACGGTGGACCGCGGCCCATCGTAATGAAAATCCAGGTGCCACTTTCCGGAGATTGCGGTCTGATAACCCAAGCCCTTCAACATCGATGCAACCGTCAGGCGATCCTTGGCGATCAGCGGCTCCCCGCCGCCTGTGGTCACTCCAGACTGACGCACGGTCCTCCATGGATACCGCCCCGTCATCAAGGCGTAGCGCGAGGGCGTGCAGACCGACGACGCGGTATGCGCATCGGTAAAATGCATCCCGTCATTAAGGAGTTTATCCAGATTAGGTGTGGCAATCTTGCCGCGTTTCGGATTTAAGGCCTGCACCTCGCCATACCCCATATCGTCCGCAAACAGAAAGACAATATTCGGACGGCTCGTATCAGCCGCCTGCCCTCTGTCACCGACCCCAATCATTATCGCCAAACAACAAAACATCTTAAGACCATTCATACGTCTTCTACCTCTTGCTAGGGTTCTGCCGTTTAGGCTTCTTTTTCTGGTCGCCATTATTCTCGGCCCAATTGTACTCGCGGTCGAAATTATCGCCATAGGATTTGTATGTGTTCGAGTCCAACACACCCTCCCGCCAATCGACCACCGCCTGATCATAATGCTTCCGCATCGCATTAAGGGTCTTTTCGTGCTCAGGGTTCACGGCCAGATTACTCAGCTCCAGTTTGTCTTTCGTGAGATTATACAGCTCCTCGGTCGCCTCAAAACCCTCCCCTGCCCACGGCCAGTTAATGTACTTATGATCCTTCGTGACCACAGAATAACTATGCGTCTCTTTGGTACCCCAAACATTAATCAGCTTGATCGACTCATGAATCACCGCCCCCGCATCATCCAACAGCGGCAGTAAACTCTTCCCGTCAATATTCGCCGGCGCGTCTAACCCTGCCAAGCGCATGATCGTCGGCGCGAAGTCAATATTCGCGGTCAGGGCCCCACTCCGCAGGTGCTTGCCACTGTTTTTGTGACGTGGATCTAAAATGATCAGCGGCACACTCGCCGACTCCTCATACGGCAACACTTTCGACCCATACCCATGCGACCCGCAGAAGAAGCCGTTGTCGGACGTAAAGATGATCACGGTGTTGTCCGCAACCCCCGCATCCTTCACCGCCTCGCGAATCATGCCCACCGCAACATCTACCCCGTAAATTTGCGCATGATAGGCCGCCATCACCTGGTCGTAATTGTCTTTGTAGCCCCAGCTGATAAAACGCTCATACTGACGTCCCTGCTGCGATTGCTGGGAAAAATGCTCGCCCTTCTGTCGGCCATAGTTATCCGGCTTGGTAAAGACCACCCCTTTGTAAACATCCACATACTCGGGGTCCGGCGTGACCGGTCGATGCGGCGCCTTGAAACTAATCGACAAACAAAATGGCCGATCGCCCTTGGCAGACTCTTTGACAAAGTCGCCCCCAAAAGCACCGTACGACCGGCTCGCGTGCGGATATTTCTCCGCATACTTGGCCATCGACTTGTTTTTGCGGGTGTCATAACTCGTCTGCCCAGGACCGCCACCCCACCTATCAAAATCCGTCTCCGGCAACCCCTGGCCATCGACCACGAACCCGAATTTCCCTGCAAAGGCCGTTACATAGCCCGCCTTCCGCAACAACATCGGATAAGACTGTCCCCAATGCGCCTTCTGCATCGGGCCACCACTAAAATTACAGCCGGTTCTGTACTCATACATCCCCGTCATGATGTTGGCCCGCGACGCCATGCAGATCGCGGTGGTGTTGTAATGATGGTCGAAGGTAATGCCATCGTCACTCAGCGAATCGATGTTCGGCGTCTTCACGTCCTTATTCCCATAACACCCTAGGGAATAGGTCGATTGATCATCTGTAAGCAAAAAGATGATATTCGGCCGAAGGTCTACGGCGCGAGCGCTACCGATCCCCGCTGCACCCAAAAGAAACACCAGCGACAGAAGCTTTTTTATCATTTGGAAGGCTGCTTCTTTTTTCTCTTCTTCTTGGTCGCTCGCGTCGGATCGTAGTTCGGGTTCGGCGTCGGCATTTGCGCGCCAACCTCTTTTCGCCACCCCCTCAACTGATTGAGTAATTGGGCCGCCTTCTCCGGCATCGCAGCGGCAAGGTTCTTGGTTTCACTCTGATCATCGTTCAGGTTGTAGAGCTCCAGACGGCCATCCTCAAAATACTCGATCAACTTCCAATCACCATTCCGAACGGCACCGTAGGGTTTCGTGCGGTGATAGTGCGGGTAATGCCAATACAACGAGCGTTTGGCAATGTCTTTACCCTCTTTCAATATGGGTGCCAGACTGACGCCGTCTTGATGCTGATCCGGTTTTGGCGATAAACCCGCCAGCTCGAGAATCGTGGGATAAAAGTCAGTCCCAATCACGGGTATTGATGACGTGCTGCCCGCCTTAATTCCCGGTCCAGAAATGGTGAAGACTTCACGCACACCACCCTCATGCGCTTGCGCCTTGATGCCTTTGAGACCGCCCGCATACTCGTTTTTGTCCGGGCCGTTGTCCCCGGTGAAAATCACATACGTGGTGTCGGCAATTCCAGCGGTCTCCAGCTCCGCCAACACCCGGCCGACACTTTCATCCAGACTTTGATGCATCGCCGCATAGGCAGCCGCACGTCCTTGCAGCCCTTTCTCCTGATATTTTTTGACCAAATCCGCTTTCCCCATAATCGGACCATGCACGGTGTAATAAGAAAAATAGAGAAAAAATGGAGCGCTCTTGTTCTCCTCAATAAAGTCCACGGCGTAGTCGGTCAGACGGTCAGTGATGTAGTCGCCTTCTTCACTGGTGACATTCGGCATGCCAAAAGGGTGGAAATATTTTCCCGGTCCTTTCGGTTGCCCCCATTCGCGACCACCGATGTTGATGTCAAACCCGTGGTCGGTCGGAAAATGTTTCTTCTGCTCGTCACCCAACGGCATCAGATGCCACTTCCCCAGAAAAATGGTTTTGTAGCCGGCTTCTTTCATAGCTTCCGGAAGTACGACTCGCTCATGATCCATCTTCATTGTCCATGTGGGGATCTTGAGCTTTGGCTGTCCGCCTCGATGTCCCGGAATCCAATCCGTCAGATTGATGCGTCCAGGGTAGGCGCCGGTCATGATGGCAGCACGGCTCGGCGAACACACGGTGCAAGCCGCATATCCGTCGCTAAACGCCATCCCTCGTCCCACCAACTTATCAATGTTCGGGGTTTCATGCTTATCGAAGCCGGTCGATCCCAATGCGCCCCAACCAAAGTCATCCACCAGAAAGAAAACGAAATTCGGCTTAGCTGCGGGTTTCGCTGCTGCCCCTCTGATCGGCAGTGAGCAGATAAAGACTGCAGCAAACATCAAGAACATGGGTGAAGCGAAACGCATTTTCATATCTCGGATTCCTTAACGGCTATTTTCGTATTTCAATTAACTCTAGCAAACTGGCTTCAGGCAGTGGTCCCGTTCGCGGACGATCATGATTGCTTCCCAGGGTTTCCCATTGCAGCAGATACGTCACATGGCTTTTTTCCGCCGATCCAAGATCCACCGCACGCCGAACCCCCATCCCTTTAAATTTACTCCCGACACTCGTCAACTCTTTCGGGTAGAGGCGCGGGACCTGAACCTTTTTGTCCAAGGTCTGCAAGCTGCTCTCATCAACAAACAGGCGGCCCGACCCGTAATCTTTATGCCGATAACTCATGCTCAAGATCCCAGGCTCAAGCTCTTTCAATACCGAGTTATAAATACCAATAAATGGCATACTGCCACGTCCCTTAAAAATCACAGGCTTGTCCCAACGGGTCAACTGCTTTCGATTCCATCCCCCGTTTTCATATCGAGTGACATACAATTGCATGTGCCCGTTTGCGTCATTCTTATGATAATTGATCAGCGGACGGTTTTTGCGGTCAAACGACAATTTTGCGGAACCGTTTATAATCCCGCCGCCACTAGGGATAGGGTCGACAATCAGGGCCTTGTTGCTGAGCGTCATCGGAAGCTGGACCTTTTCCCCGGTGATGGTCTCCCAGTGAACCAGGTCCCGGCTTCGCGCATAAGAGAGATCATGATTGGTTTCGCAATCAGGCGTGTCTCTCCAAACCCACATCATATGAAAAAGTCCATCCGGTCCACGGACTGGCCCGAGAGGATAGGCGTTACGCTTCCCCTGCCCGTCCAACAATGGCGCATCCAACAAGCGCGACCATGTGCGGGTTTTGCGATCGTAGATGTTATAAATGCGCATCCCGCGACCGGACCCTCCGTTGCGGTAGTTGAAAACAAGTTCACCGTCGAGGTTCGTCAGGAATTTCGGGTAGGTTGCCCGACCCTCACTCTCCCCAGTCATCGCAAGCTTCTTGAACGTTCGAATGTCACCAGGCTTTTCACTCCGGAAGTAGATAAGCGGGACCGCATGCATATTCCCTGCCAGATGAAGGATGCCGTCTTTATCAACAGCCATGGTGATGTAGTTGTGACTGTCCCACCCGATCTTTGACGGCAAGTGCTCACGGGTCCATGTTTCTGAACCCAGCGCGCGTTTCGCAACCGTCATCTGATGTTTAGCGTTATAGTAGGCCGCATATTGGTGCGCGCCATGCGTCAACAGGCAAAACCCTACTCGGAATCCGGATGGGACGGTATCAATCGCATGACGCCTCACGTCCGCCATAGCGGATGTCGTGACCGTCATCAGCGCGAGTACCATAACAACACTTCTCATATTAACGTACCTTCCTCTACCGGCTATCCTTCAAGCCCCGACCCGTTCTTGTAGACACCTTCAGCGCTTCTTCTTTTTCGCCTTACCCGCTCCCGGCTGATACGCCGGATTCAACTTTGTCGGTACGGGGGATCTTGTATCCGAGCGCCAGGCGTCTAAGACCTTTTTAAGTTCGCTCACCTTCTCTGGCATCGACGCAGCAAGATTCTTCCGCTCACCCGCGTCAGTCTCAAGATCATATAGTTCCAGTCCCCCATCTTCGAAGTATTCATGCAGCTTCCACTTTCCAGAACGCATCGCTGAACCCGGACGCGTTCGAAACAAGGGATCGCGCCCATCGTCTTTCTGCATCGAGTACGCCTGCAGGTAGATCGGAAAATGCCAAAACAGAGCTCTCTCAGCCAAACCCCCACTCTGCGTCATCAGCGGCAAGAGCGTCACGCCATCCAGCTTAACGCCTTCGGGAACCGCCAAGCCTGCAGCCGCGAGAAAGGTTGGATAGAGGTCAATCGTGCAAACCTGCTCCGCGCAAGTGGAGCCCGCCTTGATCTTGCCCGGCCACCGCATCACCAATGGCTCACGAATCCCGCCTTCATAATAGGACCCTTTCCCCGCGCGATACGGCGCTTGTGTCTGCACCCCCGCTATGCCGCCATTATCTGACGAGAACACCACGAGCGTATTGTCGCGTAGACCATGGGCATCCAGGGCATCCAGAACCTTGCCCACCCCCTGATCAAATTTTTCGACCATCGACGCGTAGACGGCGTTCACGTTCTTGTCCTTATAGTTATCGAAGAACTCCGGCACTTTCTGCAACGGCGTATGCACAAGGTAAGGCGAGAAGTGTATGAACATCGGCTTGTCTTTGTTGGCGGCCACGAAGTCCACCGCTTCGCGCGCGTAGATATCCATCCGATGGGTCGCCTCCGGAACCGTCGTCCCCAACTCCTTCATAGAGCCCTTACCCCATGGCGAGAAATACCCACCCGCCGGGCTGCCCGACTTATCACCGCCAATATTAACATCGTATCCCAAAGTCAACGGATCTTGACCCATATGATACTTACCCAAATGAATCGTCGTATACCCCTGCGCTTTGAGCGCCATCGCCATGGTCGTAATGCCGGTCTGAGGAAACGACCCATTCTCGATCGGGATCAGTTTACGCGTCTGGGCCTTTCCGCGATCTGAGTTGCCGACCGTATACACACCATGCCGCGCAGACCACTGCCCGCTATGCACACAGGCGCGACTCGGCGCGCAGTTGGCTGCCGGCGCATAGGCGGTCGTGAATCGCATCCCGTCTTTCGCCAACTGGTCAATATTCGGGGTATTAAACAAGGAATTGTTGTATCCCACATCCATCACACCAAGATCATCTGCATTGATATACAGAATATTCGGCTTTCGCTCGGCCCCAAGGGTGACACCTGCCAGGAGACCCGCCACCATCATTATCCATACACGCCTACGCATCCGCGACCTCTCCTCACCCACATTCAGTTTCAATAGGACCGCAAACACCCTTGCTTCTCCGTGCCCTAACATCAACCCAAAACCCAAGCTCCTTTGCTGAGAACAGGCCTTCTTCTCCAGTGTATACGACGCCCACCAATCAATCTTACCCGCATTCATTGCATCCTCCCCGACACCACAGCGTTCAAACACTAGCCGCACTAAGCAAATTTCGCCCCATTTCTCTGCTTTTCTCTGCTTTTCTCTGCTTCTAGGGGTGTTACGGAAATCAAAAATAGTGTAAATTGACAATGATCGCGTCTCGGATGGGAGAGCGATTGTGCCAAATTTTACAATTCGGAGTCCGACGTGAACAAATTTCGATCGCAATTACGGGTACTCGCCTCTGCTCTCGCACTGGCCCTCGGTGCAGCACATGCGGCGACGGTCACGTGGGATGGTGATGATAGCGGTGGCGACCAAAACTGGACCCAGCCGGACTCCATCAGCTGGACCGGCGACACTTACACTGATGACGACAACGCACAATTCCTCGGCGCCGGCATCGGCACCGTTACAGTCGACGGCGGCGGAGTGACACCGGAAGGCATCACCGTCAACTCTTCGAGCGCCTATATAATTGCCGGTGGTAGTATCGGCGGAACAGGAACCCTCAACAAAGCCGGGTCCGGCACGCTGACACTTTCCGGAGCCAACACTTTCTCCGGCGGCACCATCATTGATGGCGGGATAATAGATATCACCGCCGACAATAATCTCGGCGCTGCCGATACTCCCATCACCTTTACCTCGTCAGCCACACTGAAGAATAACAATGGCGCGGGCAACATCACCGTTGATCTTGGCTCGCGCCCCATAGCCGTGAGCAGTGGCGCCATTGCAACGCTCTACGTGGGGCGCGGTGATGTCATCACAACCGACGGGGCGGTAACAGGTGACGGTGGTGTAGCGATACAGGTAAACGGTGGTGCAAGCCCGAAGGTCTACCTATTAAGCACCGCCAACACATTTAAAGGGCCTCTCGATGTCAGAAGCGGCAGCGATAACCCCAGCATATATCTGAACAGCCTTTCTGATGACAGCGGAGCCATCACCCTATACAGCAGCTCCGCTCACTTCTATTACCACAGCGGAGCCATCACCCCCCTGACTCTTAACACTCGGCCAATTGTGGTCTCTGGAGGAGGACACCTAGAGAACTCAAGCAGCTATCCACTGACGATCAACTCGTCGATCACCACCAGTGGCGGAGGCACTCAAACCCTGAATCTCGATGGCGGTAGCGGGGGCGCCGTCACCTGCGATATCGATGAGGGCACTGCGATACTCAATCTTACCGTCGCCGGCAGCAGTGGTAGTACCTGGTCACTTTCCGGAAACAACACCATCACTGGAACCCTGACAATTTCTGACCGCACGACACTCCACATCCTTGGGACCCCGGCGATGGTGTCCTCGAAAGTGGTGATGAACAGAGGGTCGACGCTTCAACTTCTGACCGACACAGCAGGATCGGTCAATCTGGGCAATGAGCTGGAATTTAACAGAACCGATACCGCCCAAAATCAAATTCAGGTCTATACGGTTGATGTCGGCAATAACGGCGGCGGCACACTCAACAGTACGATTATCTTCGGAAAGGTGGATTTCACGCAATACGATATGCGCCCATCCAGACAGCTTAATACCACGGGCGCCAATGGTTACAGCGTGCAGGTCGGCAACGTTGACCTAGCCACTGAACTTCAAGGAACCGCTACGGGGGGCTCCCAGAGATTCAGGGGAGTGACCGCTCCACTCGAGATAACCGGGACGGTCAAACAAATCGACGGCAATACGGGCACCTACCCCAACTCCAATATTTTGTACCTCGGCGGCACTGGGGTCGGCAACCTAGTCAGCGGCGTTATCGCGGATGCGACCGACGGGAATGAGGCGCAAGAACTTTACAAAGGCGAGACAGGCGAATGGACTCTATCAGGAGTGAACACATACACCGGCTCAACCACAATCAATGACGGTGACTTGCTAGTCTCCGGCTCGACAGCTGCTGGTGCTGTGAGCGTTACGGGAACCGGTAAACTCGGCGGCACAGGAACTGTCGGCGGCGTAGTCACCATCGATAGCACTGGCGGAATCAACCTTCTGGACGGTGCGGTAGGAACCTTGACGCTGAGTGACGACCTCGACATCGACGGAGCCGTTGGCGCGAACGACCTCTTCTTTGACCTAGGGACAGCCGCCAACGGCACGGACAAGATCGTGGTAAGCGGTTGGGTCGACATGGCCATAGGTGGCGGCGCCGGCGTCATCCACCTCAACCAGCTCACCGGTACCAAGATCAACGCGGGGACCTACAACCTGATCGAATCGGCTAAGATGAGTTGCCCACTGTCAGACTTCACCCTGGCCACAACCGCGTCCTTCGGCAACACCTACAGCCTTCAGTTCGATGCCGGTGATGATATACTGCAATTGGTGGTTGTCGCAGCATCAAGTGGCCCGGCGACAGCCTACTGGGAAGGCAGCACCGACATCAACTGGTCAACTGCTGCAAACTGGGATTCCGACGAATCAGGCGGCACGCCTGCTAGCGGCATTCCCAATTATGACTCAGACGTCTACTTCCACGCTACTGGAGCCACACGCCTAACGACTGACGACGTTGATACCGACTTCGATATCGATAGCCTTACCTACACAGCCGGCGCGACCGCGAACACCACGATCCCTGGATCTAAAACCCTTATCTTCGAGAACGGAAACGGCCTCACCGCCAACACCCCCTCTTCCGGCACTCCCACCCACACAATCTCTGCTCCGGTCGCAATAGCCGCCGACAACACCTGGACAGTCAATAGCAGCGCGCTAGTGACCATGACGGACGTCATCAGCGATTTTGGTGCGGGGCGGTCCTTCACCAAAGCTGGGGCTGGCACACTGACACTCAATGGTGACAACACCTATACCGGGCCGACGATCATTACAGGCGGGACCTTGGCAATTTACCAACCCTCACTCGAGGATGCGACTGACGCGGACCCCCTTGGCATGTCATCTCCCGATCCTGAAAACTTACTGCTAGGACCCGGCACAACGCTACGGTTCGATCTAGTACAGGATAATGTCCAGTCTACCGATCGTGGATTTACAATCAATGGGACATCCCCTGGAGACAGTGCGACGCTGGACAGCTCGAGGCCATCCGGCACTGCTTACAGGGGAGTACAGCTCAAGGGCACCGCGTCCCCGGCCTATGGCACTGCCAATCAAACACGCACGCTGATCCTCGGAGGCACACAGGCTTCATCGGGCGGCAACCTCAACAACAACAATCGGATTTATGCACAGATCGCCGACAACGGAACAGGCGCGGTTTCCCTACAGAAAGACGGTGTAGGCTCCTGGCAGGTTCGCGGCGTCAGCACTTACACGGGCGGCACCACTATCAATGGCGGCGCACTGCGACTGGCCGTGGCCAATATCATGCCCACCCTCGGAGCGGTAACTGTGGCCGATGTATCGGGGGCCGTGTTCGATCTTTCCGATTTGGATCAATCCGGCTACAGCCAAACAATCGGTTCACTAACCGGGGGCGGCAGCAGTGGTGGTGCCGTCAAGCTAGGAACCGGCACCCTAACCGTTGGAGATGTCAACAACACGGCCTTCGCCGGCGTCATCAGCGGCACGGGCGGCCTCATCAAACAAGGCGACGGAACCCTCACCCTCTCCGGCATCAATACCTACTCCGGCACAACCCTCATCAATGCCGGAACCATCAAGGGCGACGTCGCTGGGTCCCTCGCAAGCAGCGCTGTGACCGTAACGAACACCCCCGGAGTTGAGTCAACATTGGAAATCAGCATTTCCGACAACAGCATGCAATGGACCTGCGCAAGCTTGACCTTCATCACAAACGGTCTCGGTTCCCAGATGAGCTTTGACTTCGTCGACGTTCCACACGCGACCACCGCGCCGCTCAACATCACAGGGACCCTCACCTTCACTGGGGTCCCCTTGGTTATCGTGGCTGTCACCGCGCCAGACGCAATGTACCCGCTACTAACAGTAGGAGGCACCGCTCCGTCGGATGTCCCCGCGCTCTCAATGTTTGACTCCCCGTTGAGCAGCCTCTCCTGGGGCGGCGCTGGTAACAAGACGCTATACCTGGATCTCGTCAACAAACAAGTGGGGACAGTGTTCTCGTTCAAGTGATGGCGTCTGCAAAACGTCTACGCCCGACTAGCCTGAACAATTCAGTTCCTTCTCGCGACACATCCAGCAGGCGCCGAGCGTTTACAAACCCGGTCAATCCCTAGCCGACCGACACACGTTCCCGGGCAAGCCTTCGACAAACGCTCGGATTTCATCACGTACTCGACGATACGGCGCCAAGCGCTCTTCTTC
>CAXMRT010000146.1:0-5538 GCA_964196025.1 uncultured Gemmatimonadales bacterium | reverse complement strand
GCTTGCGCGTCAGTGGTCGGTTTTGATTCCGCGATGAGAATGGCGAGCGTCGCGCGGTCTTTTGCAGAAAGATCGGACATCGGATAAGCGACGGTCCTTCCGCTTGCAGGATCCCTAAACGTCAAAGCCCCACCCGTTTCGACACCAACCAACTGGACACGAATCCGGGTTAGAGACAAGGGAACGGCGATCGCCTTGAGCGCATCCGCAGCGATCAATTTGGCGAGTGTATGCTGAAGCGTATTATTCAAAGCAGTCTGGGTCTTCGCGCTCACCGTTCGCGCGGCACGAGCTTTCTTAGGGACCGGAACCTTCCAACCCTCGGACCAATGCCTGCCGCTCGGCGCCGCGGCAGAAACTGTACGGGACGAACCACCCGTACTCTTATGCGCGGAGGCCGTTGTTTTCTCGGCTGGCTGCTCGTAACCCGCCCCAGTGATCAGTAACTGACGCTTCGGAACGGACAACAGCGCAATAGCGACATGCGTATAAGCGGTCCGTCCTCTAGCGATACTGGCGGTCCCGTTACGCTGGCAACCGAAGGGCTGATCGACCAAGCCGCCCTTGGCTCTAGGCTCATGCGTTTCTGAGAGGATGATCCAAGTCTTGGTATAGTCCAGCCAGCTGCGAAGGCTCTTTTCGTCGGCCCTGAAGGCGGCCAGTGTACCGAAAAAGGAGTGTATGACTGCATCGGCATGACCGTCCCAGAGCATTTTGGGACTGAGCGCACAGCCATTAGCCATGTGCGTGCCCAGATATTCCCAGGGCTTGTTGCCTTTGTTGCCGATGAGGTGCGCAAGAGCGCCGGGCGCCGATCCGGCCTGATGTCCAGCTCCATTTGGTGTTGTGTTATAGGGTCCGGTGGGCTCCCTTACGACCTTGTCCGGCAGATGGCGCCACGCGGTGACCGTCTTGGCATCTGCGCCACTCCAGTTGATCACAACCTTGGCCTTCTCGTTCTTCAGCCAGTCAATACAGCCGTTCCGCCAGCGATGGTCCTTGTCTGTTGGCCACACTACGGTGTACTTGCCGCAGGCTGCGAGGCCGCCTTCTATTGGAAGATTTTTGCCGCCGAGTTCAGGCCACCAAGCGCGCGGCTTGGGTTCCTTAACGCCGCTCATGCTCGCCAGCTTAAGTATCGCGTGATCCGTTGGCCTCTCGTTTTCCCGTACGCCTGCGAAACCATAGGCAATTCCGCCACCACCATCTCTTCCCGCGCTCCTGAGATGGCCCTGGTGACCCCTTTCGTAAGCCACCTCGGAGTAGGCAAGACCGTTTGCCTTGAAGGTGCTCTGCGCGAGCATGCAAATGCCGCCCGCAGCAGCCATGGACGCGTACGGTTTTCTGCCTGTGGCAATGAAGGAGATGGCCGACCTGTGTCCGTAAGAGCCATTCTTAAACTGGGCGTGTTCGTAAAAAGGCGCGAAATTCTTCGCAGTGGTCTTGACGCCGCTGTCCTTGGTCGCGTTGTAGTATTCACCCAGAAGGATCCCGTGGTAACCCGTCATCCATGTCGGGCCCATGCCTCCCGACCGGAAGTCAGGCTTGCTTTTCATCAGTGACTGGGCCTTGCTCTTCGCGAGCGCCACTCCACGCTTGTCGCCGGACGCCCACACTGCGAGAAGCGCCTGTATGTAGTGATGGCGCCTCATCTTGTTGATGTTGCCCTCGTCGAGCATGAAGTCGAGAAGGTCTTCAAGGAGCTGGTCGGAGCGGGGACAGTTCCACGGATAGGTAGGCGAAAAAGCCCCAACAGCCTTCAGCTGCAAATCAACGGTCTTCTTCTTACCTTTGCTGCCACCCTCAAGCACAATCAGCTTAAGCACTCCATCGCTACCTTGACTCTTCTCAATGGCGTGCGCCAGCTCGAAAGGAGGGCCTGGCCATCCGCGGCCGCCCTTCTTACGATGAAAGGCATGCGGGTTCTGAAACATTTTTCCATTCGCACCAACGATGTGGTCCCCGGCTTTGATCTTTCCCTTTGCAGGAGAGTGCGAGTCCTGGAAAACAAACTTCACTTTGAATTCTTTCGGGTACTCAGGTCGAATATCTGCACGGATACCCGTTGGCCCCAAGTTCATTAAAAAAGCCCGGCCTTCTAAAGCCTGATTAACGGGTTCATCCAGCGGATGTGACATCTTCTGACTATAGGGCAGTAAGTGCCCATCCGCCGTCCCACCCTGATGAATAGCATAACCGCCCTGACACGACATCAGTGTGACCGCTAGCGTAAATATGGCGCTCTTCATTCTCTTCTCCAAAATCCCTGGTGACACTCTAAACACGCTCATTGATTGCCTTATTTTACTAGAGACGCTTCTGAACCGCCCAGTATTAGCCAAAATCGTAAAATATCGAGGGTTTTCAGAAGAATCACCAACAGCACATAAGCGTAACCTCACTACATAAGTGGTTTAACTACTTATTGACGCTGGATTCACTTATGCGTCAAGACGCATAAACCCCTTAAACCGAAGGGGATGCCTTAGCGACTTGGGCCCTAATGAAAGATCTTCTCAGCGCCGGAGAAATCACCGGCGGTCCCCCGCCCCCAAAAGAAATTCGACACGTCACAATTCCTACAAGAACTCGGTAAAGAAATCCGTCGCAAGCACACGTGAGCGGGCTAGGGTTTTTCAGAGACTCTATAGGAGATCGGAGAAGCCAAGCCCGGCGCGCACGATACGCCGTCAGGCTTACCTGCACCTACTTCAATTCTTGGATCAAGATGTCCGGTTTTTGATTTTGCATGAAAATCTTCATTTCAGCACTACTAAGAATTTTCACACGCTCCTCTGCGGAGATATCGAGCCGTAACATTGGCGCGGTGATTTTTGTATCCTGATTAATCACCAAGCGTTTCGAAATCGGCGCATAACCCGGCCGACTGATCGCGATAACATGGTCACCCGAATATACCGACAAGCCGTCTAAAGGAGTAGAACCAACAAGCACTCCATCAATTTCAACCAAGGCGGGGTCATCTGTCGACAGCACGGTCAACATGGAGGTATCACGCTCGGCAATACTCTTAAGGCTCTTTGCCATCGACTTCTCGAGATCCGGAAGCGCCTTATTGATCGCCTCACGCAAAAGACCCAACAACTCATCTTCACCAAGTTCGGTCTGCACCGCCGCCGTCTGGCGAACCTGTTTTTGAGCATTCCCCTCAGCCATCGCAATCACGGTCCCATCGATAGCATCCTGAACCTGCACCATGACCGTCATTGAAAGCTTGGTAAAGTCGGCCGTAAAACCAGCCTGCGACTCACGCACCTTACCCGTCGAAAAACTCAGAAGCACGCCACGCATCACCGCGTCGGCCCGCAATAGTTGAGCAGCATGGATATAGGAAGGGCGCGCTTCATCTCCCGCAGCGTTCGTCGTCAACTTCGACGTGAAGTCCCGCCGATCCACAATCGAGTAAGCACCAGACTTCACCAGCTCCGCATTAAGCACATAAGCGCCCTTGCGCGACAGGGCCTCCGCAGAAACGCCTCCGACCAGTTGCCCGTTTTCCGAAGCACCCGCCTCAGACTCAAAATCCAAAACAACGATTCGTGGCAAGGCAGCCACGCTGGATACCGCAACAAGACCAGACAGAAGAGAGAGTACGACCTTCATAAAAACCTCCATGGTTAGAAACCGTTCACTAGAAGACCACCAGTCTACCCTAATTCAAGCGCGCTGGCAATTCGGCCAAGTTTTCAGGCAGGGACCGCCGCTTGCCCTCCGTAGCTTTACGCAAAGGGCGGGGGCGTCCGCGCTGCGTCGGGTTATGCCTATAGTTATTGGATGGTTCCGCGTTTAGCGGAATGCGGCCCACAGGGACTGCACGCCCTACCAAAACCGATCCCATGAACCCATAAACCTCTGAACCCAGAACCTCTGAACCTCTGAACCCTTAAACCCCGCACCGCCTCTCACAAACGAATACAAACCATCTGCCCCTTATTCGTCTTAGCGTAAATCCGCCCGTTGGCCAACACGGGCGCCACCCAACATCTACCATCAAGCACCTTGCCCGCAGCGAGCTCTTTGTATCCGCTGGATTGCGCCTCTGCGATCACCAGCTCACCTGTGTCCGTCAGGACGATCAATTTTCCGTCCGCGATCATCAAGGTACCGAACTGGCCGCCTTTGCGTTCTGACCACAGGGTTTTGCCGTTAGCCTGATCTATACACATCAACATGCCCTTCTTCTCGGAGACGCCATAGACGTGACCCTTGTAGACGACACAACTGCTCATCTTGGTCTTGATGTCATCATTCTGCCAAACTTTCTTCGGTGCCCCGCTGGTGATGTTGAACACCGCGGCGCGTCCGTCCTTATAGCCTGACGAAATAAGGAATTGGTTGCCGATGATAACCGGGGACGACGCATTCACGTCATAAGACGTTTTCCAGGGAATTTCCCACAACTGTTTTCCCGACTTAAAATCATGCGCGACCATGCGGGTACCTTTAAAGACCATGACCGCAGCCGTCTTGCCCTGCAAAAAAGGAATCGGGCTGGCATAACCGGCCGACTGATTTCCGCTCCCCCAAATTTTCGCTCCAGTATTAGCATCCAGAGCAACGGTCGAGTTTCCGCTCCCACCAACATCCACGATCACCTGCCCCCCGACGACTAGAGGTGATCCGGAATATTTCCACCGCGACAGCTTACCGCCAAAGTCTTGGAGCAAATTCTTTTCCCACACAACCTTCCCAGTATTCATCGCCAAGCACTGCAACTTCCCGTCGTAGCTCAGGTTGTAGACCTTGTCTTTATAAAGAGTCGGCGTAGCGGCTGTGCCACCTTCGAACATACGGGCTTCAAATTCAGACGTAAAGGAGTGGGTCCACTTTTCCTTCCCGGTTTTGGCATCGAGACAGTACACGTAATCTTTTCCGTCTTTATTCCCCGTCGTAAAGACCTTGTCCCCTACAACCGTGAACGAGGAGGCGCCAATGCCAAGGTCTTTGATCCACGCTACAGCCGGCTTGCCGCTCCAAGGGCTCCAGCCTTTTTCGGCTGAAATACCGTTATACTTGGGCCCACGGAAAAATGGCCAATCATCTGCCATCGTGGCCGGACCGATCATGATGAGCAGGGCAAAGAAGGTAAGGGCATTTTTCATGAGACACTCTCCTTGAAGGTTGTAGTCTATATAGAAGTTTATCCCCCTCTTTGCAAGAGCGGAAGGAGAAGGTTCAGAGGTTCAGGATCCAGAGGTTCTCGCTGTTTTGGTAGGGCGTGCAGTCCCTGCGCGCCGCATTCCGCCAAACGCGGAATCAGCCCCCAACTATAAACACAACCCAACGCAGACCCCCTCCCCCCACTTTCGGGTAAAGCTACGCAGACCACGGATCTGGAACTCCCATCGATCTCCACACTCGTTCTAGCGAAAGCGTGCGACAAAACCTGTAATCGTGCCCTAATTACGTTATAAGGTACTCACAGAAACGGACCGGCGAGGACATCCCCTTTTTCACGGTCTATAACGAGGAGCGTAGGGTGTTACACATTTTTATAGACGCAGATGCGTGCCCGGT
>CAXMRT010000145.1:0-21143 GCA_964196025.1 uncultured Gemmatimonadales bacterium | reverse complement strand
TGTTGTGATGGTCGTGATCTATTTCCTCTTTGTTCGTCAGTTGAAGTCGGCAGGCCAGGGCGCGATGAATTTTGGAAAAAGCCGCGCGAAAATGATGAACGAGGAGCAGCGGAAGGTCACCTTTGAAGACGTGGCGGGCATCGATGAGGCAAAGGAAGAGGTTCAAGAGGTCATTGAGTTTTTGAAGGACCCGAAAAAGTTCCAAAGCCTTGGCGGGCGTATCCCTAAGGGAATCATGTTGGTGGGACCTCCTGGAACCGGGAAGACCTTGTTGGCGAAAGCTATTGCCGGCGAAGCAGACGTCCCGTTTTTTAGTATTAGTGGATCGGACTTTGTCGAAATGTTTGTAGGCGTGGGCGCCTCGCGTGTGCGGGACATGTTTGAGCAGGGGCGAAAAGCGGCTCCGTGTTTGATTTTTGTTGATGAAATTGATGCGGTCGGTCGGCAACGTTTCTCGGGTGTTGGCGGAGGCCACGATGAGCGTGAGCAAACGCTGAATGCCTTACTTGTGGAGATGGATGGATTCGAGACGCAGGAAGGTGTGATTATTTTAGCCGCGACCAACCGGCCTGATGTGTTGGACGCCGCCTTGATGCGGCCGGGTCGTTTTGATCGGCAGATTCATATTGAACTTCCGACGGTCGATGGGCGTGAAGAAATTTTAAAGATGCACGCTCGCAAGATCAAGTTGGCGGAGGATGTTGATCTTCGCCGATCGGCTCGCGGCACACCGGGCTTTTCTGGTGCGGATTTGGCGAACCTGCTTAACGAGGGTGCCTTATTGGCCGCGCGTGAAGACAAGAGCGCTGTGGAGATGTCGGATCTCGAAGAAGCGCGTGACAAAGTGCGCTGGGGACGTGAGCGACGGAGCTTGGTTCTGGATGACAACGAGAAGAGGATCACGGCTTACCATGAGGCGGGGCACGCCTTGGTGATGTTGAAAACGCCTGAAACCGAGCCTCTGCATAAGATTACGATTATTCCTCGCGGCCGGGCACTCGGCGCGACGATGCAGTTGCCGGAGCGCGACTCGTATAGTCAGAGCGAAGTAATGTTGAAGAGTTTGTTGGCAGGGTTAGCGGGTGGGCGGGTCGCTGAACAATTAGAATTTGGCAAGGTCACGACGGGTGCGTCGAGTGATATTCAGCATGCGACGAGTGTGGCACGGCAGATGGTGTGTGACTGGGGGATGAGTCCCTTGGGACCCCAGTCGTTTAGTGACTCGTCTGAACCAGTCTTTGTTGGGCGCGGTATGAATAGTCAGCCAAGTTTTAGTGATGAAACTGCTCGTCGCATTGATGAAGAGGTGCACACCCTCTTGGAGAATGCGACTGGCATGGCACGAGACATTCTGACCGCGCACCGCGATCAGCTTACGGCGATTGCAGAGTATCTGTTAGAGTTTGAAACCATGGACGGCTATTTGGCGAAAGAGATCTCTGATTACGGACATATTTTGTCCGATGATGAGCGTCACAAGAAAAATGGTACTGACAAGGATGAAGCGGACGGGCCGACTGCGGCAGCGTCGACCTCTTCCGATACTCCTGCCGAGGCCGAGCCGGCAGACGCAGAAAGCACCGATCTACCTCTGCCGGGAATTGGTCCGGTTGAGGGATTGGCGAATGCGTAGCGGCAGCGCTCTGATAGACGTTCAGCCCGCTCCGTCTCGTTCCCTGTCTCTTTCCGGTTGGCGCTGCGGCGGACGCACCTTCGATCTTTCGAGTCGACCCTGTTTGATGGGGATTCTGAATGTTACGCCAGACTCTTTTTCTGACGGAGGACGCTTTTTCTCTACAGAAGCAGCCTTGTTGCACGCAGGCCAGATGGTTGCTGACGGCGCCGATATTGTAGACATTGGCGGTGAGTCGACTCGTCCTGGAGCCGAAGCGGTGAGTGTTGACGAGGAGTGTTCGCGGGTTGTTCCTGTGATTGAGGCGCTCGTGAAGCGGCACGACGTGGTGGTTTCGATCGATACGCAGAAGGCCGAAGTTGCTCGGCAAGCCATTGCTGCGGGTGCGCAAATTGTAAACGACGTTTCGGCGATGACTGAGGACCCTGGGATGCTGCCGCTTATTGCGGGTTGCGAAGTGGGTGTCGTGCTCATGCATAAAAAAGGGGCGCCGCCGACCATGCAGGATTCGCCGGAATACAGGGATGTGGTAGCGGAGGTGTCAGCCTATCTGGCGTCACGTGCGCAGGCGGTTGTTGAGGCGGGTGTTGACCGCGACCGGATTGTTTTAGATCCTGGTATTGGGTTTGGGAAGACCGCTCAGCACAACCTTGATTTATTGGGGGATCAGTCGGTATTGCCGTCACTTGGATATCCACTGATGATGGGCTTATCACGAAAACGTTTTTTGGGAGAGATCAGCGGGCGAGACGTGAGTGACCGTCTTGCGCCGAGCATTGCAGGGATGATGGTGGCTTTGTCGAACGGGGCGAGTGTCGTGCGCGTGCATGACGTCGCGGAGTCTTGCGCTGCGATCGAGTTGTTTTGTGCAGCCAGGAGAGCGGGTTGATGCCGGAACTCCTGCAAGAATTTCGTGGGCCCATGGCCGCCGTGTTAGAGATTCTTGTTCTCTCTTGCATGTTCTATTATATCTTTCTGTTTTTTCGGGGGACTCGCAGTGCTCAGGTGATGACCGGATTGATTTTGTTGATCGTCCTCATGATCTTGTTAACCCAAGTCTTTCACTGGGATGTTTTGAACTGGGTTTTCCGACAGTTTTCCGTGTACCTCGCCGTTGCTTTGCTGGTGATTTTTCAGCCGGAAATTCGACGTGCGCTTGCAGAGCTTGGCAAACCTCAGTTGTTCACGCAGTCGACAAGTCAGCGAAATGTCGTCGACACGATTTCGCAGTCGGCCCTGTATCTCGCTGAGCGGAGGATTGGTGCTCTGATCGTTGTGCAGCGTGAAATAGGTACGCGTTCGATTCAAGAGACCGGCACCCGTCTTGATGCTCGTTGTACACCGGAATTGTTATCCAGTATTTTTTTCCCGCAGACACCTTTACATGACGGCGGTGTGCTGATTCAGGAAAACCGAATTGTCGCGGCCGGTTGTGTGTTGCCTTTGTCGCAGCGAATGGAAATCAGCAAAGGGTTGGGTACACGGCATCGTGCCGCTATTGGTCTGACCGAAGAAACCGATGCCGTGGTGGTGGTGGTTTCGGAGGAGACGGGAACTATTTCGGTAAGTTACCGCGGGCGCTTGAGTCGCGGGCTTGACGAGGATCGCTTGAAGCGATTTTTATCCACCCTGTTGATCAAGGGCGTCAAATCGGAAAGTCGTTGGCAGAAGGCCAAAAAGCAGCTGGATTTGACTCCCGAAGGAATTGCGAAGTCGGAGACTCTGGACAAGGCGGGGGACTCGTAGATGGTGGCGTGGCTTAAACGGTTGGCGTTGGATAATGTTGGGCTGAAAGTTCTCTCGATTGCGTTGGCCACGATGACGTGGTGGATCATACAGGGCGTTATAGGGTTCGAGGTGCAGTACAATATCCCGGTCGAGGTTGATGTGGCCGACGGCATTGCGGTCATGTCCATGTCCCGTGATACGGTCTCGGTGACATTCCGGGGGTCTCAAGAGGATATTCGGTCGCTGGACGATAGCATTATCCGGGCGTCTGTTGATTTGACCGGTGTGGGTCTTGAAGAGGGGCCCCACTCGGTTACCTTGAATAGTCGGAACATCAGCGGTTCGCGGAGTGTGAAGATTTTGAGTATTCGTCCGGACGTGGTGAAGGTCGAGTTGGATCAACAGTCTCAAAATCTCGTGCTGGTTCGCCCGCGGCTGAGCGGGAAGCCAAAGGGAGCGACTGTTACGATTGTGCCTGACCATGTGTTGTTGAGCGGGCCAAAGACGATGCTTGATGATCGGAAGGATGTTTACACAGAGGAGGTCGATTTGAAGGGGAAAACGGAGTCCTTCACGCGGCTGGTCAAAGTGTTGAGTCCAGAGGGCTGGCAAGATTCGAAGATCACACCTTCCTACGTAAATTTGCATGTTGCGATCTCTAAAAAGTCGCATACGAAGGAGCTTCTCGACGTGCCTGTTGTTGGGGTGATTGAGCCGGGGCGAAATGTGTCCATTCAGATCCTGCCGGCACGGGTAAATGTGACCCTGCATGGAGGCGATGCGATCTTGAAAAACATTTCGAACGATGATATTAAGTTGTTTGTCGATTGTACGGGAACCGAGATCTCGAAGACATATGAGCGTAAGGTTAATGTGCATTTTGGGTCTGTTGGCGGCGTGCAGACGACGGTGGACCCAGGGGTCGTCAAGATCCTGATTAAAGAGGCGCAGGCGAAGAAGGTGGAGCCCAGCGAGGTTCGGCCGGCTGACGAAGAGAGCCGTGTGTTGCCAGAAGGGGAGTGAAATGGAGCTGAAACGAAACCTTGCCGCGATGGCGGTAGTGTGTGCTGTGCTAGCTGGATTTGCTGGTGAGAGTCGGGGGCAACTATTGTCTGGACCGGGCGCTCCGACGGCACGTACTAGCGGTCCGCTAAGCCTTGAGCAACGAGTGGCGCAGGCAGAACGGTTGATAAAGCTGGGACGGTGGGAACAGGCTATTCCCGCGATCGAGGCCTTGATCGAGAAAGCCCCCGCGATGACTGCCGCGTCGCTGAGTCTCTCGACTTGTTATATCAAACTTGAGCGCTTTGATGATGCCTTTCGATTGTTGGCGCCGATTCTTATCGAACACCCGGAACATCCATTTGTGTTAAATAATATTGCGTGGGTACGTTTGCAGTCGAAGACTGCGAGCATCCGGAATCCGACTATCTCGGTCGAGCTCTCACGGCGAGCCGTCTTGGGGGCCCCGAGGCGGGCAAATATATGGGGCACCCTGGCAGAGGGTTATCTCGCGACGGGGAATCCCAAGGACGCGCTGAACGCGGCTGAGGTTGGGCGTTGGGCAGCTATGCAGGATGCGGAATCCGACGTGTTGGAGTTTGAGGATTTAGTGGCGCGATGCGAGCGAGAGTTGGGGAAAGCGAGTTCAGGAGGGTCGACCGATTCCTCCAGTACTGAATGACTGCAAAGAAAAAAGCGGACGTTAAGAAGACCGGTGCGCGGGAAATATGGGGCATCATCAACCTCGTTTTCTTCGTCTTATTGTGTCTGAGTTTATTTTCCTACGATTGGCATGATATCCCGTTCCTGCACGCGCCACCCAACGCGGTCCCCAATAATATGTTCGGTCTGGTGGGAGCATGGTTGTCCTACGTCTTGTTTTCCAGTTTTGGTTTAGGCGCCTATTCGGTCCCGTTCGTATTTCTCGGTGCGGGTTTGATTCAACTGTTGCGGCGGGATGACCGCATCCTGCCTAAGTTTGGTTGGGGCCTGTTGATCGTCTGTGCCATCTCTGGGTTGTTGCAGGTTCAGGTTGCCTCGCTGACCGAAACCTGTGCGGCCTTGAATATCAGCGGCGCGGCTGGGGGCCGGCTCAGCATTGAGATTGTCGACCGTGTCCTGATTTACTTGATCAAACCTTTGGGTGCGTCTCTGATATGTGGGACATTGTTGGTAGTGGGCGCGATTCTGTTCGTGGGTTACCAAGAGTTGATTGACGGAGCCCGCCTTGCGGTGGCTTGGGTCAAGGGCTTGATCCAGAATACGCGTACTCGAGCTTACGAGCGTCAAGACCGAGCTGAGCAACTCGAGCACGAGAAACGTGAGATCCAACTACAGCGCGAACGTCTTGAGAAGATGGTGGATAAGAACAAGGGTGAAAAGAAGAAGCGCAAAAAGCGTTCTCGCATAGAAGATGAAGCGCCACTGCCTGTGCGTGAGCCCGAACCTGAGCCCGAGCCTGAACCCACGCCGGAACCTCTTCCAGAGCCCGTTCCCGAACCGAAACCTGAAAAACCGAAGAAGAAGAAAAAGGCGCTCTTCAAGGGCAGGACGGAACCGGAGCCGGAACCGGACCTGCTTCCTGATGAGAGCAGTTCTGTTGTGGATACGTCCGCGTATCGGTTGCCTCCCACCTCTCTGTTAAATCAACCGAGCGGACCGCCGAGCAAGAGTTCGAAAGCGGAGCTGGATGCGTTAGCAAAGGTTTTGGAAGATTCATTATCTGAGTTTGGGGTAGAAGCGGAAGTTACCAACGTGGTGCAAGGGCCTGTGGTGGTGCAGTTTGAGGTGCTTCCGGCTGCAGGCGTACGAGTTGAGCGGATCGCAAACCTGAGCAACAATCTGGCTTTGGCGCTTAAAGCTGCCAGTATTCGGGTACTGGCTCCGATCCCTGGAAAAGGCGTGGTCGGGATTGAAGTGCCGCACGGGAAGATGAGCATTGTTGATGTTCGATCGATTGTGGAGAGCGCGGCTTGGCGCGGGCACAAGCAGGCGTTACCGATGATACTGGGCCAAGATGTATCTGGTGAGAACTTGATAGTGGACTTAAACAAGATGCCACACATCTTGATTGCGGGTGCGACCGGAGCTGGCAAATCTGTGTGCATGAACTCGATCCTGATGGGCTTGTTGATGACCTTGAAGCCGGATGAACTTCGACTGATGTTGGTGGATCCCAAAATTGTCGAATTTTCGGTGTACGAGAATCTTCCGCATTTGGTTGTCCCCATTATCACCGATCCCAAGAAGGTGGCGATTGGCTTGCGTTGGGCGATAAAAGAGATGGAGAAGCGCTACAAGATGTTCGCGAAGGTGGGCGTTCGTAATATTGCCGGATTCAACTCGCGACCGATTGTTGAGCAACAGGATTTGTTTGGTGGCGACGGTGACGAGGATGCTGAGACCGCGAAGAAAGAACCTGAGTTTCCACAAAAAGTGCCGTACATCGTGATCGTCATCGATGAGTTGGCAGACTTAATGTTAGTGGCGCAAGCGGATATCGAAAACTGTATCGCGAGACTGGCGCAGTTATCGCGTGCGGTTGGTATTCACATGATCATTGCTACGCAACGCCCATCCGTGAATGTGATTACGGGAACAATCAAGGCCAACTTTCCTGCTCGTATCGCATTTCAGGTTGCGCAGAAAGTGGATAGCCGAACGATTCTAGACAGCTCGGGCGCGGAGCAGTTGCTGGGACGTGGAGACATGCTGTATATGCCGCCGGGCGGCACGAAGACGACCCGATGTCAGGGGTCATTGACGGAAGATGATGAGGTGACCCGAGTCGTTGAGTTTATCAAGAATCAGGGTATGGGAACCTCCTTCGAGATGGCGGTACAGGAAAAGATTGAGAGCAAGTCAGCGTCGGTGGATTCTGGCGAGGACGATGAACTTCTTGAGCAGGCGATAACGATTATTCGAGAAACGCAGCGAGCGTCCACGTCCTCACTGCAACGGCGGATGCGAATTGGTTATACGCGAGCGGCTCGATTAATGGATGTTCTCGAGGAACGCGGGGTTATTGGCCCTCCCCGCGGGTCTGACCCCCGAGAGATCCTTATTGATTTAGATGAGGAGATTTCGGATACTGCCTTGGATAGCGAGACGCAAGAGGAGTACATGGATGAGTGAGTTACCAGGATCGGAGCTGTTTGACGCGCGTATGGCGAAGGGCTTGTCGCAGTCCGAAGTCGCGGCCAAGACCCGGATTAAGGTCCAGCTTATCGATGACTTGGAGCAGAACGATTTCAGCCGGATAGCTGCCCCCATCTACGGAAAAGGGTTTATAAAGCTTTATTCAGATTTTCTAGGGATCGAGGCGCAGCCTTTGATTGATGAGTATCTGCGGATCATCGCTTCCGGAGGCGTGCGACCTTCCCCGAAAAAGAAGAAGCCTGAAGCCAAAAGTTTGTTGATGAAAACACCTGCATCGGAAGAGAAGGCTCCTGCGGAAGAGGCGCCTCCGAAAGAGCATGAGGTGGTGGAGCTCTCCGTGCCTCAGGCGCCCGAGCGGGAGTCCGTTGGGTCTGGTTCCGGTGAACTCGCGCTGGACTATGGTGGTGCTCCGCCTCAAGCATCCAGCCCGGCAGCTACGCCAGGTGTTCCGGCGGGTCCGAGTCCTGATTCGTTTTTTACTCCCGAACCGATCCGTTCTCCGGCACCTGAACCGCCGACGACGTCGATACCTGTGGATCGTCCGGCCGAGTCAGAGTTTGATAAATATATTTCAGAATCGTCTGAATCCGAAAACGACTCGCCGATCACCGAGCCGGAGGCGCCTGTTGCTGCAGCCGCTTCGGCGACGGATGAGCTGACGGTGTCGGATCCGGACACCGACCTTGCACGGGCCTTGGACATGCCGACAGGTCCTGCGGACGGTGATGCAGGGGTCGAGCCATCACTGGCCGATCCAGCTGAGGCGCAGGATGACCATGCTCAGGAAGCGATACCTGAGGAGCGCGACGATGGGCTTGCTGTGCCGGACGTGCCTCTGGCGAAGGGCGGGGACTTTGTTTCTACTCCAGCAGAGGTCGCGGAGTCGGCCGACGATGACGGGTGGGAGGCTTCATTACGATCCGTGTTACCGGCAGGCCTAGCGAGTCAATCGGTTTTGAAGTTGTTGGCGATGGCTGCTTGTTTGGTAGTGGTATCGATTATTCTGATTTCAGGCTTGGCGGGGTTGGTCAGTCGAGCCGGTGGGGTCGATCCTCAGGATGCTAACCCTGTTACTCTAGAGTTGCGCGTGGCCGCTCCACCACCTGAGCCGTACTACACGCGCTGAGTGAATGCTCTTCAGTCGTCGAGCTCGTCGTCGTCGAATTCATCATCATCTTCCTCTTTCCCTTCAGTGGCGTCGTCCGAGCCATCCGTTGATGGGGCATCTGCGGTAGTTTCCTCCGCGGGAAGGCGCTTTTTGGGCGGTGTTCCGCCGAGCGTTATGACGACTTCTTCTTGGATCGGTTCCAGATCTGCTAGGCGAAGCTGTGGGTCGAGGATGAGGAATGTTTCTTCCGTTTCGCGGTGTTGATAAATACGAATCTTCGTTCCGTCTTTTCGTTCCTCAATATCTTTTTCTATTAGGACCTTCTTGCGTTCTAGCATGATCGCAAGAATGTAAACGACGTTAACCTTTGAGGGGTCGTTTTCTTCGATGCATTGCCGAAGGAATGTTTCAGCGTTTTCCTTTTGGAGAGGGTCCACGGGTTTTTCAGCTGGCGGGGAGAACGATCCTTGCCAGTAGCTGATATAGGACTCTTTAGCGGGTATTTTCTTCCAGCACGCTTGGCAGTGATCACTGCGTTCATAGCCTTCTTCACCGAAGCTTAGGGCCGTGTAGTAGGATTCGCCTTCCGTAAAAGATTTTTTGCATTGGTGGCAGGATTCGCCGCGTGATTTAATGTCCCAGTCGACAGCCATTGTATTCCCCTATGTTTCCCTAAGGACCAGGTCCTTGCTTTCTTTGAAGTAGACCCACCCTGACATGAGTGTGATGGCGGCTGCTAGGACGCTGAGTCCGCGTGCGACCATGGGAAGGTACATAATCATTGCGTTTTCAATCGTGAGCGCCAGGCTGTTACCACCGAATAGCGGGAGGATGTCTTCGAAGAACGCGACTCCGACAAGCGTGGTGATCACGGCGATCATCTGCCAGACGGTCTTGTGTTTGCCCCATTTGTTCGCGGGTATGATGACACCGTTGTCGGCGGCAAGAAGGCGGAGGCCTGTCACCATAAACTCGCGCGCTACTATGATGATGACGACCCATGCAGGAATGAGTGCGATTCCCATGGATGGGATGACGGTGGGTGAGGTGAGGCTGATGAAGGCTGCACAAACGAGCATCTTGTCGGCGAGAGGGTCCATTAATTGGCCGAACGTCGTGACTCCGTACTTTTCGCGTGCAAGTTTTCCGTCCCAGTAGTCAGTGATGGCTGCGATGACAAATAGGACAAGGGCGAGTAGTCTAGCGTATGGGAATGCCACGGATAGAAAGAGGGTCACGAGCACGGTCATGCCCATGCGGCTTACGGTTAATTTATTTGCAAGATTCATAGTGGTTCAGCTCTCAAAACTCGGAGCATCCTTGCATGATTCAGCGTGTGGCTCAAGTGTCATCGGGGCAAACTTGGATTGGGTGGTGCTCAGTTGATTTTCTCGCCTTGGATCGTGACTACCAGATTACGGGAGCCCGCGTGGTCTCGGTGTTCGCAGAGGTAGATTCCCTGCCACGTACCGAGGTGGAAAGCGCCGTCTTTTATGGGAATCATGATACTACAGCCCATCATTGAACTTTTGATGTGGGCCGGCATATCGTCGGGACCTTCGCAGGTATGTATGTAGTAGGGGGCATTTTCTGGGACCATGACGTTCATATGGGATTCGAAGTCAATCCGTACTTCAGGGTCCGCGTTTTCGTTTATAGTGAGGGAGGCGGACGTATGTTTGATGAAGATGTGGGCGAGTCCCACTGAAAAGTTTTCAATTTCTGAGACCGCATTGAGAATGTCGCGGGTGACGAGGTGGAAACCGCGTGGGAAGGCCTGCAGGGAAATGTCAGTTTGGAACCAGCTCATGCCCAGCAGATTAGCAGTTTTGTTGCGAAAGGCAAGTGCGCTGAAAAGGTGGGTTTGGCGTCGGTTTTGACAGATATTCGTGTACCGAATAACACTTGACCGGGTCGGCGAAATCAGGGATAGTGTGCCCCTCTGATTGCGGAACTGTTAGCAGTTCCTTCTGTGGCCAGATAGCTCAGTCGGTAGAGCAGCGGACTGAAAATCCGCGTGTCCCCGGTTCGATTCCGGGTCTGGCCACCATTTCCCCTTCTTAAACGGTGCCTTTCTGGTGCCTAGTACGGTCGTCCCTGCCTACCATCCATTTGGCTATCGGGAGTTGAGATCGCTTAAGGTATAGCTGGTGACGGTGTCAGGCGATTCATGTTCCTCGCTGGTATGAAAGAGGATTAAGCGACTCTCAGTGAGCTTTATGTGGTGAACGTAGCGATTTGAGAGAACGTGATAGCCTGTTTTCGGGGAAAAAAGTTTATAGATATAGAGTTGATTGGGGTTGGTTGGAAGAGAGCGGGCGTAGGCAATGTTTGTGCCGAACACGTGCCAGCCGAAGCGTCCTGAATCTCCAACATGTTCGTCGATTATAGTGAGCCTAACGCTGTTGCCACCTCGGAGGATGATGAGGCCGAGATCGCCGGATGTGCGGTCGGTCAGGTCTGAGCGCATGAAGTAGTCGCCGCCTATGTGTGCCATATCAACGTTGTCGATATTTGCACATCCACTCAATAGGACAGCGAGAACGCTTAGGCACAGTCTCATTTTTGCCGTGTGCGTTCGATTTGAGGTGGAAGAAGAGGGCTTTCGGACGAGACGGTGAGGGGGTTGAGGTCTGGTGTCAGGTCTAGGTTTCTTCGAGTGTGTCTGGCGAGGTGTCGGAGCTGAGTTGATCACAGGCGTTTTCGACCTCATCTAGTATCATTGAGCGTTCGCCGTCTGAGGAATCAACCATCATGACGAGTTTCTCCATCACGTGCTCGAGGGCTGCGTTCCAGGCCGCGCGTGCTACCTGACGTTGATCATCTGTCAGGTTTGTCTCAAACTGATCTTCCCATTGCTTGAATGTCATGCAAAAGAGTTTAATGGGAACACGGGAGTAGGGACAAGGGAAAACACGATAGAATAGGGCGATGTTTTCGTAATGCGTTCTCTTGGGTGCTCAGCCGATCCAGCACCATGCGGGGACTTCGTGAATTCGGTCGTAAAGATCGATGATCGAGTTGTTTCCTACATGAATACATCCTTGAGAACAGGGTGTTTTGCCCAAATGGTGTTCGTTGTCCGATCCATGGAGGTAGACGTATCGATCGAAGGTATCTGTGGTTCCGCCTAGATTTACGCCTGGTTCTCTGCCGCTCAAGCGTAAAATACGAGTGAGAATCAGGTCTGTTCCGGATGCGGCCTGCCAATCGGCCTCAGCAACGGACTGATTTGTCGCTACTCGTTCGAAGAAGACGCGGCCCGGAGGTTGGCCGTCCCCGTAGCGCTCGCTGATTTCATGAAAGCCTGTCGGTGTCCGGTAGCTGTCGAGGTCATTGCCTAGTCCGTTGCGGCTGGTGGATATGGCGTAGGTGTTGATTTGTTTTTCGTTGAGCATGAGAGAGAGTATTTGGGTGCTAGAGCGTGCAATCAGGAGGGCGGCGCTGTTCGGCATGTCGATATCCTGAGCGAGCGTCCAGAGCTCGTGGTCTGTAGGCGGTATCATGTGAGCATCATGCGGGAGTCCGCTTTGGGGGTCAAGGGCGGGAGTTTTTCTATTGCGAAGGGATCGTTGGCTCCGTAGAGTTGGAGGTATGGCCAGTGTCACACTATCGCATGTAGATAAGATCTTTCCGGGCAAGGTAAAAGCTGTCTCTGATGTCAATCTTGAGATACGGGATGGCGAGTTTCTCGTCCTGGTTGGGCCGTCTGGATGTGGGAAAACATCTACCCTGCGGATGATTGCGGGCTTAGAAGAGATCAGTGCGGGAACGATTTCGATTGGAGATCGGGTGGTGAACGATGTTCCGCCCAAGGATCGTGATATTGCCATGGTCTTTCAGAACTATGCCTTGTATCCGCACATGACGGTTCGCGACAACATGGCATTTGGGTTGAAACTGCGAAAATTCCCGAAAACGGAAATAGCTGCGCGCATAGAGGATGCGGCTGTTGTGCTGGGCTTGGAGGGCTTACTCGACCGTCGTCCGAAAGAACTCTCTGGTGGGCAACGTCAGAGAGTCGCTGTCGGGCGGGCAATTGTCCGTCAGCCGCAGGTGTTTCTGTTTGATGAACCGTTGTCCAACCTAGATGCGAAACTACGTGTACAGATGCGGGTAGAGATCAGCCAATTGCATGCGCGTTTGAAGACCACTATGATTTATGTGACACATGACCAGGTCGAGGCCATGACGATGGGTGATCGGATTGTGGTCATGAAAGAGGGTATGATTCAACAGGTGGCTGATCCGGTTACCTTGTATGACAAACCCGTCAACCAGATGGTGGCTGGTTTCATTGGCATGCCCCCGATGAACTTTTTTGAAGGGAAAATTCTTGGAGTCGGATCAGAGGCACGGTTCATCACGGAAGGCTTCACCCTGCCTGTGCCGGAACTCAAGCGCGACCTGTTGAGCGCGTATGACGGTCGGGCGATTACCCTTGGGTTACGGCCTGAACATATTGGTTCTACGGCGGCGGAGCAGCTTTCTGACCCGCACCGTATCGAGGCTCAGGTGGAAGTGGTCGAGCCGATGGGCGCGGAGACGTATGTGTACGCTAGGGTTGGGGGGGCGATGTTCGTGAGTCGCGTTGACCCGCACGCAAACGTGGGAGTCGGGCGGTCCATTTCTCCGGCCATCATGGTTGACCACGCGCACTTTTTTGATCCCGAGACAGAGCTCGCCCTTTAAGGGTCCTCCCATCTGGTTTGTGCGTCGTGTTAGGTGAGCGTCGTGACGACAAAGGGTGTGGGGTCAATGAGTGTTTTGCCGTGCCACACTTCCAGGTGGACGTGATTTAATATCCCCGGATACTTCCGTTCAATATCTTGTGCGATTGCGAAGTGTGTGTCTTGATCCACGATTCCGAGTGTTACCTGCTCTAGATAGAACACTTTTATGTCGTACCCGCTCCATGGGCCTGAACCTTGAATCAAGCAGCCCGAATAACGGGGGTCGTCCTCGTAGGGGTCGGCATAGCGCGTGATCGTTCCCGAGACGGGGCTATAGAGAGTTTGTCCATGGTGAGTGAGAATATCGAGGCCGCGGTGACGCCGATTTCCACGCGGTGCATCAAAGGCGCCGGAGCCCCACTTGTCGGAGTCACGGATGACTTGGTTAGGGCGTGTGAGTGGAGAGAGAGGGGGCGGCGTCATGGGTGGCGGTTGTGGCGCCGCGATTAGAAAATTAGGGTGGCCTTGACCGCGAACATGTTCCAGTTCTGGGCGGTAGGGGCCGTGTTGTCTGAGGCGAACAGGCTCGCGGTGCCATCGATGATGTGCTCTTCAATTTTTAAAATCAGGTTGTCCGTGACCTCGGCTTTGAGGGAAAAGACCCATTCCTTTTGCCATGCTCGGTGAGCGGGAGTGCCTTCGGAAATATAACGCTGGCCGGACTTGTCGTTCCGATCGTTGTAGTACTCGGAGTAAGTGACTCCGCCTACATATCGATCAAAGAAGCGGTGTTCTGCGCCGGCGTACCAGCCCTCGAGTCGCGCCTTAGTGCTTGTCAAGCCACCGACATCGGTATCTCTGTCCTGAATATTGAACTCACTTGTAAAGAGCCAGTCTGAGAGTTCGTACTCGGCAGACCACCAGTGACCGCAGAGTGGATCAGCGTCTAGTGTGACGGGCGTCATCGCAGGAATGCCATAGCTGTTTTCTGCCGTGGCGATCGTGTCGGCGAGGAGCTGGCCTTCAAAATAGGCGTATGCGATTCGAGCGCCTTCCACAGGCAGTTGCCATTGAAGCGCGGCCAGATAGGAGGTCTCTTCATCGAAACCCTCGGTGGTGAAGTTTCCGCCGGACTCGACAAGCTTTACGACTCCACTTTCGTCTGGAATATCGAAGCGGCCTGCTTGAACTTCATAGGACAGGCTGCCGAATGCCTCTCCGATGGGTAGTTCGCCGTAGAGGCCGACTCCGACCAGCGCGGACAGGGTGTCTCGTAGTTGTTCGGGGTAGATCGATTGGGGGAGAAGGATGGAGGTGCGCAGGGCATCAACATCGCGCGTCTGGTTGTGGAGCCCGAGAGGCATCTTTATTTTCCCGATGCGAATGCCGAGGTTGTCATGCCAGTGATAGTCCATGACGGCCCAGTCGAGTACGACTTCATCGTCACCCACGTCCCCTAGGGTGCGAGCCACGATTTGGGCGCCGACCCTGAGTTTTGGCGTAAAGGATTTCGAGGCGTTTAGGCCGAATTCGCGAAAATCGCCGGTGCCGTCTTTAGTCCCTGCGAAGTAGTTGTTTTTTGAGCTATCAAGATACCCAAGAGAAAGGAATCCATGGATATCGAATGGGAGATTTTCCAAGGACGTCAAGGGGCCCGCTGTGACGGAAAGGCTCATGCCGGAACCGACGACCAGTAGACTAGTCGCAACAATTAGGACTCTGCGTATGTATGTGGTCATAGTTTACCTTACCTTACTTTTACTTCAGCGATATCGTTTTTGTGTTCGTCAAAAGTGGTGGTGCTCACGACGCCGATTGCGCCGGGTGTTCGTCTTATGAATGCGACCAGGTCGGTTTCATTTTTGAAAACGGGAGGCATCATGCCTTTGCCCGAAAAAAGTTGGATGCGCCAGTAATTTCGATACTGAACGACGGTCTTACCCACGTAGTCTCGGAGGAACTGTTTGTGAATATCGCCATCTTTTAATGTGGCCACGCTGACGAGTGTTTCAGCGAAGAGCGTTTTCTTTCCTAGAAAGAGGTCTTTGACGTCTTGTTTGTCGAGCACCGGCAGGGTGGTTGTTTTGTGGCGGACAAGTACGACGTCATTTGCTTCGAGAGGGCTGGAGGCTAACCAACAGAAAAGGAGGAGGATCACAGAAGCGGACCGGGGCCAAACGAGCGTGCATGGACGGGCGTGAGAGGGCGGGACTCGCTCGGGAGCCGTTAAAGAAGAACCTGACGTATGTGTGTTATTAAGCTTCACTCAAACCTGTTAACGAATTTCTTTGGCGAACTCGGTTAGGCTATCATAGTGCATCGTGGATGCGTAGAAAATTAAGGGCAAAAGTCCAGTCTCGTCGTTTATACGAGATAACCACGAAATTGGGACATACCCTTCACGTTGTGGCATACGCGGGCGTAATAGACGGTCGTTGCGTCGTAGCCGCTCTTATCTGATTCGGTTTTGATGACTTGTGCAAGGGTTTGTCGGAGAGCCGTGGAGTCCATGGTTTGGATAGGCTCGGCGCGGCGGTCAAATTCTGCCGCCAATGAGGATTTCGGATCGGAGAGTTCGCCCGTGTAGTCTTTGGCTATATCGGCAATCAGGGTGTCTCGGATTGCGGTCTCCAGCGGGACTGGGCCGAAGGCCTCTGCAAAGGATCGATAGACAGAGCCGTTTATGTAGTGGGCCCCTGATTGAGCAGCCAGATCAGCGAGGAGCGTTTTTGCGTGAGCGGGATCTTCGCCCAAGCGGCGGTATTTGCTGGTGATGAGTTTCGCGAGGTTTCGTCCATGCTTGTCGTTGGGTAGAGCGCTCTCGAGAGTGGGGTTGCTGTAGAAGAATTCCAGATATGATTTAAGGGTTTCGGCGGTGATTCCGAATCCGACCTGTGATGAATAGAGGTACTGTTGACCGACATAGTCGTAGAGCGTTTCGGAATCGGGTCTATCGTCAGGATTTTCTTGTAGACACGCATCGAGGATGTCGGACAGGACTTTGGGGATGTCTGGGCAAAGTTCGTGGAGCGGTTTGAGGGTGCTCATGTCGAGGTTTTTGCGGAAATCCATGGCGGCGTTAGCCTCATACTCCTCGTGGGTTGTTGGGAGGTAGTCGAGAACGTTGCTGCCGGTCAAGAGTTCACGTATCACAATGGCGAGGCTGAAAATGTCGGCTTTGAATGCGGATTGGTTGGCAACTGTGTCGGGTGCCTTAATGAGTTCTTGCGCCATATAGCCGGGTTTTCCGATTAGAATACCGTCGTTGACTTCTGCAGCCGACCCCCAGTCTATCAACATCGGTACGCCGGTCCGTTGTACCATGATGTTCGACAGGCTTAGGTCACGGTGGGGGATCTCCCGTTCCTGTGCGTGGCCGAGTACACTCAGAGAGCGGTGGAAAATGAATGCGACGAGGTCGACGGGCATGAGTTGGCCACGCTGGCAATGATCGTCAATCAGGTCTGCCAGCGTTCGGCCATCGATGAACGGGCAGACTAAGACGCGTGACCCATCTTTTAGGTCGATAATGTCCTCGACGCTGATGGCGTAAGGGTCACTTCCTATCAGGGATGAGATGCGGGCTTCTCCGTAGAACTCTTCTTGTACAAGGTCTCGATCTTGTTGAGAGTCGAGTTCACGGACATTGATCACTTTTACCGCTTTGTAAATGGGGGGAGAGATGGACGGCTTATGGGCTTTGAGTACGAGTCCTGATCCGCCTCTAGCGATAATCTCGTCGACGACATAGCCTTGGCCGAGTTCGTCGCCGGGAGCGAAGTCTCGGATTGGACTTTTTTTCGCTTGTGGAGTGCTGCGTGCGACTTGTCCGGTGGGGCGAATAAATATTTTCTTCTTAGGAGCGGTCATAAGTTGAGTTGGAGCGTAGGCAGTTTAGCCTGATCCAGGAAGTTAAATCGACCGTAATTTCCGTTTTGGCTGCACATCGTTGGCCCGCAGGTATATTGCGGGCGATGAGGTTTCGTTGCTTGCCAACAACGAGAATGTTGAGGAGGGGTTTCGACGAAATCTGGTCGAGGGACTCCTTTTGTCCGTTCGAAGAGGTGTTAGGTCGTTGTTTGGCGGAGTCGTTTCCGATCTACCACTCGCGTTGCTTGCAAGACGGCTAAGCGGTGTCTGTGCATCTCTTGAATAGAGGCGAGAACCCGATTGCGCCGTAGCATACCGATTAGTCTCCCTTCGTCTAAAACGGGAATCTTTTTGAATGGAAGATCGACGAACAGCTTTGCCGCAGCACTCAGGCTTGTATCGGGAGCGAGGGTGAGGACGTTTGATGTCATGAATTCAGAGACAGGGCCGCCTGCGAGCATGTTGTCATAAGCATCGATAGCCGCGAGTCGTAGGCAGTCTTTCTCCGAAATGATGCCGACTAAGAGGCCGTTTTTAACGACCGGAGCGCCTGTCAGGGATCGGCTGAGCAGAATGTCCATCGCGTCATAGATGTCCAGTGTCGGCTCCAGCGTGATGAACGCGGTGTCCATCAGTTCGTTGGCGCGTGGTTCGGGTCGTTGGGTGGGTGTGAGTCGGGTGCTTTCGTAGCTTCTGACCATGGCGTCCTCCTGCGTTGGTTAAGGATGTTGAGGTATCTAGTAACTCTCGTCTTCACCGAGCATTATAGGGGGAAATCGGTAAGTTGGCGATATAAATGGGCTTCGTGCAGGCTCTAGAGGCGTTTTTTAAGGGTTTTGGACCCGCTTTGAGGGCTGCATCAAAACCGCTTTGCATTGAATATAGCCCCCATTTCTGCTAATAAACAGAGGTTATGAAAGTCTCGTATGTGGGGGCATCTGTTTTTTAGGCGCGTGGACAGGCCTGAGCCTAAGGATAGGTTTTGAAGCTCCGCCGAGGTTTTTTGAGAGTTCCATCTGGGGCTTCTGGACTACGTTGAGATTCTATGGATATGCGGATAGTTTTATTTCGTTATGCGGGTGCGATGAGTCTGGCGTTTGCCGGACTATTCACGCTTGTCGCTCCGGCTCACTCTGCAGATGTAGAGCCTGAGAACGTTTTGCAGGCGGCCTATATCCGGATTCTCTGTGAGAATACTCGTTGGCCTGCGGGTGCGGTGAGAGAGACACTTTCAATCGGCCTAGTCGGGCGCGACCGGAACAAGGTCGGAAAAATCATCAAAGAGAGTATCGCGACGAAAAGATACTCGGTCGATGGTCAGCCGATTGAGTTGTCCACCATTAAGACGGTGGACACAGTGGAGGACGCAGGGGGAGACCTCCAACTGACGGCTGCCTCTGCGGCAGGCGTTCAGGCGTGTAATGTCCTCTTTCTGATGGACGTGCCAGACGACCAGGTCCAAGCGGTTTTAAAGGCGGTTGGGTCGCGGCCTATTCTGATTGTGAGTAATCGTAAGGGGCTTATCGACCAAGGTGTGCCGGTCGAGCTCATTCGTATTCGACGGAACATGAAGTTGCGGATTTGTTACGAAGACGTTAAAAGGCGTTCGCTGACGATGTCATCTGAAATGTTGGATTTGGGAAGGGCCTCGAATGGAAAAGTAGAACTTGTCGTTCAGCGGAAGGATGAACAATGAGCTTCGTCGAACGGTTAACATTTCGAGGAAAACTGACCTTAGTCATTCTGGCCACCTCTGGCCTCGCCTTGGCTCTGGCGGCGATTGGAATCATTGGTCACGGTGTTCTCACTGCACGGGATGACGTCGAGTCCCAGCTGCGTGTTGCGGCGCAACACCTCGGTTCATCTGCGAGTGCGGCACTGCAGTTCGAAGACTCTGTGAATGCGACGCGATACTTAAAGTCGTTTGAGTTTAGCCCTCATGTTCGCGCAGCCGCTCTGTTTCTGTCGTCTGATGGATCGCTCTTGGGCGAATTTCATCGGGAGAGTGAACGTTTTGAGATCCCTCCTTTTTCGGCGACGTTCATGGTCGACTTCTCTAGGGAGGCGATCAGTGTGCAGGAGCCCGTTTATCAGGGTGCCGATTTGTTGGGGTATGTGTACGTCCAGCGTGATCTGGCGGACATTCACGCTGAAATCTTTGCAAACGTGGTGCTTGTCTTGGTGGTGCTGGTCATCTCTTTTTTGGTTGCCTTAATCTTTAGTGCACGTCTGAAGCGTATCTTGACGGGGCCGGTAGGGGAGTTGGTTCGAGCCGCCGACCGTGTATCAAATCAAAAAGATTACTCGGTTCGAGCGCGAAAGATTAGCCATGACGAGTTAGGCCAGTTAACGGATGCCTTCAATATGATGTTAAGTGACATTGAGGGCAGAGACGAGGCGTTGAAGGCCAGTGAAGGGTGGTTTCGCGGGATCATCGAGAATACGTCAGAAATAATTTTTGTGCTGTTGCGTGGGGGGGAATGCGTCTACGCGAACCCGTCAATTAAGGTGTCGCTGGGTATCGCTGCAGAGAGCGTTATTGACCAAGTTTTATCTGACGTCATCCATAGGAGTGACAAGAAACGTTTTGATGACTGCGTTGCTCGTTCCATGCGAACGCCAGAGAAGCCGAGCACTCTTTCTGATTTCCGCTTCGTTTGTGGCGATGGCAGGATTGTTTACGCGGACGCCACCTTCACGTGTATGCTGGGCGTGATCGGGATTGACGGTATTGTCGTCCACTGTCGCGAAACGACTGAACGAGTGGAAAGTGCGGCGGAGCGCGAAACATTGATTCAGGAACTGGAAGCAAAAAACGCGGAGTTGGAGCGATTTACCTACACGGTATCCCATGATTTAAAAAGTCCGTTGGTCACGATCAACGGCTTCGCAGGCCTTCTTGAAAAGGATCTAAAGGCGGAGCGTATGGATCGGGTGCAGGAGGACTTAGAGCGTATTCGAACCGCATCCGAAACGATGCAGCGGTTACTGAATGAGTTGCTCGACCTCTCGCGTGTCGGTCGGATTATGAATGACCCAGTAGATGTGTCCTTGGTCGAGCTTTCAGAACGCGCGGTGGCCCAGCTTGGAGGGGCTATCCGAGAGCGTGAGGTAGAGGTTATTGTTCAGGCCGATATGCCTCATGTGTCCGGGGATCCGGTGCGTTTGCTGGAGGTGATGCAAAACCTGATTGATAATGGAATTAAGTTCATGGGGGATAGGGTCGATCCAAAAATTGAAATCGGAGCTGAAATAAAAAACGGAACCGTGTGGTGTTTCGTTCGGGATAACGGGATGGGGATTCATCCGGACTATCATGAGAAAATATTTGGGCTGTTTGATCGGCTGGACGCGGCATCAGAGGGTACGGGAATTGGCTTATCGTTAGTAAAACGTATTATAGAGGTTCACGAAGGTCGCATTTGGGTGGAATCTGAGGGTGAAGACTGCGGGACCGTTTTTCGATTTATCTTACCTGAAGCAAAAAAGGTAGCCTCTCATGTCTGAACACATTGCGGCAGAACCCCTGCTCATTCTTCATGTAGAAGATAACCCCGCGCATGCGGAGCTGGTGTGCAGGAGTCTAGAAACGCACCGAATCGCAAACCGTTTGATACAGTTGAGTGACGGAGAAGCCGCACTGGAGTATCTTTTTGAAGACAAGGATAGTGATCAAGCTAGCGATAACCCGACTCCGCATGTCATCATTCTCGACCTGCGATTGCCGCGAATAGGTGGACTTGAGGTCTTAAAGAGGATCCGAGCCTCCGCGAAATATGAGGGGATCGCAATCGTGGTGCTCACCACTTCCGCTGCGGAACAAGACGTTGCCAAGGCCTATGAGTATCGCGCAAATAGCTATCTTGTGAAGCCGCTCGATTTTGTAACCTTTTCGAAGATGATGGATGATTGTGGATTTTATTGGATGGCCTGGAATAAGAAGCCGGCTATTTGATCTGGGGTGAATGTT
>CAXMRT010000144.1:0-5711 GCA_964196025.1 uncultured Gemmatimonadales bacterium | reverse complement strand
AAGGCGAAGTTTTATGATGCCTCGAGCGAGACGTTCGAGTGCGGGGGCCAGACCGATCAGGCTCTTTCGATTCGTCGAGTTGAGGAATTCTGACGAGGGGAAATTCTCGTAACGTTGTATGGGCCCGGAGAGGAAGCTTGGAAAAAAGCAGGTAAAGTTTAAGTAACCGATAAGATCAGGGATGCTGGACGGGTTCTTGGCGTCGGCATCCACGACGAGTTGCAGAACACGGAACAGGATATAGGACATCCCCAGAGTCAGGAAAACATTGGGATCTCGTGGAATGATGTCGAGAACCTCATAGCCCTTTATATATGTGAACAGGAAAAGGAGTAGGGCAATAAGAAGCGCCCGGGTGGCGGTGCGTTTAGACCGTGCGGCGATTCGCATGGCGATATAGCCGGTCATTAGGAATCCTGCCAATGCCAGTAATTGTACGGGCGCGGTTACGAAGCAGAGTATGAATGCAGCATTGAGAGCGGCGAGAGCGAGGTGAAAGATGCGTGTCCCGTGTAGCACCCATGCGGTGAGTAGGGCATAGGAGACAAACCAAAAAAAGAAAGAACTGTCGACACTCATAAGAATTCCATGCGGTACGGAAAGGCAGGTGTGTTATGCAGAGGGGCTACCTGTTTTTTCTTCAATAAGCGTGAGCATGCCGCCGACATTTTCGAGCTTTCCGACTTCAGCCGCATTGAGGCGGAAGGAAAATTCCTTTTCGATGGCTACAACCAATGAGATATGCATGAGAGAATCCCATTCCTCCACATCGGCCGCTGTCGTCGCGTCGGTCAGGGAAAGTGTGTCATCATCAAACACATCCCTAAAAACGTTTTCGAGTTTTGTTTTTATAAGCTCTCGGGCTTCGGTCACTATGTCATCCTCCGTTGGTTGGAACGCGATGGGCGTCCCATTCCTGTTGTGTGCGAGTATTAATAAAGGGTGTTGTCAATGGTGTGTGCGCTGCGAGGTCCAATACCCAGGCGCCGGAGGGCTTGTTGCTCGGCTGTTGGTGTCCCAGTCGACTGTAGAGATCCTTGACCATGTTGTTTCGTTGGGTGGGGATATACAGGCCCTCGAGCGTCGTGCAGTCATGGTCGCGGGCGCAGGCACAGATGTCCGCATGTATAAAATCTTCCATGCCGCGTGACAGGACACGGCAGCTCATTACCCAGGTCTGTACGGTCGCGGTCGACGCAGTGATTCTAAGAATGACGGAAGAGATAAGCCCGTTGTCTCCAAAACAGTCACGCAGGCGATAAGAGCGTCCAATAATGTCGGGTTGTTCGAGGAGTTCCGTGAGTTCCGTGTCAGAAAACCGAGTTGTGGTGAGGTGAAATTGATTACTCTTGTTGATCAGCTGTGCGCATCGAGGAAGCGAAAGATCATTTATCGGGGCGGCGAGTGCTTCCATCGTGAGGGATCGCAGGTAGCTGTCTAGGTCGACCGTCTCTTTTTTGAATTCCTGCCGGCGAATGTTGCTGGCATACATACCGTTTCGATCACGGTCCTCCTTCGTGACCCTGGTTGTTTCGAAGTAGCCACATGTGTCGAGCGCAGCGACGTACAGAGCTGAATCTTCGGGCAAGTCCACCACATGGACAGCGGGCAGGGCCTCGGCAACGAGTTTGCGTTCGGCTGGGTTATCGTCGACAAAGACGAAAGAAGAAAGGGAGAGATTCAGTGTCTCGGCGATGTCCTGTATGTTGCTAGCCTTATTTTCCCAGTTGGCTACGAAAACAGAAATATCGTCCTCGGTCAAAAGCATCTCCGGATGTTGGCGGAATGGTTCTCTGGCAATCGCATCATCATTCTTGCTGCATACCGCGAGTAGTATCCCGCGTGTTTTAAGGCGTTTGATATATCGTTGGAATGCCAGAAAGGCTTCTCCCTCGGGCGTGCCTTCACCCAACTGAATGCCGGCGACGCCCTCATCCGCAACCACGCCGCCCCAAAGGGTGTTGTCTAGGTCAAGCACAAGCACCTTGCAGGCGGAGCCACGTAAAGAGGATATGATGGCACTGGCTTGTGCGGCTACAGAGCTGTAGGCGTCCATGGAAAACGCGTGTTTCGAATGAAGCCAATACGGGGCATCGTGCCAACGGGCTTTTCCGAAAACTGCAGAGTGATGCTCGAGATCGAAAATGACGGTGCCAGTTGGAAGGTGTTCCGGGAGGCTGAGATTGTAGCGTCTGAGGGCATGCAAGCGACCGTAGGGATGGTTGCCTTCTAGGTTCCCAAGGTCGCGTTCCACGGGGATGTCCGCATTATTAATCATTAGATGTGCCGACGTCTGTTTCTGAATGGCGGTGCACAGCGCGTTTACGCGTTCCAGGCTCGCCTCGACAGGGTCCTGTGACTCTGATGTCGTGCGATCGAGTCGCACATCGCGGTAGTTTGTAAACACCCATATGAGGTCTGGTTGAAACGCGTATAGATCGCTCTTGGAGTCCAGCAGACTGGGCTCCACTGTGTCGTAGGGTGCTAGAAAAAAATCAGGGGAGATGCCGTGAAGGCGAAGCCAGAATGTGAGGGGCCCCACGAAGTGATCAAGCGTGCTGGATCCTACAAGCGCAATTTTAAAGGTCGGCGTAAACGGGAGCTTGGCCAATTCACGCGCGAGTCGGTTGAGCGTAGTGAAATCATCGGACGGGTGCGCCGCAGAACGACAGAGGGTTAGGGCGGCATCACATGCTCCCTGTGATACCCATTTTTTAAGTTCTGTGATTGCAGGTGGAGTGGAGTTGGTCATTTAGAGTCCGGTGAGAGTCCCACCGTCGACATTAAGGACCTGTCCATTGATATAGCTTGCGTCGGGCGATGCGAGGAAGCAGATGGCCTGGGCGACTTCTTCAGGTGTTCCCATGCGGTGGCTCAAGGAGCGTTCATTGAGTCCTTCTGGAGAAACCGTTTTTGCAACGCGATTCATCTCCGTATCGATCACGCCCGGAGAAATGCTGTTGGCCCGCACGCCATGGCGAGAATATTCAAGAGCGAAGCCTTTGGTCAGCGTTTCAACAAATGCTTTCGTGGCACCGTAAAAGGCTGCATGTTCAGCGACCTTTGAGGCGAAGACGGATGAAAGAGTGACCACGCATCCCTGCTTATTCTTTTTCATAATCTTGCCAGCAGCCCGTAGCAGGTAATAGACGCCCATCTGGTTGACTCCGATTAAGGTCTGAGCATCTTCATCTGTTAAGCGGTGAAAGGGAGCGGTGAGGGCCACGCCGGCATTTGCCACCGCAATATCTACCGTACCCCACGTATCCAGTGCACATTGACAGAGCGCGTCAGTTGTCGCCGCATCGCGGACATCGCCTTTTAGCCAGACCACCTTATCGGATATTTCTGAGAGGAGGGCCTCGGCTGTTTTTTGGTCACTGTCATTCTGGCCGTAACCGCAGACCAAATGAGCGCCCTTCTGCGCAAACAAATGAGCTGTCGCAAGGCCTATCCCACGGGAGGCGCCAGTGAGTACTACCACTTGTTTTTCGAACATCATAAGGTCCTCCGTGGTTTATGGGGTCTTCGTAAACCCGACTTGGATTTTAGCACGCACGAGTATCTGTTCGCCCCGTTCGATCAAGCATTTGAGGATCACCGTATGAGACGCGGTAGACCGATGATCAACGACGGCACTGACACGGACATTGTCGCCAATGTATGCAGGTAAAAGAAATTTTGCGGAGACGGTCTGTAGAAGTGCATGCTGTCCTGGGAGATGAACCCCTACTAGGCGCGAAAGGAAGCCTAGCAGGGCAACGCCGTGTACCACTCGGGACTCGAACCCTCGTTCACTGGCGAAGTCGCTGTCCATATGAAGGGGGCTGATATCTCCGCTGAGTTTGGCGAATCCGTCGACATGCTCGGATGTCAGTGTCTCCTCAAATGAAAAACGCGCACCTTCTTGGAGGGTCTCAATCGTAAATTTTGCTATCTCTGCAGACACGGTTAGGTATCCCTTCCAAGGTTGACTCCGGTGCTTCAATACTTTTGCGTAGCAAGGTCGTACAGTCTAGCACGACAGGCTGAAGAGGCAATACCTTATTGCAATCCTTAGGTGCATCATGGTCTCTTTTTTTAGCTATAGGTACGGCGCAAATGTCCGTCCTGTCTTTTTGTTTATTGCGCGGTGGTAGGTGGCGACGTTGGGCTCGATGAGAAGAGACAAGGCGACTCTGCACTTTCTGCATCCAGCGAATTTGACGACTTGCGGTTCGTGCCGTACTGCGGGGTTATGGGCTTAGCTTGTCGGGATGGGGAAGTGGGTGTCTAGGTATTGGATGATGTCGGAGCTTTCGTACATCCATTGGGTGTTGCCGTCTTCGGAGGTGATTCTTAGGCAGGGAACTTTGTATTTCCCGCCGCCTTCTAGCAGTTCTGCTTTGCTGGTTTCTGACCGTTTGGCATCGTGTGTGGCGATGTTGAGTGAGCTGCGTTTCATGGCGCGGCGCACCTTGACGCAAAAGGGGCAGGCGGGGAATTGGTAGAGGGCGAGGGAAAGGGTTTGCTTGTCGATCTCTGCTTGGAGCGCGGGGTCGCGCTTGATGCCTCGTGGGGTGAAAACCCGATCAAAGAAGAGGATGAGTCCGCCTACAATCCAGCGAATGATGGCCATGGAAATCTTCCTGTGTGGGGACGAGGCGCTGAGCCGCTACCCGTTTTTCTTCTCTTTTTTCTGGGCGCGCTTCTCTTTGAGGGAAAGCTTTGCGGTTTTCTTCTCTTCTTTTTTGCCTTTGTCTTTCTTGCCTGCATTACCCATGACTGACTCTCCTGGTTGGTTCTGCCTTTATTAAGTGGATCACACTATAACGGGGATCTCGGTGAGGTACAAGGGTAAGGGGTGTCGAAGATCGTGGGATTAGGTGAGTTTTGGGAAATGACTCTTAGGCGGCGTCGCCGTGCCAGTGTCGGTAATTGAAGAGTTTTGAGCGCGATTGCTCTTGTGAGGTGAGGATTCGTTTGTCGGGGAAGGTTTACGGTTGATGCTTTGGATTAGAATCTCCATAGTTTCTGGATGTTTATTAATCAGAGGGGACATAGGATGAAACGATCTAGTATAATGATGGCGAGTCTTGTTGGTGGAATCACGTGTATGACTGCAGGTGCTGCGTTGTACGCCGCGGATGATGCAAAGGGTAAAGCGCATGGCCATGAGCATGGGCATGAGCATAAGCATGCCGCGGCACCCGCCGAGCTGACCACGGGGCAGGGTTCGATGGTCTTTACGTGGGACCAAGGTCTTACTGCCGCTTTTCCAGAAGCCGCAAAACCGTTTGAGCCGAAGATGCATGGTGGTTTCAATGAGGACGTCGCCACAGGCATTTTGTATACGGGAATCCCGGGTTACGGACTGTGCTCGATTAGCGCGGACTTGAAGACCTGGACGAGGTTGGGTGACGACGACCGGTTAAAGGCGAATATTCATGGAATTGTTGTGTTCAGACACGAGGGAGCCACCTTTTTGGCACTTGCCCAACAAGGCAATGCGCGGATTTTGATCACGGACCTCACGGGCAAGGTGCTTCAAGATATTAAGAAACCGACAGGGACAGAGTTTGACTTCGCTCGTGCGAATGAGTGGTACTCGCAGGAGAAGGCTCACTTCTCGTGCACCGACGTGACCTACTTGGATGGGAAAATTTACGCGGTGACTGGATACTCGAAGGGTGACTTCGTGTTGACTCTAGAAGAGATCGAGGGTGTGTGGA
>CAXMRT010000143.1:0-4133 GCA_964196025.1 uncultured Gemmatimonadales bacterium | reverse complement strand
ACGTTCGTTTACCGGCCGCCTTGGTACGACTAGCTGTCTACTCCCACTGCACCGTTAGCGTGGCAAAACAGGCTGTGGCTGGGTCGGAACGTTCATGGAGGGAGCGTATGGTTGCGTTTTTTGTTCGTTGGAGGCCTCCCTTGAAAACCTCTTTTCCGTTCGCCACAACGCGGATCGCTTGGTCAAGGTTGATCAAGTCGTCATGAAGCCGTAGGGTAACAGCGTTTAGGTTGTCGGAGCGTAGTGATATGGTTTGCTTATCGACTGATGCGGTGATGCGCATTCCTTTTTTGGGGTTTTCGACGGCAAGCCAGTAGAATCGATTATGGGTGACATCGTCTTGGAGCCATACGACTTTTTTGGGCCAGGGCTTACGGCTGAAGTCAGCGAGCCAAGGGAGGGCTGCGCGGTCGTCACCATTCATCCAATGTGCGTGCTGTGGAAAAATTTTGACCTGGTGCCGATAGCCGTCTGGGTCATCTTTGTGTAGGTTGCCCAAAAGCTTCTTCCATCTAGCCGCGTGTTCATTGCGCTTGTAGCCACCGTCGCGCCCACCCATGTAGAGCGCGAATCCGATATTGCGGAGTCCGTCGGGTTTTGTTTCGTTTGGATGTCCGGCCATCATGGCGGCCGCAGCGAGTCGGTCAGCAAATCGTGGTGCCAGTTGGTAGACGCCGTCCCCGCCAGCGGAGTAACCCATGATGTAGATGCGGTTAGGGTCGACGCCTTTGGCGATCACATAATCGGCAATCAATTTGTCAAAAAGCGGGTCAATGTGTTTTTGGTGCCAGAGATTCCACGTATCGGTCGGCGCGCGTGGACTGATATAGTAGCCTTCCTTCAACTTATAGAGGCGGGCTTGATTGTGCCATTGACCGTCATTGACTGATTTAGCGGCTCCGCCGCCGCCATGCATGGAAATCCATAAACTGTGTCCGGCCTCAGGTTCCTTGCCAAAGCGTGTGACGTGATACCGCATCTGGTGTTCCCCGACCGTGACGATCTGTGTCTTGATCGCGGCTAAGCGTTCTGCCCGTTGCGCTGTTTTCAGTTTGGTCCATTCAGCGTCGAGAAGACTGACGGCTTGTGTGCGGGTCAGTGGTTCGTCCGCTCGACCCTCTGCTATGATAGTGAGGTTGACGAGCAGGAGGAGTGCGAGTAAGTGGAGTCGAATGGGTGTAGTCAGATGTAGTCGAAGCAGTTTCATAGTGGCCGCAATATATCTGCGGCCCTCTTTGAGCGCAACCTTTGATGTGTTTGGGATCAAGGGCGTCGTGTCGAGGAAGTGAATGGGGTAATTTCGCGAGTGATTGGCGTTGTTTTGATGGACTGTAGCGCCTATCTTTTCAGTCGGTTATCCATCTAAAGAAGCCGCTGATAAGGTAAGGCCGTTTTTGATTATAGGGTGTTTTTGATGAGTTTTGTGACTTTTATGAATTTGCGTATAAACGAGTGGCGGGCTGCAGTGGGTCGACGTGGGGTGTTTGCTCGAGTGCTCGTCATGATTGCCGCCGGGACGGCGCCTGTAATGTTGGGCGCGGCTGAGGTGGATTTTAATCGGGACATCCGACCGATCCTGTCGAACGCGTGTTTCAAGTGTCACGGACCCGATGGCAACACTCGTGAGGGTGGCAGCAAGAAAACCGGGGGCCTCCGCTTAGATACAGCAGCAGGTGCCGCGATGGATCTGGATGGGTATCAGGCGATCGTTCCTGGAGACTCTAAGGCGAGTGTGCTGATTGATCGTGTGCTCGCGGATGACGTCGATGATGTGATGCCGCCGCCGAAGTCTGGTCACAGACTGACGGCTGAGCAAGTTCGCTTGTTGAGTCAGTGGATCGACGATGGGGCGAACTATCAAGCGCATTGGTCGTACGTGAAGCCGGTGCGGCCCAAACTCAAAAAGTGGTTCTGGTCGAAGTCGGGTGTGGACCAGCTTATTCATGCGCGGTTAGCTGAGGAGGGCTTGACGCCTGCGCCAGAAGCGAGTCGAGCTACTTTGATCCGTCGACTTTCGTTGGATATCACTGGTTTGCCTCCGACCGTCGAAAATGTAGCTGCATTTGAGAAGACAGGTGATCGAAAGGCGTATGAGCGTGTGGTTGATCGCTTATTGGCGAGCGACGCCTACGGAGAGCACTGGGCGCGCAAGTGGTTGGACTTGGCGCGCTACGCAGACTCAGCGGGATATGCGGATGACCCACCGCGGACGATTTGGGCCTATCGAGATTATGTGATTCGATCATTAAACGCGAACAAGCCCTTCAATCAGTTCACGCTTGAGCAAATCGCGGGTGACTTGCTGCCGAGCCCTACAGAGGAACAGTTGGTAGCGACAGGCTTCAACCGGAATACACTCACGAATAATGAGGGCGGTACGAATGATGAAGAATATCGCAATGTAGCCATTGTGGATCGTGTCAATACGACCATGGCTACATGGATGGGTACGACCGCGGACTGTGCGCAGTGTCATGATCACAAGTTTGATCCGATCTCTCAGAAAGAATATTTCCAGCTGTTCGCTATCTTTAACAGCACCGAGGATTCTGACCGAAAAAATGAAAGTCCAACCCACTCCATCTACGCTGAAGGAGTTCTAGATACGAGAGTCGAATTGGAGCGGGAAATTTCAGAGTTAGAGGCCTCTGATAAGAATGCATCCGTGAAGAGTGACCCTAAGGTGCTTGCCGCCTTGAAGGCTAAGCTGAAGGAGGCGAAGCCGATAACCACCGTTCCGGTGATGAAAGAATTGGCGGAGGCTCGTGAAACTAGGATTCAGATCAGGGGCAATTATTTGGCGACAGGGGAGGCTGTGCAGCCGGGTTTGCCGGCAGCGTTCTATGCGGCAGACGGTGAAGAAGTGACACGGTTGACACTGGCGAAGTGGTTGGTGTCACCCGACAACCCTTTGACCTCTCGCGTGGTGGCAAATCGACTGTGGGAGCAAGTGTTTGGTATTGGCATCGTCAGCACCAGTGAAGAGTTTGGGGCGCAAGGAGAGTTGCCTGTTCATCCAGAATTGTTGGATTGGTTAGCTGTCGAGTTTGTCGAGAGTGGGTGGGATATGAAAGCCTTGCTGAAAACCATTGTGATGACCTCGACGTACCGCCAACAGTCCGGTGTGACACCAGAGATGGTGGAGCGAGATCCGACAAATCGTTTGTTGGCGCGCGGCGCACGCTTTCGTTTGTCAGCGGAGCAAATTCGTGATCAGGCATTGAAGGCCGGTTCCTTGTTGAGTCCCAAGATGTATGGACCACCCGTTCGGCCCCCGCAGCCGATCATGGGCGTTAAAGCCGCATTCGGCGGATCGATTGACTGGAAGACGAGCGAAGGAGAAGATCGCTTCCGTCGTGGTTTGTATACGAATTGGCGTCGATCGAATCCATATCCGTCCATGGTTACGTTTGATGCGACCAACCGCGAAGTGTGTACGGTTCAGCGCGACCGAACCAATACTCCCTTGCAAGCTCTAGTGACGTTGAATGACCCCGTGTTTGTCGAGGCCGCGCAAGGCTTGGGTCGACGTATGGCGGGGATGGAAGGGGTGTTGCGAGAAAAGCTTTCCTTCGGATTTCGAGTCTGTGTGGCTCGTTCGCCAGAGGCGTCGGAACTCGACCGCTTGGTGGCTTTGTACGAAGGCTCTTTGGCGCGCTTAGCGGAAGACTCGGCAAGCGCAACGAGTTTGGCGACGGAGCCGATTGGTGCCTTGCCGGCTGGCGCAGTGGCGGCTGAGTATGCGGCGTGGACCGTGGTTGGCAATGTCTTGCTTAATCTCGATGAAGTATTGATGAGGCGATAGGGGGCGACATGGATCCAGTAAGCGAACATTTGTTGAATCAAACGCGGCGGCATTTTCTAAAAGAGTCCTTGGCTGGAGTGGGAGGCCTTGCTGCTAGTTCGTTGTTGGCAAACGACGGCGTAGCTGCGGCGATGAACCCTTTGGCTGCAAAGTTTTCTCCGGAACTTGCGAGCGCGAAGCGAGTGATCTATTTACACCTAACCGGCTCACCGCCTCACTTGGACTTGTATGATTACAAGCCGGAGTTGGTAAAGCGCGATGGACAGGATTGCCCTGATGAGTATCTGAAGGGGCGTCGTTTCGCATTTACGAAAGGCACGCCCAAGCT
>CAXMRT010000142.1:0-10768 GCA_964196025.1 uncultured Gemmatimonadales bacterium | reverse complement strand
ACCTCCGGTCCGGTTATTGAAAAGGCGGGTGATCTCGCCGGCTTGCTGACGAGTCTTGAAGAGGGCGACATACTGTTCATCGACGAAATTCACCGGATGCAGAAGACGGTCGAAGAATATCTTTATTCTGCTATGGAAGATTTCGTGATCGATATCATGATTGACCAAGGAGCTAACGCTCGATCGTGTCGACTTGAGTTGCCCAAGTTCACCTTGGTGGGGGCGACGACGCGGAGCGGGTTATTGTCGGCACCGCTGCGGACGCGTTTCGCGATTGTGAATCGGCTCGACTACTACCTTGCAGACGACTTGAAGACCATCGTGGATCGTTCCGCTCAGATTCTGGGTGTCGAGATTGACGACGCCGGGTCGCTTGAAATTGCTCGACGATCGCGTGGAACGCCTCGCATCGCGAATAATCTTCTGCGCTGCGTGCGGGATTATGCTCAGGTTCGAGCGGATAACGTCATCTCAGGCGAAGTGGCTGACAAGGCCTTGACGATGTTCGATATAGATGAGCATGGGTTGGATGCGATGGATGCCCGATTGTTGGAGACCTTGGTGCATAAATTTAGTGGGGGTCCGGTTGGCTTGAACAACCTATCCGTCAGTTTGGGTGAGGAAGCCGACACCATCGAAGAAGTGTACGAACCGTACCTGATACAAGAAGGGTATCTGAAGCGCACTCCGCAGGGGCGTGTCGCAACGGCGTTGTGTTATGAGCGTTTCGGCTTGAAACCGAATCCTGAGAACCCGGAACTTTTCTAGTCCGGAGCGAGGTGGAGCTCGGAGTAGCCGAGCTGCGCGGGCCAGGGGGCTGGCAGCCCTGCCCACGATCAAGCTGCTGCGGCGTGTCCTCATACGCCGGACCAGAATCGGTAGCCGAACCCCGAGAACCGAGAACTGTTCTAGTCCGACGCTTGAAGCGCGACATAAGCACTCATGCGTTGGAGGGAGTATTCGGGTGTGGGTTGCGTGATTTGGTGGGGTGGGCGCGAGCCCTTCGGGTCACACGCACTACACAAGCAACCGTAGGGTTAGAAAAGAGTATTCCTGCGCGAGCGGGTTTTGTCGTGTCGACCCAGACAGAGAGACATAGATGCATGGGACAAAGTGGCCCGATGGTGTGACATAGTGACTCTATCGGGAGTTTTGCACCTCGACCCTAAACTATAGGTGTCTAACCTAAGTCGTTGTTGTGCAGTTGCTTGCGTCTTTGACCGGCTGGGTCCCAAGCGGAGTTGGTACGATAGCTGCTTTGGAGGAGTGTCCAATTTTATAACGATTTGAAACTATTGAGGTTTTGAGCGAAAGGAGAACGGCTATGAGCAAAATACTTGGAATTGACTTAGGAACGACTAACTCGTGTATGGCGATCATGGAGGGCGGTGAGCCTGTTGTGATCCCTAATGCAGAGGGTCAGCGTACGACACCGTCTATTGTGGCATTTGCGAAGAACGGTGAGCGTTTGGTGGGTCAGGCTGCGAAGCGGCAGGCTGTAACGAATCCGGAACACACGATCTATTCGATCAAGCGTTTTATGGGGCAGAAGTTTGATGATACTGCCGGTGAACTGGCGAACATTCCCTATGATGTAATCAAGGGTTCCACTGGTGATTGTGCGGTGAAGGTTGGCGACAAAGAGTATTCGGCTCCCGAGCTCTCGTCGATGATTTTGCAGAAGATGAAGGCAGATGCAGAGGCTTATCTTGGCGAGGATGTGACGGAAGCGGTTATTACTGTCCCTGCCTATTTCAATGATAGTCAGCGTCAAGCGACCAAGGATGCTGGTCGGATTGCAGGTCTTGAAGTGCGCCGGATCATTAACGAGCCTACTGCGGCATCGCTTGCGTATGGTTTGGATAAGAAAGATGACCAGAAGATTGCGGTCTATGACTTGGGCGGCGGTACATTCGATGTGTCGGTTTTGGATATTGGCGAGGGCGTTTTTGAAGTCTTGGCCACTAATGGCGACACTCATTTGGGTGGTGATGACTTTGACCAGACCGTGATTGATTGGTTGGTTGATGAGTTCAAGACTGAGAGTGGTGTGGATTTGACAGGCGACAACATGGCCTTGCAGCGTTTGAAAGAAGCTGCAGAGAAGGCGAAGTGTGAGCTTTCGAGTTCTCAGTCAACGGATGTCAACCTGCCGTTCATTACCGCTGACGCCTCTGGTCCGAAGCATTTGAACGTGACCTTGTCGCGTGCCAAGCTGGAACAGTTGGTGGGAGATCTTGTTGAGCGCTCGCGTGGTCCAGTTGTGAGTTGTATGAGTGATTCGGGGCTATCGGCTGTTGATGAAGCTATTCTTGTGGGTGGTTCGACGCGGATGCCGATGGTTCAAGAGTTGGCCAAAGATGTGTTTGGTCGCGAACCTAGCAAGGGTGTGAATCCGGACGAGGTCGTGGCTGTGGGTGCGGCTATCCAGGGTGGTATCATCATGGGCGACGTGAAAAACGTTGTCTTGCTTGATGTGACGCCGCTGACGCTTGGTATTGAAACGCAGGGGGGAATTTTGACGCCCTTGATTGAGCGTAACACGACGATTCCTACGACGCGCAGTCAGATTTTCAGTACAGCGGCTGATAGTCAACCATCGGTTGAAATCAAGGTGTTCCAGGGTGAGCGCAAGATGGCGAATGACAACAAGAACATTGGTGACTTCCATCTTGATGAGATTCCGCCTGCACCGCGTGGTGTGCCTCAGGTCGAGGTGACCTTTGATATTGATACGGATGGCATCCTTAAGGTCTCTGCCTTGGACAAGGGCACTGGCAAAAAGCAGCACATCACCATTACGGCTTCGAGCGGAATGAGTGAGAACGAGATTGAGCGTATGGTTGCGGATGCTGAAAAGCATGCGGTTGAGGACGAGAAGCGCCGTGATGGTGTTGAGTTGCGCAACCAGGCAGAGTCGGCTGCTCATCAGGCTGAAAAGGTCCTGAAGGACAATGAAGAGAAGATCTCTGAGGAAACCAAAACGTCTTTGACCGGTTTGGTCGAAGGGGTTCGGGAAGCACTGAAATCTGATGATGGCGATCAGATCAAGGCTGCAATGGAAGCGCTGACGACTGCGATGCAGGCGGCTGGCGAAGAAATCTATGCTCAGGCGGATGATGCAGACGGTGCTCCGGCTCCTGATGCAGAGGCGCCTGCTGGCGATGAGGCAAAGACGGAAGCCAAAGAAGATGAAGCCGACGTGATTGATGCCGACTTCGAGATGGTCGACGACGAAGCCAAGTAAGATTTAACTGATTAACTAATCACTAACACCTAAAGAAAAGACAGGGAGTATAAACATCATGGCAAAAAAACCAAAAATTAAGCCTTTGGCCGATCGGGTTCTTGTGGAGCCTTCGGAAGCATCGGATGCACGGGTTGGCGGAATCATCATTCCAGATTCGGCTAAAGAAAAGCCGCAAGAAGGTACTGTGGTTGCGTTGGGAACGGGTCGTTTGGACGAAGATGGCAAGAAGATTGCTTTCAACGTCAAGGTTGGCGATACGGTTCTCATGCCGAAGTACGGCGGAACTGATGTGAAGGTAAATGATGTCGAGTATCAGATTGTGCGTGAGGATGATATCCTCGCCATTGTGGGTTAATTCCCAGCTGACTTTAAACTAACAATTAGGAGACGTAAGAATGTCTGATGGAAAAATGATTAAGTATGATGCGGATGCGCGTCAGTCTATGCTGGCTGGAGTTGAAAAGCTTAGCCGTGCAGTCAAAGTAACGCTCGGCCCCTGCGGTCGTAATGTTGTAATTGATAAGAAGTTTGGTTCACCAACCATTACTAAAGATGGTGTGTCGGTTGCGAAGGAAGTCGATCTGCAGGATCCGTTTGAAAACATGGGTGCTCAGATGGTTCGCGAAGTAGCGAGCAAGACGAGTGACATTGCTGGTGAGGGTACAACGACAGCGACACTGCTGGCTGAAGCGATTTATCGTGAAGGCTTGAAGAGTGTGACTGCTGGATCGAATCCAATGAGTCTCAAGCGCGGTATTGACAAGGCAACAATTGCTGTTGTGGCCAAGATTGCGAAACTCAGCAAGAAAGTCAAAGAGCACAAAGAAATCGCACAGGTTGCGATGATTTCTGCAAATGGCGACAATGAGATTGGCGAAATTATTGCTGATGCGATGGACAAGGTTGGTAAAGACGGAACGATTACCGTTGAAGAAGCCAAGACCATTGATACCACGCTTGATGTTGTTGAAGGTATGCAGTTTGACAAGGGTTACTTGTCTCCCTACTTCGCAACCAACACTGACAGCATGGAGTGCGTGCTGGAAGATGCTCTCATCTTGATCTTCGAAAAGAAGATTTCGAATCTGCAGGATCTTCTCCCACTTCTTCAGACTGCATCTAAGTCTGGCCGTCCTCTGCTTATCATTGCAGAAGATGTTGAAGGCGAAGCGTTGGCAACTCTCGTGGTTAACCGTTTGCGCGGAACGTTGCAGGGTGCTGCTGTGAAGGCTCCTGGTTTCGGTGATCGTCGCAAGGCGATGCTGGAAGACATTGCGATCCTTACTGGTGGTCGTTGCATCACAGAAGAACTGGGCGTGAAGCTTGAGAGCGTTGGACTTGAAGATCTGGGTAGCGCGAAGCGCATCGTGATCGACAAGGATAACACCGTGATCATTGAAGGCGCAGGTAAAACCTCTGCTATTCAGGGTCGTGTGGGTCAGATCCGTCGTCAGATCGGTGAGACTACCTCGGACTATGACCGCGAGAAGCTGCAAGAGCGTTTGGCCAAATTGGCTGGCGGTGTTGCTGTGATCAACGTCGGTGCTGCAACTGAGACTGAAATGAAGGAAAAGAAAGCTCGCGTCGAAGATGCATTGCATGCAACCCGTGCCGCGGTCGAAGAGGGTGTTGTCCCTGGTGGCGGCGTTGCTTTGATCCGTAGTATGAGTGCGTTGGATGCTGTTGATGCAGAAGGCGACGAATCCATTGGTGTGGATATCGTTCGGGCAGCTCTTACGGCTCCATTGCGTCAGTTGGCGAACAATGCGGGTCTTGAAGGCTCCTTGATTGTTCAGGAAGTTTCGAGGTTGAAGGGGAGCCAGGGTTACAACGTAGCGACTGGTAAAACCGGAGATTTGATCAAAATGGGTGTTTTGGATCCTGCGAAGGTGACACGCTCAGCACTTCAGAATGCAGCCAGTATCTCTGGTTTGTTGCTCACAACTGAGTGCATGATCACTGAATTACCTGAAGCAGAAGAGCCGCACGCACCTCATGGCGACATGGGTGGAATGGGCGGTATGGGCGGAATGTACTAGGTTCTTCGAAAAAGTACATTGACTCAAAGCAGGGGGGCGCGTATTATGCGCGCCCTTCTGTATTTTGAGGGCTAAAGGAGACATCGAGCGATGAATATTGAACTTCTGGACATAGCAAAGACGAAGGTGACGAGCCTTCCGGTACTGATCAACATGGTTTCAAAGCGTGTGAAGCAGCTGAATGCAGGCATGCGACCATATGTTGTCCCTGATGGTCGGGATGATGAAAATCTAGATATTGCCCTGCGTGAGATCGCGGAAGGCAAATTGATTGCTGAGATTGACTTCGACGGTATGGCTGGCGAAGAAACCACTTTATTCTAGACTGGGTGTTCACATGGCGGCGTCAGCCGGCAAGTCTGCTGGAAAAATATCGAACCGCAAAGCGTTCCATGACTATACCGTCTTGGAGCGTTACCAGTGTGGGATCGAGCTTTTGGGCACCGAGATTAAGTCTATTCGTGAGGGTGAAGTGACTCTGACGGGTGGGTTTGCGATGGTGGAGAACGGTGAGATGTGGCTCCGCGATGTGTATATCAAGCCTTACGTCTGCGGAAACCGTCACAACCACGAGCCTACGCGGCCCCGTAAACTGTTGTTGCACAAACGGGAAATTCTGAAGTTGGACGGGTTTGTGTCGCGAGATGGCCATGCCTTGATCCCTTTGAACATTCATTTCAAGCGTGGGTATGCCAAGCTGGAGTTGGGCGTCTGCAAAGGAAAGCAGCAGCAGGATAAGCGTCAGGACTTGAAGAAGCGCGAGGCAGATCGATCCGCTGCGCGGGAGATGCGGCGTTGACCGAGTCTGAATTAGCTTGATTTTGGGCCTAATCCCGAATTAAATCCCCCCTTAAATTTGTAGAGGAAGCAAACATTATGACTGAAGAAAATAAAACGCTGCCGGTAACTGAAGGCGCTCTTGTTGAGGACCTTACCTTTGCAGAAGGTCCGGCCTTGTCAGACTCGGCCCAGAAGTTAGTGTGGCCTGCGATTACGGCGCTGCTTGCGGTTTGTGCGCTCGTGTTTTTTATCGTCAACAAGCGACAAGCGGGTGAGGAAACAATCAACGCTGCTTCTTTGAGTTTGGCGAAGGTTCAGAATAACGATGTTACGGCGTTGCAGCAGGTTGTCAGTAATTTCCCTAATACGCCGAGTGCTCCTGTGGCCTTGTTGACCTTGGCGCAGTCGCATTATCATCTGGGAAACTACGAAGGGGCGGAAGCGTCGTACACTCGATTTTCGGCTGAGTACGCTGAGCATGAATTTGCGCCTGTTGCGGTTTTGGGCTTAATTCATTGTCAGGAGGCTCGTGGTGGCCAGGAAGAGGCTGCGCTGACCGCGTATCGATCATTCATTACGACTTATGCGGCACACACCTATCTGACACCTCAAGCCACATTTGGGGCGGCGCGTTGTTTGATTGCCTTGACTAAGTTGGACGAAGCGCGGGTTGTCTACGAAGATTTTGTAGCGGGGCAGGACGAGGACTCGTCTTGGACGTATTTGGCGGAAGAGTATCTCGAACGTTTGGATGTGAAATCGAAACGCGCGAAGGGTCAGCTATAAGCGATTGTCCTGTGCTCAGGCCGTGATGACTGCGGCTGTCAGCTCATTCTGGAAGACATGAACCGTAGTCGTGGGTTAGAGCGGGTCTTGCTTTTGGGCTGCTCAGGCGTTTGGTTCGGAAGGTGCTGAGTCTGTAGGGTCTGATGAATCGGTTGGGGTTGTGTCCTTGGACTCAGCAGCATTGAGGAGATCCGAGCCTTCTTGCTTCCCGCGTTTGAATTCGGTCATGCTGCGGCCGAGAGATCGGGCGAGTCCTGGAAGTTTGGTTCCGCCGAATAGAAGTACGACGACGGCAAGGATAGCGATAAGTTCAGGTCCGCCGAAGCCGAGTGCGAGTATATTGAAAGTCACGATGTTGTTCTCCTTTGAGGGTTTAGGAAACCCGTTAATATGTATAAATTATCATTCTTTTATATGAATTCATCAAGTAAAATCCCTTTCTTACTATGGAATTAGATCTAGACAACTTCAACGTGTTACCGCATCCGGATTATCGATCTGGGATTGCGGCCTTGATTGGGCGAGCCAATGTAGGGAAGTCGACTCTGCTGAATCATATTTTGCAGGAAAAGGTGAGTATCATCTCTCCTGTTGCCCAGACCACACGGAATGTGATTCGGGGCATTTGGAGTGAAGAGCGTGGACAATTAGTTTTTCTTGATACTCCCGGCATTCATAAAGCGAAGTATGAGTTGGGGAAGGTGATGAATCGAACGGCTCGTTCATCGATGTCGGGAGCGGACTTATCGCTGCTTATCTTGGATGCCAGTACACGGCCGCGGGAAGAGGACGAGGGGTGGATGCGTCGCATTATCCCGACTCAGACCCCTTGCATCATCGCGTTGAACAAATGTGATGAAGAGGCTAGTTTTGAGGATGATTATCGGGAGATGTGGGAGGCAGTTTCCGCAGAGAAGGGCATCGAGCATGTCTGTCCTTGGTTTTCGATCTCAGCGCTTACTGGTGATGGTGTTCCGGCCTTGTTGGACTGTTTATTTACGTCGGTCCCGATTGGTCCACCGCTCTTCCCTGAGGAGATGCTGACGGATTTTCCGAAGAAGCTAAATATTGCGGATATTATCCGAGAAAAACTATTTGCCAATTTGAAGGATGAATTGCCGCACGCGATTGCGGTGGTGGTGGACTCCATGGATGAGACGGATGAGCGGATCTCTATCGAGTGCGAGATTTATGTGAACAAGCCCTCTCAAAAAGGCATCGTGATTGGGAATAAAGGTCGCTTGTTGAAAAAGGTTGAGCGGCAGGCGCGCGATGAGTTGGCTGGCATCTACGAGAAGACGGTGGTTTTACGTTTGTGGGTGAAGGTCGAGAAGGACTGGGCGAAGAACCACTGGATCTTGAAGAAGTTGGGGCACGCCTAGTCGCTGATGAAACTGGGCGTAAATATTGACCATGTCGCGACCTTGCGCCAAGCGCGTGGGACTGAGTATCCATCGGTCCGAGAGGCAGGCCTGCACGCCGTAGAGGCGGGAGCGCATGGGATCACCGTTCATTTACGCGAGGATCGTCGGCATATCCAGGATCAAGACGTGCTGGAACTGAAAGAGTGTTTGTCGGTTCCGCTCAACTTAGAGATGGCGAACAGCGCTGAGATCATCGCGTTTGGCTGTGACCTGAAACCGGCGGAGGTTTGTTTGGTTCCAGAAAAGCGGGAAGAATTGACCACCGAAGGCGGTTTGGATGTTGTGGGCCAGCGAGAGGTCTTGCGAGAGACCGTCGCTCGCTTGGCTGGTGCGGGGTGTGAGGTGAGCTTGTTTATAGAGGCGGACGAGGTGCAGATTCGTGCGGCCGCTGACATAGGGGCCCCCGTCATTGAACTACACACGGGCACGTTCTGCGATGCGGTAGGCGTGCAGCAAGAGGCCGAGTTGGCTCGTTTGCAGGCGGGTGCTCGATTGGCTGAGGAGCTTGGCTTGGTGGTCAACGCTGGTCATGGGATCTCCATGTCCACTATCGGAGCGATTTTGAGAATCCCGCATTTGAACACCTTAAATATCGGACACAGCATTGTTGCGCGGAGTGTGTTTGTTGGGTTGGCGGAGGCGGTGAGAGAGATGGTGGCAGCGATGGCAGAGTACCGAGGTGGACACGAATGAAGGTTGTGACGGCAGATCAGATGCAAGGGTTGGATCGGCGCACCGTGTTTGAGTTTGGTGTTACGGGTGGGGACCTGATGGAGCGTGCTGGCTGCGGCGTTGCGGAATCGGTCATGCGTTTGGCGGAGTGTGGTCGATTGGCCTCGCCGCGAGTACATGTCATCACCGGCCATGGAAACAATGGCGGCGACGGGTATGTGATCGCGCGGGTTTTGAATCAGGCCGGTTGGGATGTTGATGTTTGGTTAGCAGGATCGACGGACTCTGTGGGTGGAGATGCATTAACGCAGCTTGAGCGGATGATGCAGGACGGTATTTCTGTTCGTGAGATGAGTACGGAGCATGATTGGTCGCTCGCCGAAGCCGATCCTGGTGAGGCGGATATCGTGATCGATGCCGTTCTTGGAACGGGCGTCGAAGGACCGGTACGTGGGGCGGCTTGCGGGGCGATCCGATACATCAACGCTGTTTCTGTTCGGTGTTTGGTTGTGGCCGTAGACATTCCGTCTGGATTGAATGCGGACACCGGGGTTCCGGAGGGTATCGCAGTGGTTGCCGATTTGACGGTAGTGATGGCGCAGCCCAAGTGGGGGCACGTGTTGCCGGCCGGTATTAACTATGTCGGCAGTGTAGAAGTTGTGGATATTGGCATACCGCGAGCCTATGTGAGCGAGTTGGTGTCGGATGGCGATATGGTCTCGGACGTTGACGTTCGACTCATATTGGAGCGGCGCGATCGCGCTGCTCATAAAGGGGTATATGGCCATGCGTTGATTATTGGCGGGGCTGCGGGCTATACCGGCGCCGTGAGTTTAGCGACTGAAGCGTGCGGTCGGTCGGGTGCTGGGCTGGTGAGTGTCATCACTCCAGAACGCTTGGTTCCGATTGTTGCGCCGATGGTTCGTGAAGCGATGGTGCATGGTGGCGTAGAGACCGAGTCTGGATCACTAGGGGCTGAGTCACTGGATGTGTGGATGGATCGGTTAAAGGATTTTGAATGCGTATTGATAGGGCCTGGGATGACGACGCACGCGGATACGCGGGCGAGTGTGGACCGGGTCTTAGCTGAGGCGACGGGTGCGGTGGTATTGGATGCTGACGCATTGAACGTGATGGCGGGTGAAGCGGCGAGCATTCAGGACTGTGCGGCGCAGGTCGTCTTGACGCCCCATCCGGGAGAATTGGCGCGTTTGCTCGGGTGTTCGGTTGCGGAGGTGCAGTCGGACCGTCGGGGGAAGGCTCTGGAGTTGGCTCGCCTGACCGGTGCCTGCGTGGTGCTGAAGGGGGCTGGAACGATTGTGATTACGCCCGAGGGAGACTGGAGCGTTAATGTCACTGGGAATCCGGGCATGGCCTCAGGAGGCATGGGGGATGTCCTTGCAGGGCTGGTGTGCGGCTTTCTCGCGCAGGGGGTCTCGACGTGGATGGCTGCTCGCGCGGCGGTGTATTTGCATGGCCGGGCGGCGGATGTGGCTGCTTGGGGCTACTCTCAGCGAGCCTTGTTGGCTGGGGATGTGCTGGATGAGTTGCCTGAAGTGATGCGTGAATGTGGCTTGCGGTGACCGGTGCTGTCAGGGGCCGAATCAGACGGGTTGAGGCATCTGTTGACGTCGGGGTACAACTTGTCTATATTTGCGATGAATTTTTAATTTAATGGAGACTTAGCGATGACCGAAACGACGACTGAAGAAACTGAAGTGGCTGAAACAGAGACCGTACAAATTTCAATGCTATTCGAGCTGGAGAACATTGCTGTTGCCGGTCGGCGAGTGCTGTTTGACGTGCTGAAGAGCACG
>CAXMRT010000141.1:0-2380 GCA_964196025.1 uncultured Gemmatimonadales bacterium | reverse complement strand
CCCGGCTAACACACACCATTGCGCATCGTGTTGGCCGCTACCTGGAACGGTCAAGTACGCTATGAACTGGAAACACCCTATCGTAACGGTACAACCCATGTCATATTTAAACCGCTGTATATTATGTACAGGATGTACAGGATGTACAGGATGTACGGTATGCCGTGGGCGCAGGGATGCGCACGACTGCAGGGATGCTGGAGGTAGAGCAACGCAGGAGCAGTTGCCGAGGAACGGCCATCTCCAAGCTGGTCGCCCTGGTCCCCAAACCCAGAGTCAACCTCATCCGCTTTCACGGAGTGTTCGCCTGAAGCGCCTACTTTTGGTGCACCGAATAGCAAATATCGGGCGCGGGTAACGCCGGCTAAACGGGGTAAAGGGAAAAAGGTTAGAACAACACAAGAGAAACAAGATCAAACCCCTGCCGAACGACGCGCTGCAATGACGTGGGCTCACCAAAAGTAGGCCCCATGAGGGGACGCTTGAAGCGGGTATTTGGTATCGATATTGAGATCTGTAGTGAGTGTGGTGGTTACGTCAAGGTCATCGCCAGTATTCGACCACAGGGATGTGGGAGGTACGAGCCCATGGATGGGCGAAGGTACGAGCCCAAGGATGGGCGAAGGTACGAGCCCAAGGATGGGCGAAGGTAGAACAATGCAGGAGCAATTGTCGAGAACAATGCAGGAGCAATTGTCGAGAACAATGCAGGAGCGATTGTCGAGAACAATGCAGGAGCGATTGTCGAGAAGATCCGATGGTGATCCAGAAAATACTTACTCATCTGGATGAAAAGGTAGCTTCAGTTGCAACAGGCCTGATGCGGCAATCCAGAGCTCCGCCAGCAACGGGGTTGTTTGCCTGAAGAAGAAATCTAACACGTTTATTAAACTGGCTGTTCCCCGGCATGGTTTCTTTCATCTTACAGGCAGAATTTGGACTGGAATGCAGGCGTGACTGGGACAAAACCCCGCCAAAATTGCCAATTTCGCTGAGTTACCGTACAAACCAAGTGAAAAACTGCGATAATCAGTGACTCAATAAGTGCGAAATTATGGGAAAAGGGCTTTAATCCCACTTATACTCCTCGCCATTCGCGACCCCCATGACTTTTTTGTAGTTACTTAGTCGTCAGGGGTAAGTTTCCGTCAACGCTCGTTGAGTCGACACATTTCGGCTTGCCCAGTTTGTCGCGACCATTCCATAAACAATAATCAACGGCTTCGATACGCGCATAATCATCGACTCCACGTTTCTTTCCGTTTCCTCACAATCTCTACATCGTCGTGTTTCCTACTCAAATCCGTCCGTGAAAATTATAGTGCAGGACAGTAGTGTGGCGCCGCCAATGGTCACGACGGTCGAATCGAAGACGACTTCTCCCTCGAATTGACCATTTCCGCAGACCGATGGAGGCGTTACGTCGTAGGTGAGAATCCGGGGAGTCGTGTCTAAGAATACGCCCCAACGGACCTGCTTCGCCTGATCGTCAAAGATGCCGCCATCGCTGATGTCTGTGATCGTCCACCCTTCGGGGGGGGTCTCCTCGACTGCCCACACCAAGGTCCCGCCCTCGGGTGTGACCGCTATCGACACCGTCACTGGAATTCCGGGGTCAGCGCCGTCGCTTTCGAAGGAGCGCTCGGTCGTCGGTAACGCGGCCCTAACCCTCGCAGCCAACGTGAGAGCTGCAAAAGGTGAGACGGCATCCGATGCGAACGGGACCGGGGTCGCATTCGGGTCAAAGTGATAGAGCTCACCGTTACGCCAGATGGTAGCGGCATTCACCGCATAGGCCGTTGTAACCGGGCTTGGAGCGCGAGGCCACGGACTGCCATCCTTCCACGCCCCCGTATAGGCGGTCATCTCGTCGATTGGGATACTCAAGTTGTCGTCCAGATCGGCGGGGTGGAACCCACCCGCGCAGAGCTCCAAATCGCCACAGAGACCCTCGGGTACTCCCGTCAGAGAGACGCTGCCGTCCCAAAGCTCACAGCCTGAAGTGCCGCTCTGTGGTGTGACTGTGTAGCACAGTGCCCGATCCGCCTGATCGAAGAAGGGGCCCCACTTCACCTTGTTGTTGTTGGAATCGTAAATCCCGCCGCTGTCGATACTCCCTTCGTCGACCACCCAGGATGGCGGAGGCGCATCTTCTACCGCGTATGAGGACTCTGCTGCGGTACCCGTCACACCTACGCAAACCCTGACGCCGATCTCCGGCGTGTAGCCGACGGGCAGGTCGCGCACCGCTTTGCAGGATGGACCGCAGATTGAACCCTCCTGCGAATAGATACTCGAAGCCGCGAGATCGCAACTCGGCAGCGCGCCAAACAACACGGTCATGTCCAAAGCATGCTCGAGGCCGTCGCAGAAGCCGGAC
>CAXMRT010000140.1:0-5582 GCA_964196025.1 uncultured Gemmatimonadales bacterium | reverse complement strand
CGGGTATGGAGCGATCGAGGCCTCCGGCTCAACCCCTATCATCGCTCACTCAACCTACGACGAGCTGGGATTTTGGAGAGATATGCAGATTACGAAGCCGCAATTGAAACGATGCGCCGCTATACGGACTGGCACTTTTGGCACCCCCACAACCACGCTCGTCTCGCTGAACTATACGCCATGAACGGAGAATTCGAAAATGCCGATAAGGAAATGGAGTGGGCGAAGCACTCCCAGTACTACGCCTATTCAGCATCCGTCGTAGAACGACTCAGAAAGCATCATCAGCTCGAGCCTTAAACCGCGCTCGGTTCACCGAGTGGGCGCTACCGTCGTTTGCTGACCGGTATGGGTAAGGACTTGATCCACCGATCGCAAAACGTCTTCGACTGTGATCGACTGCATGCAGGCGTAGTTTTTGCAGCTTTTGAAATACCCAAACATGGCACACGGTGAGCAGGCTAAGGCATGGCGAACCACTTTATTGGACGGACCGTGGTGCCCCCATTTCCGTTCATCGCTCGGGCCAAACAAGACCACCGTGGGCGTGCCTACCGCCACCGCCAGATGCGCCAAACCTGAATCGCCCCCCACGAATAGGCCCGCCCGAGAAAGGGTCGTTGCGGTATCAGCCACGCTCCCGTCCCCCACCCGGTTGATCACTCGACCGTCGCCGAGCAAACCAACCTGCTGCACAATCAAATCCGCCTCTCGCCGCTCAGCCTTTCCACCCACGAGTATCACGCGAAAATCCCGATCCTGAACCAAGGTCTGCACTAACTTCACCATCCGATCGAGATCCCAACGCTTGTACACCGTCGTGCTAGCAGCAGAGATCACAACCACTCTATCGTCGCGCGAGCCCTCAACTGTTTCAGGCGGCGACACCCAGTCATGAAGAACCCCCTCCAACTCATAGCCCCTATCCTGCACGCCTAAGGGCTGCAGCAAGTTCATAAACTGATCCCCTTCGAACCCCGTCAAATCATAATCCACAAGATGGGTATACAAACTGTTGCGTCGGGGATTAATCCGGAAACCAGCTCGTAATGGCGCACGCGTCATTAGCGCAAACAATGCAGAGAAATGATGGAACTGCTCGGTATCCACCACCACATCATAGCGTCGCGTAAATAAGGCTCGAAGGAATCGGAACGGCTCGGCTTCGTATCGAAAAAGATCGCCGGAAACAGTACCGGGGGGAATGACGCTCGTGTTCCGAGATTCGCAAACCAAGTCGATCGTCGCATGAGGAAACGAGGATTTTAGGGCCTGCAAGACGGGAATCGTTAGAATCATATCGCCCATTCCCCCTGGACGGATCACGAGGATGCGATGAATGTCTGCGAGGACTTGTCCCAAAGACTCCGGCTGGCATCGCTGCTGCGAAACGAAACGAGCCGCAATACTACAGGCCAGCGCCCCCAGAGTCGCGTCGATCAATTTAAGTATGGATGCTAGCTTCATGTTGCGTCTTGGTGCAGATGCGCCTGACGAACAATCCCAACACACACAGTGTCGTTAGCAGGCTCATGCTTCGACCAATATTATCTGACAATGTATAGCCAAAGTAAAGCGTCACCTCTTCTTGCGACGGGTAGACCAACATAAAATCAGGGCTGACGCGATATATCCGGTCAGCACCCAGCACTTTCCAATTCGGGTAATACGACATCTTGATGAGATGCGGCAACCCGAGTCCATTCGTGCGAAACGTGATCCGCGAGGAAGTCACCTCCTCCTCGCTCACCGAGTAACGACCCGCATTCACCTGGCGCGGGTTCCAGTGGGTGCGTCCAGCAGCAAGAAGATCATAGAATTCCGGCTCCGTAACGGTATGCCAAAACGATCGTGACGAGGGTGGGTCACAAGGATCCTGAATAACAAACCCTTGATCAAGAAAGTCAAAGGCATACATCCACGCCATCGACACCTCTTTCCATGAAGAGGTGCTTACAACAACTTCGACCGGAAAGGTCTCGGCAATCGTCACGTACGAACCGTCGTGCGCGGTATTCTCATACAGCTCCCAGCCTCGCGATTCCTTTAAACGCTCCCACCTGTCCGACTTCGAAAATGCCGCCTGCGTTCGCGGCCAACGTGCAATAAAATGCTTCACGTTGAAGAACTCCAAATGAGCGCTCCCGCGCTCCATGTCAAATGTCGCGGGAGTTACGAGATTCGGATACCCCGCAGAGTTTTGCGATGTTTCACCCTGAATATAGTAGGAGTAAAAGGACCCGGCTGCTGAATTCACAATTCCACCTTCCAGAATCGGCTTCCCAATTCGATAAGGCACACTCTCGAATATTCGTGTCGACCCCAGCCGGTTGTTGTCCTCTATCAGGTCGTTTGCCAAACGACCGGGTGTCCCTTCCAAATCCAAAACCAATTCTTTATAAACGGGCCAGTCATCAAGAGCCTCCACGCCCCCGTAGTTAAAGTCGGACCAGCCGCGAATCTGATTATATTCGCGCCACCCTTCAACACCCTCCCCCTCAGGTGCATGCCGCGGCAAGGTCACGTACACCATTGCCAGCACCAGCAAGCACAGGACGTAGAGGTCCGCTTCCCGAGTGCGCGTTAACAACCATCCAAGTCCCAAACCGCAAAGTGCTGTTAGGGCGTAAAAGAGAAATGGCCAGAGCCGGATGTTGTTGAACACATCGGCGATCTGCGACCCGAAAAAGAAAAGACCCGCCGCCACTATTGCCATCCAGAGGAACACCCAGGCAATCCGTGATCCCGATCGAATCGCAAGCACGAGGCCCGCGATAGCCGGTAAACCCAGAATGAGGAGATGGTCGAGAGTCCCGCGCGTGACAGTCATTTCCAACACCTGCGCAAGAGGCCAACTTCCACCAAAATCGACGGAGTATTGAATTTTCGCCAGTAACGGAACCAGCCACCAAGACATCAACCCGGTGGCAAGCAGCCCTCCCCCGACCAAGATCTTGAACGCAGGTAAGCGCTTTTCTCTGACAACAGCCAGAGGAAGTATCGCCACAACGAGCACAGCCATGATCGTGGTAAAAAAGTGGGACGCCATGACCATCACCAACAGCGCCACCGTCGAGAATCGGAATCGACCCTCCATGGCGTCTCTAACCGCCGCGCCCAGATACAACAGCAAGATCGAAAAGCTAATACTATTCGCGATCATCCCCGCAAGCGTGCTGTAGATGTTCACGCCCCACATAGTGTGAGCGCGCACAAACAAGAATGGAATCATCACAATGGCCATCACCAATGGGATAGGGCGAGGAAGCTTCATCCAGCGCGCCGATACCCAGGCTGCCAACGGCAGGCTCAGTATCCCTGAAATGGAGACAATTTTAAACGCGACCGTCAACGGCATGACACAACTGAGGAGGCTGACCGCGAGATAGGGCAAGCTGAAGTAAAATTGGTACATGGGAAACCCACACCACCAGCCGTCGGCCCACGAAACAATTCTTCCGTTAGTGAAAAGTTCGTGCTTCAAATGCGATGATAAGTACAAATGTGCGGGCGTATCTCCACCAATCGCCATCGTGTCTGAGAACAGCAAGCTCGGTGAAAAGTGAGCCGCGAAAAAAGCCAGCCAACTCACCAAGCACGCCCAACACACGGCTTTGTGGCGAGCGCTGACCGACAACCGGTGCAACCACAGCATGTCCATAGCGAGAAGCAGCAGAAAGAAAAGGGGGATGGCTAAACTGGCGCGCGCGTAATCAGGAACCGGAGCTCGGCGCACATCCACATGACTTAACGCTGCGTGGTGTGCATGAACACCGTCCACGTCATACTCTACCGTCGCGTAAATAGGGTACCGACTTCCCGCTCTAGCTCCATCGGCCCGCACGTCAAACGTCCACGTCTGAGACTCCCCCTCGATCAATCGAGCCGCACGGGTCGATTTCTCACAGACTACCCCCGGCGGAAGCAACAGCTGTATGCGAGCATCAAGTGTCGGCGCGCCCTGCGAGCGTGCGCTTAGTGTCAGTACGCCGTCCTTAATCAGACTCAGCTCAGAAAGCTCCATGTCCACTGAAGGGCGATTCGGTTCTGGCGGCTCAGTCATCAGAGAGACAAATGCACCTGCCCCAAACGGATAGCCGTTCGCATCCCGGTAACGTATCGTGATCCACACAGGGAAATTTCCGCGACCGGGTAGGCCGTCGAGTCGCGCGGTCCCCTTCCAATCAGCGCCACTGTCAAGGTGGGCTACCGATGGAAGGACGGTGGAGAGAGTCGCGCATTGGACGGAGATCTCGAGGTCGTGGGCCGCCTCGTCACCATGATTCGTTAAACCCAGCCGTACATCAACCTGATCACCCCGCACCCGAACGCTAGGTCGCGTTTCTAGGCGAATCTCCGCAAACGCTGGTAGCGACAGGCACAGCAACAGCGCCAATACGAGATCACGCAATAGCCTCACACCATCATCCCGTTAGCTGAACAGGTGAGCGCCCCTTTTCGATGTGCCCGATCACGACCGGGCGAGCGCGCAGTTTTTTAAGGTGCTTCACCGTCACATCCGCATCCTTTGCGCGAACAATGATCACATAACCAATACCCATATTGAACACTCGGTACATCTCGTCATTGTCAACCTTACCCGCCTCTTCAATGAACTGGAACAACCGCGGAACCTTCCAACTCGAGCGATCAACAACCGCCGACAAGCCTTCCGGCAAAATCCGTGGCACATTATCCACGAGGCCACCGCCAGTAATATGCGCCATCCCATGAATGGCGACTTTCGGCATGAGCGCTTTCACCGGCTTTAAATAGCTTTTATGTACGGCAAGCAAATGATCGGCCACTGACTTTTTTGTGCCCGGCAAGAGATCGTCCAAACTCAATCCAGCCTTGTCAAACAGCACCTTGCGCGCTAACGAATACCCATTGGTATGTAAGCCACTAGAGGGCAGCCCAATCATAACGTCGCCCTTGCGGATACTCTTGCCGGTAATAATAGATTTTCGGTCAACGGCCCCGATGATCGTCCCCACGAGATCGTACTCGCCCTCGGGATAAAGACCTGGCATTTCTGCCGTCTCGCCACCCAGAAGCGCACAGTCGTTTTCCCGGCACGCTTTGCATAGCCCCCACACAACATCTTGAAATATTTTTCCGGACAATCGCGCGGTCCCTAGGTAGTCCAAAAAGAACATCGGCGAAGCACCCTGCACAAGAATATCGTTGGTGCAATGATTGATCAAATCTTGCCCAATGGTCCGGTGACGACCCGCCTGCACCGCTACGTTGAGCTTCGTGCCAACGCCGTCCGCACTCGCGACAAGCACCATGTCTTTCCCTGGGGATTTGAACAATCCGCCGAAAGAGCCTATATCACTCAACACACCCGGCACGTGCGTGGTCTTAACCATTTTTTTAATAGCGGTCAGGCCCGACATCATTTCGTCGATGTCGACGCCAGCTTCCGCGTAGGCCGACTTTTTCTTTTTACTCATGACAAACGGTCCTGAAGGTTTTTGTCAGCTTTTTCGACCTTGCGTTGCATCGCACGCTTATGAGCCTTCAGCTTTTTTATCAAGGCCGGTCGTGAACCCGCCATGATCTGGACCGCCAAAATC
>CAXMRT010000139.1:0-5840 GCA_964196025.1 uncultured Gemmatimonadales bacterium | reverse complement strand
GACGATGTCGCTATATGGAATATAGCCCTTTCTCCGGATCAGATCCAATCGCTCTGGAATGAGGGCGTGGGAAGAGTGGCTTACACGCCACCTCCCGCGGGGGCCATGATCTTTATCATTCGATAGAGACTGCAAAGTGATAGATACGGCTCGGCTATTAAGCTAAAAGAAAATAGCTACACGCTTAAGGTCTAATTTATTCTGGTTGCAAATGATGTAAGCAGCGATACTCAATAGAAGATTGAGGGCTGCCTCGCCCACCGTTTCATCGCCGATGACGGCAGGGATCAGCTGTATAAAGAAGTGACCCTCAGGGTTAACGCGTCCACAGCGGATGATCAGGACGCCGCCGGGATGGATGATGCTTGGGAGAATATCTTGGTGGCCCGAGCTCTGTTTCAAAGTGCCATGTTCTCTGTTGCAAATTACAAGTTGTGATCAGAGGCCCAGTACTAGATCATTCGAGATATGCGCCGAAGAGTATGTCGGCCATTGAGATCAGCGTTAAACACGGGGAATGCCAATACCCTCGCATAGGAGATTGTTTATGAGTGGAGCATCGCGCACATGGTGGAACGATAGAGCACCAGCAGTGTTCGTCATGATAGGGCTGGTGCTCAGTTCGCCAGCGGCCTGGGGAAAGAAGGGGGGTCCTCCGCTTGATTATACCAAGGGCGAGCGGCCTGAAGGGAAGCTTGTTGATTGTAAGTGGGCGCTGGGGCCGACGGGTGCTTTTGGATATATCCACACTACTGATTCCCGGCAGATTTTGATCGAAGACATTGCCGAGGGCAGCCCGGCCGACGGTAAGCTACAAAAGGGTGATGTCATTCTGGGGATTGTGTCGCCGACCGCCGGACAGGATACTGGCAAAGGCGCATTCACTCTGGATGCGCGCCGGTCCTTGGGTACTGCGGTTGAAGAGGCGGAGAAGAAAACGAATGGCGGCAAGCTGGTCCTGAACGTATGGCGGTCTGACCCATCGACGGAGCTCAAGGCAAGCGGGACCCGGCAGATTGCACTGACTCTCCCGGTTCTTGGCAGCTATAGCGCCACGTCTCCCTGGACGTGTAAAAAAACGGATCGCCTCATTGATCAGGCGGCACAGGACATTCTTAAAAGAAGTTTTTTTGTAAAGAAAAGAAACAACACAACGGCTCCGCGAGGAAGCATCTGGGCCTATCTCGATGCCCTTGGCTTGTTGGCTACGGGTGACGAGGCATACATTTCTGCCGTAGGTGACTATGCACGCGCACTCGCAAAAGCTGAAGAGGGCCGAACGGGGGCAATGAATACGTGGGGCGGTGCGTATAAGAACGTCTTTCTGACAGAATACTATCTGGCCACAGGTGATAAGGCCGTGCTACCTGGAATCACTTCGCTCGCCACGGTCCTAGCCAGAGGCGTTAGTGGTGTGGGAACATGGAGTCACGGGACGGCTGACATTGAGAAGAATGGTATGTACGGGCCTCCCGGTGCTTATGGCGCGATGAACCAGGCCAGCATGGTCTGTGCCTTGTCTTTGGTTCTGGCTCAGAAGTGTGGTGTTAAGGAGCCGCTTGTCGATGAGGCCATAAAGCGCGCGCTGAACTTTTTGAAGTTCTATACTGATAAAGGCACTATTCCTTATGGGGACCATGACCCCCGGTATGATCATGATAACAATGGTCGCATGTCGATCGGTGCGGTCCTGTATGACCTTGCTGGCCACAAAAAGGACGCGGAATATTGCGTGCGCATGACCCTTGCCTCCTATGGTCTTCGTGAGGCCGGGCATACGGGTCATTTCTTTGCCTGGCAATGGGGTGCATTGGGAGCTGCCCGCGGCGGCCCGGAAGCGGCGCAATCGTATATCCGCAACACCCGCTGGTTTACAGAGGTGGAACGGCGCGCGGATGGATCGTCCTGGTATCAGCCACAGTTGAGTGATCCCGGGAAGTACAGAGGATGGAGTACAAGCGGACAACGCCTTATGCAACATTGTCTGCCCCGCAAGGCCCTGCTTATTACGGGTAAAGGTGGGGGCTGTATTCCAGTGATGACTCCGGCAGAGGTAAAGTCCGTGGCCGCGGCCGGTCTTTTTCATGGCAGGTGGGCGTCCAGCAAAGCTCTGGTCGCGAGGATGTCGAAGAAGCAGCTGTTCGCCGCGTTGGGGAACTGGTCGCTAGTTGTGCGCGGTGAAGCGGCCAAAGAACTTGGTCGGCGCGAGGAACACGTGGTTAAGGAGCTGATCAGTATGCTGAACAGCTCTAACCGTTATGCCCGTTACGGTGCCTGCACAGGACTCCAGTATGCCGGACGCCAGTCAGAAGAAGCGGTGGATGCCCTGATAGACAAGATTGAAAATGACACGGACATGACACTGCGGTTTTTTGCGATCAACGCGTTGATGTTGCCGCGAAGAGGGGCGGCGGTCAACGGCTTAGGCAGTGTCTCGAGAAAAGCCACCCCGACGCTCCTAAAACTTGCGGCCGTTGATGATCGTGAGCAGGATGCAACCCGTAAGCTTACGAGACAGATTGCGTCGGTGCTGTTCTATGGTGGAAATGTCAGGTCCTACACGGGTTATTTTCCGAAAGGGAAGGGGCTTGAGAAGGCAGATAAGAGCCTTCTGTTACCGGCACTGAAAGACATGTTGTCCAATCCTAATGGAGGAGCACGGTCGGAGGCCTCCGCGGTCTATTCGCACTTGAACCCAGAGGATCTCGAGCAGTTATGGGGTGATGTCTACCGCGCGGCCACGGAGCATGCCCCCAGCGGGGTCATGTTCGCAAATGGCGTCTTGGCGAACAGTGTAACCCTCATCGCGAAGAACAGGTTTAAAGAGGGGCTTCCGCTTGCCCATGCCTATCTGCTGCAGGAGGGATGGAATAAGCACGCAAGAGTTCCCGCCGCTTATACGGCACTGTCCTACTACGGCTCGGCGGCCAAAACGTATTTGCCGGATATAGAAAAGGAGTGGGTGAACTACCAAAAGCGTAAAGGACGTGAGGTCGCCAGATGTAAGAAAGCATTTGATACGCTCATAGAGAACATGGATAAGCCTGTGGAGCTTAAGAGTATCCAGCCGTATTTGAAGGATGATTTGAAGAAGTAAGTAAGTTTCGGTAGAAACGAAGTTAAGTAGAGAGAGAAACTATGGTGCAGAAATTTAAAAAATACGCATGTGTTGTCGCAATGAGTCTAGTGTCTGGGATCGTGTCCGTGCATGCCGATGACGCTAAGAGCAAAAAACCGCTCAAAATTTATATTCTATCCGGCCAGTCGAATATGCAGGGGAAGGCTAGGGTCCGGACCATTGAACGGCTTAAGATGACTGAGGACAGCAGGTCCTTGTACAATGACATCATGGGAAAAGAGGGTAAGCCGGTGACGGTCAAAGACACCTATGCGGTTTATTATACAACAAGCCGGGGTGGCAATGTGTTCAAGGGGCCGCTGAACCCGGGCTATGGCGAGGACTATGAGGCGGATCGGACAAACTTTGGTCCAGAGTATACCTTTGGCATTTATATGCAGAAGCATTTGAAGGAGCCTTTCCTGATCATTAAGACGGCCTGGGGTGGCAAGGATCTTGTCCGGCAGTTTCGACCTCCGAGTGCAGGCGAATTGCCCATGATGCAATCCAAGATTGAAAAGTACAAAGCGACTGGAACGCTGGATGCTGAGCGCGCCAAGCATAAGGATGGCACTGGGGAATATTACCGCATGATGATGGGGCACGTGAAAGATGTGCTTAAAGATCCCGAGCAGTATCACCCTGCCTATGACAAAGGTGCAGGTTACGAGATTGCCGGCTTCGTCTGGTTCCAGGGCTGGAATGATCTGGTGAATGGGTTTTACAAAGAGAGCGGTGCCCCAATGGAGACCATGTACACCCCTTATACAGGGCTCATGGCTAGTTTCATTCGTGATGTCCGCAAAGATCTGGATGCGCCCGTGATGCCATTTGTGATCGGTGTTCTGGGTGTGGGCGGACCTACGGATGCCAGCGATAAGATGCATTGGTTCCGTCAGGCACAGGCTGCTGCCGCAGAGATGCCTGAGTTCAAGGGGAACGTTAGAGCGGTCCTGACCGAAAACAGTTGGGATATGTTACTAAAGGGAATTCATAATAAACTTCAGGCTGCGGCAGCGGAAAAAGTCAAAACCGATCATCCTGAGGTAGCACGCAAGCCACGCGCTGCCCAGAATCTGAGAAGTAAGTATTACAAGGAATTGATGCCGACGGTGTTGACTCCCGAAGAGTTAAAGCTCAAGCAAGCAGGCGAATCCAATGCCGGTTATCATTATAACGGCTCAGCCTACATCTACGGAAATATAGGCAAAGCGTTTGCCGAGGCCATGATCGAACTGAATGGCAACTGATAGGGTTAACCGAAATGAAGGTGTATGACGGGCTGTCACGATTGCAGGTTAATGTTTTTATATGAACCAGCATCGTGTATGCATGCGGTGAGCTGAGAGGAAGCATTCTGTGTTACACCGATTTGGATTCTTTTGCTCATGCTCTGTAACCTCACCTTGGCTTCGTGCCGTACTGTCCGGAACGGGGGTGTTGGCGAAACAAAGAATCCCTTAAATGTTCTGCTTATTTGATCCTCGTTGGTTTGTTTTTGTGCATACGGCGTGTTACGAGTTTAACCGCTCTTGCTTGCCGAAGGTCGGAGTTAGGTGTTACTTTTCCACTCATGAGAAAACCGAATATTCTTTTTATCGCCGTTGATGATCTTCGCCCGGAGTTGGGCTGTTATGGGGCGGGGCAGGTGATCAGTCCGAATATCGACCGGCTGGCAGCCGGGGGCGTTAGGTTCGATCGTGCCTATTGTCAGTCGGCGGTGTGTAATCCCTCGCGCACCTCTCTCATGACCGGACTGTACCCCGATAGCCATGGTGTCTTAGATTTGCATACCCACTTCCGGGACACGGTTCCAGATGTCGTGACGCTACCACAACGATTTAAGGATAAGGGTTACCACAGCGCGGCGATCGGCAAGATTTTTCATAACGATTTGCCGGATCCGCAATCGTGGAGTGAGCCGAGAATTCAGATTCCCGGCTTTCCCTATGATCCTGATGCCGTATACGTGGATGACGATAATCTGGAATACCTTGAACAGCGCAAAACTGAAATCACTGCAGATGGCCGTGACGAACAGTATATTGACGAGCTTGGCGAATGGTATTTGAAAGCCAGTGCCACGGAAATGCCGGATGTTGCCGATAACGCATACTATGACGGCGCGCAGACTGATGTGGCGATCGAGAAGCTGAGCGAATTATCAAAAAGGGATGAACCCTTCTTTTTTGGTATCGGCTATTATCGACCACATCTTCCCTTTAACGTCCCTCGACGCTATTGGGACATGTATGATCGTGATGCCATTGAGTTGGCGCCCAATGATTATCCGCCGACCGGCGCGCCGTCCATGGCCCTAAACAACATGCGTGAATTACGCGGCTATTCCGACTTTAGCGACGCCGCTCACCCGACGGCCGGAACGCTGAATGATGACGATGCACGGCTACTCAAGCACGGCTATCTGGCATCGGTCACCTATCTGGATACGCAGGTTGGCAAGCTTCTCGATCAACTCGACGAGCTCGATATTCGCGACAACACCATCATCGTCCTATGGGCCGACCATGGCTGGAAACTCGGTGAGCATGCCAGTTGGTGCAAGATGACAAATTATGAAATCGATACGCGCGTGCCCCTCATCATCAGCGCCCCGGGATATGTGGACAAAGGCGTTTGTCCCGGGCTGGCAGAATTGGTTGATGTCTATCCAACCTTGTGTGATCTTGCCGGAATACCGCCCGATTCAGGACTGCAGGGC
>CAXMRT010000138.1:0-3393 GCA_964196025.1 uncultured Gemmatimonadales bacterium | reverse complement strand
AGCGTATTGAGCACCCTCTTGCGCGCGGAAGGCTATGATGTAACCACTGCGCTTGGCGGCGATGTGGCAATTCCTATCTTAGAAGAAGAAACGTTTGATCTCATGATCTCAGACATCCGCATGAGCCCTGTAAATGGCCTACAGTTACTCCAAAGAGCACACGATAATTACCCAAAAATGGCAGTCCTCATGCTCACCGCCTACGGATCCGTTGAAACCGCCATCGAAGCGTTAAAGCTAGGTGCATTTGATTACGTAACTAAACCCTTTAAGGTGGACGAACTCCTCATTACCGTCGAACGCGCACTCGAGTACAACAAAGCGCTAAACGAAAACGTCACATTAAAGGCTCAGATCAATGACTCAGAGCTACGCTTTGACTCTATTATCGCCGAAAGCCAACCCATGAAACACGTTTGCGATATGATCGAACGGGTTGCGCCCACAGACACCACCATCCTTATTTCAGGAGAAAGTGGTACAGGAAAAGAGGTTGTAGCAAATGCGATTCATGCCTGCAGTCGCCGCTCCAACAAGAACTTCCTTGCGATAAACTGTGCAGCCTTACCGGAACCACTCCTTGAATCTGAGATGTTCGGCCACGTCAAGGGCGCCTTCACAGGCGCATCCGACAATAAAGAAGGACTCTTTGAAGCCGCCAACGGAGGGACTATCTTTCTCGATGAAATTGGGGCGATGTCGATGAGTATTCAGGGGAAACTACTTCGGGTACTTCAGGAAAAAGAGATTCGCCGGGTTGGCGGAAACGACACCGTCTCCATCGACTGCCGCGTGCTCGCTGCCACAAACATTCCGCTAGAGCAGCTTATGGAGCAGGGGAAATTCAGAGAAGACTTATACTACCGTCTAAGCGTCATCCCCATCTCAATCAAACCCTTGCGTGAACGCTCAGAAGACATTCTTCCCCTCCTCTATCATATTCTCGCTAAGGAATGCGGTGACGACACACCCCCAGTGATCGAGCCAGAGGTCTGCAACACCATGGAGCAGTACAAATGGCCGGGCAACGTTCGAGAACTCGAAAATGCCATAAAACATGCCCTAGCCTTCCAATCCGACGGGAAAGTGACCCGCGAGGCACTCCCAGAAAAAATCCGAATCGCTGTGAAAGCCGGTGGTGCCGCCGGCGGTTCACGAGCGGGAGAGCTACAGGATTATAAGGGTAAATCCCTAAAAGCCTTTCTTCGGGGAAAAGAAAAGGAATATGTCGACCAGGTACTCCAGGCGACGGACGGAAACAAGGAAGAGGCTGCCAAAGCACTCAAAATAAGCCTCGCTACCCTCTATCGGAAGCTCCCAGAGTCACAAGAATAGCTTCGCACTTACAAGAATCGATATTCTCACTTTTCATAATTGACACCAAAACACCCTGTTTATACGGAGAATTACATGTTTCTAAAAAATGCAATTTTTCTCGTTTGCTCTAATTTCATGGCTTATTAGTGTTTTGATCGTTTTATACAGGTTCCGGCATCAAGTTGGCACACCCACTGCTGTTAAGTGATGCAGGTTTAGATACATAATCAAGGGTTTGACCAATCAGGCCTTAAACAACACAGGAGAAAACAAATGAAAAAGAAACAAGGTTTCACACTCGTAGAAATCATGATCGTGGTGGCCATCATCGGCCTATTGGCAGCTATTGCAATTCCCTCATTCATGAAATCTCGCGTTACGTCACAGCAGAACGCCTGCATAAACAACCTTCGTCAGATTGAATCTGGCAAAGAACAGTGGGCTCTCGAAAACGGCCAAGCTCAAGGCGCGGCGGTTGTGGCGTCAAACATCTCATCCTTCGTCAAGGGTGGTTCAGCTGCTTGGGTTTGCCCAGCCGGCGGTACTGTAAGTCTCGGTGTTGTAGGAACAAACGCCAGCTGTGATAACACTAGCGCATCACATCTCCAAAAGTTCTAAACATTGCAATCCTGAAAGGCCCCTTCTCGCGAAGGGGCTTTTTTTGTGCCCAACACGCAAGGACCGCCAAGCAAAAGGCTCTAAAGCTCTCTTAGTGCTTCACCGATGAAGCACTTTTGATATACTACGGCCACCGTATCCGACAGAATCGAAGTGAACGTTGCTCACCCGCAGAATGATCCAAAACTCCGAAAAATCCACCGCGCCCAAGTCTTTTCTATATCGACTCGCACTTGTCACACTCGCGATTTTCGCGCTACAGATGTTTTCCGATAATAGAGCGGACGTTGATCTGTGGGGCAATACGGGTTTCGTCACCCACCTTCCCGGCACGCAGGGATTTCATACCCAAAACACTTTTTCCTACTCCAACCCCACCTACCCTTGGATCAATCACGAATGGGGAGCGGAGTACATTTTTAACAGGGCGTTCCAACTAGCAGGCAACGCAGGCTTGATGTTGGTCAAACTTGCGCTTGGAGCAGCTCTATTTCTGATTCTTTGGAAAACCATTAAACGGAGTCAGTGTTCAACGCCCACCGCCTTTCTCTATATGGCCCTCACCGTCTCCACTCTTGGTTACGGATTCGGTACGCGCCCTCACCTCTTCACATTCGCACTCATTGCCGGCCTGTTGTACGTGTTAAAGTTCTATCCTGGTAGAGGATGGATCTGGTGGCTACCTCTCGTTGGAATGATTTGGGCCAATCTACACGGGGCATTCTTCATCGCTGTCGTCCTTCTCGTGCTGATGTCGACTCTAGAATGGCTTCCACCATCCGTCCATCGCTCTACCGACCGTTTGCGACAGCGTACGCTCCTTCCTGTCGTCACCGTCGCCTTCATCGCAGCAACCTTCGTAAACCCCTATGGTCACCACCTCTGGGACTTCATTTTCGAATCTGCCGGCTTAATGCGTCCCTATTTAAGCGAATGGGCCCCTTTCAACCCAATTACGGATGCATCCGATCACACAGACTTTCTCGCCCTTATAGCGTTAACCGTTGCAGCCCTCTGTTTGTCGAAAGAGAAACATGACCGAACATGGTTGATCATCTTAGCACTCGTCTTCGCGTCTGCGCTGGGGATGCGCCGCAATATTCCACTTTTCGCGATTGTGGCCGTTTTTGTTGTCCCTGAACACCTAGGCAACGTGCTTGACCCTCACCTCTCACGCTTCAAGGATGGCCTGCTCCGCCGCGTCGCGTTATGTGGGCTGATCCTTTTCGCAGCAGTATCACTGACGTTCACCTTCGGAAAGCCCTCGGTTGCCAACCATCGCACTCAAATCGAAATTGACCCCGAAAAGTTCCCTGTTCAGGCGATGACTCTGCTCGAAACCCATCAAGTGAAAGGCAACGCGCTTATCTACTGGGACTGGGCGGAATATGGAATCTGGCATCTTTACCCAAACTGCAAAGTCTTTATGGACGGGCGATTGCGATCCGCTTACGACCT
>CAXMRT010000137.1:0-13046 GCA_964196025.1 uncultured Gemmatimonadales bacterium | reverse complement strand
AAACTCGCCTTCCAGGACGACACCATAAAAGAACTCAGCGACGCCCTCTACGCCCAGCAAAAACAACTCGATGAGTTCCGCGCGGTATGTATCGACTTAAACAAACGCCTCGGACAGCAGGGCAGTAGCTCCGACGACGGACCGAGTCTCGACGCCCCCCCGCCCCACTACTGATACCCACATGACTGATGATGCCCCAATCGATGTCGTCGTTATCGGCGCCGGAGCCGCTGGCCTCATGTGCGCAATCACAGCAGGTGAACGCGGACGCAGCGTGTTACTAATCGAACACTCGGCAAAAGTCGGCAATAAAATCCTCATTTCTGGAGGAGGCCGATGCAACTTCACCAACCTCGACGTTGGAGCTAGCAATTACCAGTCCGAAAATCCCCACTTCGCCAAATCAGCATTGAGTCGCTTTACGCCACAAGACTTCATCGACCGCGTGGAAAGAAAGGGCATCGCCTACCACGAAAAAACACTCGGACAACTCTTCTGCGACGATCGAGCCCATCAAATCGTAAACCTTCTCCTCGATGATGCAAGGGATGCGGGAGTCGAAATCTGGACAAAATGTTCGGTGACCCACATTGAGAAGTCCGACCATTTCACGCTCTCAACCGAATTAGGCGAGGTGCAAGCGCACTCGCTAGTTATCGCCACAGGCGGACTCTCCATCCCTCAAATGGGGTCGACGAGCTTCGGATATGATGTCGCCAAACAATTCGGGCACACACTAACTCCCTGTGCGCCCGCGCTTGCACCCTTCACACTCACGCCCACGGATCGCGAGACGTACACCACTCTTAGCGGCATCTCAACTCCCGTCGCGGTGAGCTGCAACGGCCAAACATTCCGAGAGGCGCTCCTTTTTACCCATCGCGGATTAAGCGGTCCAGCTATGCTTCAGATCAACAGCTACTGGCGTCCCGGGCAGTCCATTGAGATCGATCTACTCCCGGAGCACACACTTTCTACCTTGATTGCGGAGTGGAAACCCGAACAACCCAAGGCCCAGATCCGAACCCTTCTCTCTCATCACCTCCCGAAGCGCCTGGTTCGTCTGTGGATCGAGAACAGTGAATACGACAAGGCGATCAATCAAGTCACGCCTTCAGATATTGAGGCGCTCTCCGCGCTCTTCCACCACTGGATCCTCAAACCCGCGGGCGACGAAGGATATGCAAAAGCCGAGGTCACCCGTGGCGGCGTCAACACAAACGAACTGTCGTCCAAAACACTCGAAAGCAACACCACTGCTGGGCTCTATTTTGTCGGGGAGGTAGTCGACGTGACCGGATGGCTTGGCGGCTTCAACTTCCAATGGGCATGGGCGTCCGGCTACTGCGCAGGCCAATATGCCTAAACGCTCAGCAAATGTCCCTCCCCGTGACTGAAAGCCGCACCCATTCTACGACATCCTCAGACTGGACAACCACGGTTGCAGCCATTATTCTAATGCTTTTACGAGGATAACCATGCAAACAATACTAATAGCAGTCGGCGCGTTGATCATATATATCGTGGCGTACAACACCTACGGCCGATGGCTGTCCCGTAAAGTTTTCCAACTGGATGCCTCCGCGATCGTCCCTAGCGTAGAACTTAACGACGACGTTGATTTTGTGCCCACGGACAAGAAGATCGTCTTCGGCCACCACTTCACCTCCATTGCGGGCACAGGCCCCATTGTCGGACCCGCTATCGCGGTCATGTGGGGATGGGTCCCTGCACTCGTATGGGTCCTGCTCGGCTCCATCCTTATCGGAGCCGTTCACGACTTCGGATCTCTCGTTGTATCGCTTCGAAACAAGGGACAAACCGTCGGCGATATCTCGGCTCGCGTCATGAACAAACGTGTCCGCGTTCTTTTCCTCAGCATCCTCTTCATGGCCCTGACCATCGTTCTCGCCATCTTCGGGCTGGTCATCGCAGTCGTGTTCAAGGCGTATCCGTCCTCTATCACTCCCTGTCTGATCCAGATCCCGATCGCCGTCGCTATCGGCTCTTACCTGCATCGAAAAGGCGTCAATCTCCTCATCCCCTCACTCATCACACTCGCAGTTATGTACCTCACGGTCGTCTTCGGGAATCTAGGGCCTCTAGGGGCACTCAACGCAAGCCTAGCCGAACTCAGTGTCATCACGTGGTGCATTATCCTCCTAGTATACTCCTATATCGCGAGCGTCCTTCCGGTCTGGCTATTACTCCAGCCCCGCGACTATATCAACAGCCTTCAATTAATCAGCACCTTGGGCCTAGTCGTCGCCGGCCTCGTGGTTGCCGGCATCGCCGGAGGAGCGCCTGTCGCCGACGGCGGTATCCGACCCACACTCGAAATCGTGGCGCCTGCCATCACGCTGCACCCAACAAACGCACCCGCCATATTCCCGTTCCTCTTCATTACAATTGCCTGTGGAGCCTGCTCTGGTTTCCATTGTTTAGTCTCAAGCGGCACTACCAGTAAACAACTCAAGTGCGAAACCGATGCTCAATTCGTCGGCTACGGCTCGATGCTCACCGAAGGGTTTCTCGCCACCATTGTCATTCTAGCTTGCGTCGCAGGTCTTGGCCTTGGCATCCCCGGCGGCGAAGACGGCACTCTCATTCTCGGTGAACAGGCGTATGAGGCACGCTATGGAGACTGGACCGATGCCAAAGGTCTCCCACAAAAGATCGGCGCCTTTGTAGATGGTGCGGCCAACTTCTTGAAAGCCATGGGCATCAGCGCCGCAGCCGCAGTGGCGCTGATGGGCGTGCTAGTCGCATCCTTCGCCGCCACCACACTAGACACGGCCTGTCGGCTCCAGCGGTATGTGATCCAAGAACTTTCCGGTGCCCTAGGTGGTAACAACAAAAAAAATCCACTTCACATCCTCACCAACAAACACGGCGCCACTATCTTTGCTATCGTGCTAGCCGCGATTATCGCTGGACTGCCCGCTCCCGGCAACGAGCTCTCTTGGCAAAATGCAGGGAAAGGCGGACTCATTCTCTGGCCACTCTTCGGCGCCACTAATCAACTTCTCGCCGGCTTAGCCCTCATGGTCATCGCCTTCTTCTTTCGTCGCCGTGGCATTCCCGCCTACTTTGCCATCATCCCCATGATCTTTATGCTCATTATGCCCGCCTGCGCCATGCTCATTGACCTCCCTAAATGGTTCGCGGCGGAAAACCCGAACTGGGTCGTCATCATCATCGGAACAGCGACCATCCTTATCGAGATTTGGATGATTATCGAGGCCGTTAAACTGTGGCCACATGTCAACGGCGTTGCAGAGGATGCGCCGTCGAGCAGCCCCGCCGTCGACTCGGACGCTGGCCGTAGCTGCTAAAGCCTTCCGACTTCTCAAACCAACGTCCCCGCCCTATACTGTCTCGATGCAGACCCTACCCATCTATAACGCCGAGACCCAGATTCTCGACGCCCTCACTTCCGGAAACCGGCTCATTCTCGAAGCCCCCACCGGATCAGGGAAATCCACTCAGGTTCCACAAATGCTGTTGAATGCGGGCATCACCGAACGAGATATCATTGTGCTACAACCCCGCCGAATTGCCGCCCGGATGCTTGCCCGTCGAGTCGCCCAGGAGGTCGGATGCCCGCTGGGGAAAACAGTCGGCTATCACGTTCGTTTCGATCGGAAATGCTCGGACAACACCCGCATCATCTACGAAACCGATGGGATTTTGATGCGCCAACTCCTATCCGACCCCACCATCCCCCACGTGGGCGCCATCGTGTTCGACGAGTTCCACGAACGCCATCTTTATGGAGACATCATGCTAGCCCTCGCCATAGAGCTACAGGCGACGACCCGACCCGACCTCAAGCTCATCGTGATGTCCGCCACACTGAATTCCAACCAGCTTGAAACCTACTTGTCCCCCTGCCCTGTTATCCGATCAGAGGGCCGTACATTTCCAGTCGACATTCAATACTTGAAATCACTATCGCAAAAGTCACCACCCGCGATTTGGGATCTCGCCGCCGACCACTGCAGCACCATGCTACAAACCGAGTCCGACGGAGACGTACTCATTTTTATGCCGGGTGCCCACGAGATTCGAAAAACCATTCAAGCATTGGAACGGACGCTCTCCCGCAACACCATCGAGATCCTGCCACTCTACGGCGACCTCTCCCCAGAGCAGCAGGATAGAGCGGTCATGCCCAGTTCCAAACGGCGCGTAATTGTCTCCACTAATGTCGCCGAAACATCTCTGACAATTGATGGGGTAACGCTCGTGATCGATAGCGGCCAAGCTCGTAAGGCGCGCTTCGACCCTCATCGCGGAATCAATACACTGCTCATCGAAAAAATCAGTAAATCCTCAGCCGATCAACGTGCGGGCCGGGCCGGTCGCGTCCGCGCTGGCGCCTGCATGCGCCTCTGGACAGAAGCCGATCATCGCAATCGGGCAGACCAAGAGTGCCCCGAGATCCAATCAGTCGACCTATCAGAAACCGTCCTCTCGCTGACCCAACACGGGATCGCCGACCCCCGTACCTTTAACTGGATGGATTCACCAGACCCCGTCACGCTTGCCCGCAGCATCCAACTTCTCGCGGACCTCGACGCCTGCGTCGACGGCGCCGTAACCGACCTCGGTAAACGCATGATAGCCTTCCCTATGCATCCGCGCTACTCACGAATGTTTCTGGCGGGCGAACATTTCGGATGCCTCCCACGGGTCGCGCTGATGACCGCACTCCTTCAAGAACGCAGCATTCTGATCCGCACAAATGACAGGCAGATACAGAAACGTCGCGAGACTTTTTTTGAATCCTGCACACAATCCGATGTCCTTTGTTTGATCAGAGCATTCGAATATGCCGAAGATCGACGATTCGACATCAGCGCCTGTCGCGAGCTCGGCATTCATGCGGGCTCTGCTAAACAGTGTGCGCGCCTTCGCGATCAATTCCTTGCCACAGCAAAACGGCTTAAAATGGATCTCTCCGATTCTAATCCCGATCCAGCCGCTCTACTCAAATGCCTATTAACTGGGTTCTCGGATCAGGTGGCTTTTCGAGCAAGCATGGGTACAACCCGCTGTTCCCTCGTACATAATCGACGAGGAACCCTCGAAAAATCCTCAATCGTGAAACAATCCCCACTGCTGATCGCATCGGAAATAAACGAGATCGGTAAGCGCGGAGAAAACCTAGAAGTGCGACTCTCCGTTATCTCCGCAATCGAACAAACATGGCTCACGGAATTATTTCCCGAGGCTATAAAAACCAGTGATCAAGTCGTGTATGACACTGATAGCAGACGCGTGCGGGTGCTGCGACGCACCTCTTTTCGAGATCTCGTCCTCGATGAATCGCGCTCAGGCGAACCCTCAAAAGATCAAGCCGCCGAGGTTCTCGCACAAGAAGTCCTTATCGGAAATATCAGCCTAAAAAACTGGACAGAAAAGGTGGAGTCGTGGATCGCACGCGTGAATTTGATAGCCGAATACTGCCCAGATATGCAAGTCACTCCCATAGACGACGACGCTCGCTTACAGATCTTCGAAAACATCTGCCATGGCGGTTTTGGTGCCAAAGACATCAAACATCGCGATGTATGGAACGGCCTCGATGCATGGCTCTCAAAAGAGCAGAAGGATGCAGTCACGGCCTTGGCCCCCGAACGAGTCACCCTCACTAACGGCCGGTCCCCAAAGGTCGTATATGCCGCCGGCGAGGCGCCAAAGATTGCTCTGCGCGTGCAGGAACTCTATGACGTGAACGCCGTCCCAACACTCGCTATGGGCGCAGTCACCCCGCTCGTACACATACTCGCACCCAACCAACGGGTCGTGCAGATAACGGACGATATGCGATCTTTTTGGAACACAAGCTATCCGCAAATCAAAAAGGACCTAAAGGGACGCTATCCAAAACATGAATGGCGCTAACTAAACGGTCGCAGGCCCGAAGACACTCTGTAGATAGGCAAAACTTTCAATCGCGATGGTTTCGGGGTCAGGCTCATAGTCAAATACTTCGACCGAGACATAGTCGTCATACCCAGTGCCAACAAGTGCCTTCACAATCGGGGCAAAGTCAACGTCCCCCTTGCCTGGACCCTTCAAGTTCGGATCATTCGCATGAAAATGAATCGTGTGCGCCTTGCTCGCCTCAATGATAGCCGGTATAGAGGCCTCCTCGTCACTCATCGCCTTAACATCCAAATGCAACTTGCACGCTGGATGGTCAACCTGCTCGATCACCCGAACGGTCTCCGCTGCAGTCGTCATAAAGTTTGTCTCTTTGCGTGCGAGCGGCTCGAGAGCCAGACGAACACCTTCTTCGGCGCATACCGACGAAATTTCTCGGAACACATCCGCGGCGCGCTGTACAGAATCATCTACATTCCAGGTCGGTTCAAGACTCCGCTGATTCGGGCTCCCCCACACCATAACCGACCCTCCCATTGCGGAGCAGATGCGAGCGAGATGTTGGCCAAACGCCACCGTTTTTTTACGAACCACATCATCAGGTGTCGTCAAGTGCATGCCTTCTGGCTTGACCAATAACCAGTGAAGGCCCACAACGTCCAGCCCCGCTTCACGGGCGACACGGCCGTGGTCCCGAGCTTCCGAAAACGTCATCACCGATGGATCGTCGCATAAGGTGAAAGGAGCGACCTCCACCCCTTGATACCCCACTTTGGAAATATGCTCGCAGGTCGCTTCAAACGACCATCCTTGATATGTTTCATTACATAGTGCGAATTTCATTATTTGGCCGCGGACGCTTTGTACGCGTTTTTTATTGAGCCGTCATCGTTCAGTTGCCCACACGCCCACATCAAACCCCGAGTGACGATCGTCAGGTAGTCATCCATCAACATCGTCGAGTTGTGGTGACCTAGAGTGGTACCAAACATTTTTCCTTTTCCGAAAGTGTTCACCCACATCAGAGGCTCTGTATGACCGTCTTTCGTGCGCACACCATCCGCTAGAACCGTTGTGTTCGGCCACACTTTTGTGATGTGGTACAACTCCCCCTCTTTCGTCGTAAACGACTCAATCCCCTTCATGATCGGATGATTGTTCTTTTTTATCACCACCTTGATCCCAGACTTGGGCCCATGCCCCATCGAGGTGACTCCTAAGAACATTCGCCACTCGTCGGTCGAAGAGTGCCTATAACTATGCGTCGAACAATGAACGGTAACACCTGCAAGACCTTCTTCATGAGCCTGAGTAATGGCCTCTATGAATGCCACGTCTTTCACATCCCCGTAACACTCGTTGTGAATGACAGCGTCATAGCCCTTCCACCAGTCCTTCTTGGCGTACGCACTATTTCGATGACTCTTCGATTTACTCTCCTGGAAAACGTCGAACTCCACCTTAGCTCGAGCCCCAATCCCCTCTGCAAGAATCACCTTCTGCTTCTCGTAGTCATGACAACACCCGCCACTCACGATCAACACCTTCAGCGGCTTCACGCCTTCCGCCGTCGCACCCAAACTACACATTACCGCCAACATACTTATCACTACCGCAATCCAGGTCTGTGTTTTCATAAGATGCTCCTGCTAAGATTCAGCTTTATTCCAAAAAAAGGTCTGTTGATTGAAAGTTATACAACTTTAACCTTGCGCACAACCTCCTTTTTACGCATTTTTAGTTCATTTAGCGCATCTCTACGGATCGGTGACGATCTGATGAAACTGATCGCTCGTCAGAAAGGGACATAATGGCCACCAAACGAAAACGCATCGCCTTAGCCTTCCCCATGGGAGTCCAACATCTAGAGCGCGTCGCGTATGGTATCCGCAATTACGCTCTTGCCAATACCGACTGGATTTTTGTTACCAACCCCGAAACGCACGTTCTTGATCCTGAAACTCTTGCTGGCTGGGACGGTGATGGAGTGGTGGCGATGGTCAACACTCAAAAACAAATTGACGTGCTCCGAGATCTCTCCTGCCCGGTCGTCAACATTTCCGGTCGTTACGAAAACACCTGTTTCCCCCGAGTTCGAGTCGACTACGCTGCCGCCGGCATCGTCGCTGCCGAATACCTCCTCAAGCGCGGCTTCCGTCGATTTGCTTTTTACGGCCTAAAAGACGTTTGGTACTCTTCACTGTATCGTGACTCCTTTCTCCAACGGATCGAGGCGGACGGACGAGAATGCTCGGTCTACGAATCCATCAGCAGTATGGCTACCGGAAGCCCCGGTCTACAGAACGACGGCGAACTAGAACGCTGGCTCACCGGTTTAGAAAAACCCGTTGGCCTCGTGGCGGCTCATGACCCCCGCGCAGCCATCGTGACTCGAACCTGCCAAGAACTCGGTATCAACGTGCCCTCGGAGATCGCTGTACTCGGAATCAACAACGATACCACCCGCTGCGAGTTTTCTCATCCCACCATCAGTAGCCTAGACCGAAATGGAGAACAAATTGGCCAATGTGTGGCGGAACTTCTCGAAAGTCTAATTGATGGCGAAACGGCTCCGGACAACGATATCGTGATCGCTCCCTTGCAAGTGGTCGAACGCGCATCAACCGATGTGATGGCAATCGAGAATATTGATCTGGCTAGAGCCATTCGCTTCGTTCATGAAAACGTGGAGAACCCGACTACAATCGACGATATCTCCTCACACATCGGTATGTCCCGTCGCTGGCTTGAATACCAATTTCGCGATGAACTCCAGGTCTCGCCCCACCAGTACATCAGCAAGATCCGGGTAGAGAGGGCGAAAAAACTGCTAGAGTCCAGCGAACGCTACAAACTAAAGCAAGTCGCACTCATGTGCGGGTTTACCAGTAGTAAACAGATGAACGTCGTTTTCGAACGCCTCACAGGCCAGACTCCGAAACTTTACCGTCAGGAACTTACACCCGGCAGCTGATTAGTAAGGTCGCGTAGTCTAGCATACCCCTCAGAAAGCGTATGTTGTGGATCTTCTGACCACCTATCAGTATTGAACAATTCGAGACTCACCCATTCCGTGTAGCCCTTGTGTGCGAGGGCCTCGAGCCACGAACGAATATCAATCTGGCCCTGTCCCGGCATCACTCTATCGGGATCGCGCTGCAGCCCCACCGCGAGTTCCAGCGTAGCGTCATTCAGGTGCACGTGCCCAATTTGATCGCATGCAATGGGGACCAAGGACTCCACTCCACTACCACTGTTCCAGCAGTGAAACACATCCACTAACAAAGCAGCATCAGATAGTTCTGCAGCGGTGATAATCTCATGCGCAACACCCAGGTTGGGGACCGATTTGTAGAAACCAATAAATTCGAAGATCGGTAGCGATCCGGCTTCCCGGCCACATTCCACCAAACGTCGGTATCGGTCGGCAAGCCGGCCAAGATCGCAAATATCGGGTGGCGGAGTCACGACCAGCCACGGTGATCCGAGGCGAGCACACAATTCGAAGCGGCGACGGGCCTCATCCAACTGAAGCTCAAACTCGGATTGCGTCACGTCGCCCCATCCTCGCATCCCAACCATGCACGGAATCGTTAATCCATTATCGTTAAGGACGTGCTCGAGTTCAGAGATTTCGCCGCCGTTTCCGATAAAGTCGTAGATTTCATTCACCCACAACTCAATTCCGTCGAACCCAGAGTCACCAACCAATGCCACTTTATCAAGTAAGGGAACAGGCTGAATGGTACTCGTATTGACGGCAATCTTCATCGACTTACCCCCGCAAAACAGAAACCTCTTTCATCATGCAGCCTCAGCTGTCTTGCGACGGTCGTGAGGCGTACATGCCAATGAGGTCATTCGCATTCCGCAGTGACTCTAGCAATTGTGTTAGAATAGTCGCCACCGTTTCTGGAACGCCGGTCAACATAGAACCAAGCGACTCTTGAGTAATTACGTTCACTTTCACCGCACTCTGCGCCGTCACCGTGGCCGATCGAGGCGCATCTTCAAGAAGCGCCATTTCACCGATGATCTCGCCTTCCGCTCGAGTCCCTAGTGCAACTGTTTGGCCAGCCTCTTCTCGCGAAACAGCCACGTACCCGTCGACTATTAGATAAGCTTCAACCCCATCTTCGCCCTCAGAAAAGATCACCGTCCCTGCCTCAAACTCCCGAGCCTCTAGTTTCGCATCACTCACGTCATCACCCCTTTTCAGTCTCTCTCAGGCGACGCGGTCGTCGCATGTTTATTACACAGAACACACTCTCGAAACGTCATGGCTACAGCAGCCAGCAAACACAGTGCGCCAACAGGCACCAACCAAATACCCAGTCCTGGATCGCTACCAAACACCTGAATTCCACCCAGGAAAAACCCGCCTGGAATAAGCGCGCTCGCGGCCTGCAGACAGCGCGATGCGGACATGAGGCGTCCAGCCTGTACCCCCCCGGTAAGTCTCACTGTGAACGCGAAGGCTAACTGGATTAATCCAAGCCCTGTACCGTGCGTATGAGCCAATCGCAGCATCATCCTCCGCGTCTCGTTCCCTACGTCTAGGTACCAACCAAACTTGAAACCCTGAAACGATTCTAGAACAAGTCCCAGTGCGATGAACAAAAAGAGTAGCAACCACCCTGCCCGTAGGTGTTTCGAAAAAAGTGAGTCTCGCGAGTCGGCTTCATACACGGTAATTACTCCGAAAGTCTGATAGGCTTATCGAGCCTGTTCACAGTTAATTCATCATACACCCTATCGGAGATATTACGATAGGGATCATCCAACAGATAAAGAGCGTTCGGGACCTTGCCCTCATCCACACGTCGCTGCCGCCAGATAGTCAACGCTTCCTTTGCCTTGGCACTGCGTTGTTCTGGCGTGGATAGAACGGGCTCATACACAAACGCCTCATAGCCTGGCTGACGGACGAGCGATTGATAGGCAATGCGACGAACGGCTGCATACGGATCTATCAGTAGTTGCGCAAGAAAACGCGCCTCCCAGTCATCCCCGGACGCCTCTAACGCCGGCTTCCACCCCATCGACCAAGCGACCAATGCACGTTGGCCCCCATCACCAGATAGGGCCCACAAGACCGATGCGGGTACCGCATCTTGATATGCGCTGAGTGCAGGAACCGCTGCCTCGGTCCATTCCGCCAGATGCTTCCCGGTCCAATTGAATGTTTTGTCTAGATGACACAGATTACAAGCGTTTGGACGCCCGACTTCAAGACTTTCTTGGACAGATGGACTGGAGATCGTATGGCTCCGGATCGATTTCAACAAGCCGTAGGTTGTGAATGGCATATGACAATTCATGCACAAGCTACCTGTCGAATCAGAGGCGTGTCGGGTGTGCTTACGCAGAGCATCGTCACCTCTCAATACGGAATGACACTGCAAGCATGATCCATTCTTTTCGGTCTCCGGCTTCAGCATATCATTTCTCCAGCTCGCGATCCGTTCTCCAGATCCATGCATCGAGTGACACGACATGCATCCTAGCTTTTGGGAACCTACCCCTCGTTCAAAACACGGTGATGCACGAAGGCCGTTATATTCCCGTCCTGAGACACGGATCATGCCATCCGCCCAATACATGGTGGGGAAAACATCTGGGTTGCTTGAGGACAGCGAGTTCCTCACTGCCGAATCGTCAAACATCTCCCGCGTGATAAGAAATCTCGTCGCATGAAGATCGTCACCAGGACGATACTCAAACCCATTTGTATTCCAGTTTGAAAACCCATATTCTTCACTCCAGGTCGCCAATACACCATGACATTGACCGCACACTTGGGACGAGCGCTCAGAACCCAAGTGCGCCGGATTTACGAGACTCGGGCTATCCCCCTCCTTCACGTGTCGCTTATAGCGTGCTATCGGATTTCGATGTTCCGCAACATGGTCACGGCCAGGGCCGTGACACGCCTCGCATGATATCCCGAACTCACTCACCTGAGTGTCACTAAGCTTGGTCTCCGAATCGAACCGCATTCGCGCATGGGTCGCATGGCACCTCTGACACGAGAAATTCCATTCACCTGCATGCGCTTCGCGATTGAGTTCGGGTGGCGCAAGAAACGATGCATCGCGAGTCGTCCATGCAGACTCGGTGATCAACCAGACAAAACGGAACCACCGCAGTTTACGGTCAACACCGTCAGCATACCAGTAGACCTGCATATGATGAGATCCGGTGACCTGAACAATCTTCTTCGAAAGCCGTGGCCAATCCCCGTCAGCGAGCCCACCCCAGCTAGGATCGGGAAAATCGACCCAAAATTCCTCCCCGCGACGCTCAAGTCTGTATTCTTGCCCCTCAAATACGAGATTGGTGGAAGACCAGTCTGCGACAATGCTCGTCGGGCTCGCCACCTGCGTCATTGTGCGATGAAAGCTGGCCGTCCATGAATGATGCTCAGACTCGTGACACGAGCGACACGTGTCAGACGATACATAACCACCTGACGGCACAGCGTTAGGGCGGTCTGTCACTCGCTGTTCAGGATCCGCCGTCGAGTCCTGAGTGAACGTCAGCCACCCAATTCCCGCCGAACAAATCACGATACAGACGATTTCTAGCCGGCCGATGACCCCACGCGTAAAAACCTTAGCTAGGCAGGTAAGGCCGAGCGCCCAGATGGCGACAGCAAGCAGTGTTTCGACGATCATTAACCCATGATACATTTTCGACCGTGAAGGTCAATCACCTGCCTGTGTCAGCTGGTGCAAGATGTCCAGCCGGACGTGCTTCTGCTCGAATGATTTTTCCGAACGCGAGCAGTCGCTCCGACATCTCCTTGGCTATTGCCGGAAAATTCGAAATCAAGTTGTGCTCCTCTCCAATATCGGTTTCCAAATTAAACAACTGACATGGCACAGGCACTGACTTGTAACCGGCCCGTTTATACTTTTGCGTGACACGATGAAGGTCTTTCCGAAGTTTCGATCGGCCTCCGCCCTTAGACACACTGCCGGACAACTCCTTTTTAAGATCATCAACCTTCGTTTTCGCTGCCTCTCGCGCTGCGCGACCGGTCGGAGACTTGTCCTTGATCCATCGGGTTCTTCCTACACGATATTTCCATTTACCACGTCGAACGGCCTCAATCACACTAGAATTCGCACGAAAATAGAAAAACTCATGCC
>CAXMRT010000136.1:0-11129 GCA_964196025.1 uncultured Gemmatimonadales bacterium | reverse complement strand
ACGGCAGCGATCAGTATTATCGCAGGCCAAATCATCAACACCATCGACGCAGGCATGTTCGTCGGGATTGACTTGGGAGTCTTTAAAACTGTCGACAACGCGACTCCTGCAGAGACGGACTCGGTGTTGTATACAGTGGTCGTGACGAACAACGGTCCGGGGGTTGCGTCGAGTATCGTGTTTACGGATGCCTTACCGGCGGGTGTGACGTATGTGTCGAACTTGACAAGTCAAGGGACCTATGATGACGTCGGTGATACTTGGGACATTGGATCGATCGCGTTCGAAGGGTTCGCGACCTTGATCATGGCCGCGACGGTGGATGCTGGGGCGGGTGGGTCTGTGATTACGAACACCGCGAGTTTGTTGTCCTTGGATCAGAGCGACACCATTCTGACAAATAACTCTGACTCGGCGATCATTACCGTTGATCTGCCACCGGACTTGGGCGTGTTCAAAACTGTGAACGACGCGACGCCGGCCGAAGGCGATGTGATTGTATATACGATTGTCGTAACGAATAACGGCCCGGGCGTGATGACGGGAATTTCGATCACGGATGTGGTTCCGGCGGGAGTGACGTTTAGTAACGCAACTGTGAGTGTGGGGTCGTATAACTCTGGGAGCGGCATTTGGTCGATTGGCTCACTGATTTGGAGTAACAGTGCGTCGCTTGTGATCACCGGTGGTGTGGATGTTGGTACAGCTGGGAGCGTGTTGACGAACACCGCTAGTTTGACCGCTTCAGACCAGACGGACACCGTATTGACCAATAATTCCGACAGCGCAGTCATCACCATCGATGGTGCGGATCTATGTGTGACGAAATCAGTCGATATCCCGACGCCTTTGCAGGCAGTGACCGTAACGTTTACGATTGTGGTGACGAACTTGGGTCCGGTCTCCGCTACGAATGTTGAACTGACGGACATTCTGCCGGTGGGATTGACCTATAGCGCCGATACCCCGACGAGTGGAAGTTTTGATTCCGGGAGTGGCGTCTGGACGATTGGGACGATTCTGCCGAACGGGAGTGAGACACTGAGTCTTGAGGCGTCCATCGATATGGGCACCGATGGGTTGTCGATCACTAACGCGGCTTGGATTAGTGCGAGCGACGTGACGGATCCGAATCCAAACAACAATACCAATAGTGCAGTCGTGTTGGTCAGTGGTTTGAGTTTTGAGAAGCTAACGGATCTTGCCGTGCCGGCTAAGGCTGGGGATGTCATTACCTACACCCTGAAATTGACGAATGATGCGGCAACGATCCATCCTCACGTTGAGGTGACTGATGTATTGCCTGCGGGGCTGACCTACGTCAGTGGGAGCGCTACAAATATCATTTTCCGTTCTCAGAATCAGGAGTGGTATTTGGATGAGTTTGGGGCGATAGCGTACACGAATAGCGATGGCCTCATTGAGTTCACCAAGGACTGGCAAGAGATTGGTGAGGCCGATGGCCCGACCACAGGAAACGTAACTGTTTCTGCGGATGGTGCCGAGCAGTACGCGTTGCGCGTGCTGGCGGCGGGGATGGGCGCTTATCGCGAGATTGACTTAAGTTCTCACACGAACGCGACCTTGGTGTTTGGGTATAGGCGCGTGGATTTTGATGGTGCGCAGGCTGGCCTGACAATGGACGTGTCGACGGATAACGGGGTCGGCTGGACGACGGTCATGAATTTTCCTGTCGGAACGGATGCTTCCTACGTGTACGTGACCAACGATCTGACTGCTTATATTGCGACAAATACGTGGATTCGTTTTCTGACGGGCGCGCACGGGCAAAATGATGACAACGATGTGTATATCGACGATTTCCAGATGTTTGTTCCGCGGGATATAAGTGTTACGACGAATGCGGGTTCGGCACCGCCGACGATGTTGTCGGAGTTCACTCTTTTGGGCGGCGATGCGGTCGACATCATCTTCCAGGTGACCGTTGATGATCCGTTGCTTTATACGGAGTTTATAAACGTCGGGTCGGTGACGAGCTCCGTGCAGACCATCCCGATCGATAAGAGCGTCACGAATTTTCCGGCCTTCGCAGATCTAGGCATTTTGAAGTCGGTGAGTGACTTGCTGCCTAACGAAGGCGACACGATCGCGTATACGATGGTCGTTACAAATAACGGCCCGCAAGACGCTACCGGGGTGACCTATTCGGATGTCTTGCCTAACGGGGTCACGTTCGTGTCCGAAGATAGTGAAAGCGCCTACACCAACGGTGTGTGGACGATTGGAATGCTGACGGTGGGGAGTAGCACGACCTTGGTGGTGAATGTGTCGGTGGACAGTGGGACAGTCGGCACGGCGATCACGAACACGATGGCGTTGACGCACGTGAATGACATCGACAGTGTGGCGACCAACAACACTAACAGTGCCACGTTCAGAGTGCCCTTGATGGATTTGGGTGTGTTGAAGACGGTAAGTGATGCGAATCCGGAAGAGTCGGATGTGGTGCAGTATACATTGGTCGTGACCAATAGTGGCCCGGATGATGCGACTGGCGTGACCTACTCTGATGTTTTGCCTAGCGGCGTCACTTATCAGACCGATGATAGCGGCGGTGACTATCTCGCGGATGTCTGGACGATTGGAGTCTTGCCCGCGAACGTCAGCACGACGCTGGTGATTGATGTGTCGATCGACGTAGGGTCGGCGGATAAGACGATTACGAATGATGTCAGTTTAGCGTCCTACAACGAGGCCGATGATGTTGCGACAAACAACGCAGCGAGCGCAATCTTGTCGGTTGTTGGGATTGTGGATTTGGGTGTCACTAAGGTGATCGATGATGTGGGGCCGGGCACGAATGAAATTATGTATTACACCATCGTCTTGACGAACAACGGCCCGCATGCTGCGACCAGCATCGAGCTTACCGATACGTGGCCGATTGAGTTGAACTACATGTCTGACTTCGCAAGCGTGGGGTCGTACGACAATACGACCAAGAAATGGGATGGTTTCAATTTGGCTGCGGCTGGCAGCGCGACTTTGGTGATCACTGGCAGGTTGAATAACGTGGCGACGAATTTGACGGTGACTAATACCATCACGATCACAGGCTTGGACCAGATCGACACCGACCCGTCGAATGATACAGATGAGGCCATCTTGGTGTCGACACTCGCGATTGTGCACGGGTTTGACGTGGCGATGGTGGGGCAAACAGCTGTTGTGGTATGGCACACCGCATCGGAGATCGGTACCGTGGGCTTCAATCTTTTCCGGCGTCAGAATTGGGAGGCGGAATTCACACCATTGAACGCGGAGTTGTTGCCGGGACTTTTCAACTCGCCTCAGGGTGGAGCTTATCAATTCGTTGATGACTCCGCGCAAGCTGGGCAGCGGTACGACTACTTGCTTGAGGAGCGTGAGGTGACGGGTGGTCGACGGCTGCATGGACCGTATCGTGTTCGGGTCGGGGATGGGGAGAGTGCCGGGATTAATCTGCTGAAGGGGCGCTACAGCGCAAAAGCCGCTGTTCAGAGTCACGAACAGGAGGCGCGTCTAGAACGGGCTCAAGGAGAGCGGATCGAGAAAGCTGCTCGCCGGAAACGACTGGTCACGAAGCGCTTGAACGCGAAGGGGATCATGGGCGCTGGGAACGGTGGAAGCATTCCCTCTAACACCCGTGGTCTAATGGTTGTTAATCATGATGGTTTGTATCGTTTGAACGCAGACGTTCTTGCTGCGACCCTGCGCTTGGAGCCCGGTGGTGTGGTGCAGCAGATCCAGCAGGGCAAGGTTCGCATAGGTGCGGGGGATCGAGAAATTCCTTATGAGTCCGACTCGGACGGGGGTGGTTTGATGTTCTATGCTCAGAACCCTGGCTCGCTCTACGCAACGAGTACGGTGCTGTGGGTGGATTTCGAAAAAGGCTCAGAAGTGTCGACTCGTCTTGTGAGTGATTCCGGGGCGAATGCGGTCGGTGCGAGTTTTGCGACCGAGCGGGTGTTCGAAGAGGATCAGTATGCGAATGTGGGAGCAGTCTCGAGCGTTGAAGAAGATTACTGGTTCTGGGATTACGCAGCGGCAGGGCATCCGACTATAGGTACCCGTGAGTTCATGTTCGATGTGCCGGGCCATGACCCAGCACAAGCTGCCTCGATAGAGATTGTTCTGCATGGCGCGACTGCTATTGGCGTGACAGACGAGCATCATATTGTGCTGAGGCTCAACGGGGAACCGATTGCAGAGGTTCGGTGGGATGGACGCGTTGAGAAGCGGGTACAGGCGGTGGTGAATTCTGCATCGATACAAGCGGTCTCGAACCGGCTGGAGATGGTGGCTATCCGGGATGCCGGTGTGTCGTATAGCTATGTGTATATGAATCGAATTATCTTGAGGGACCATCGCTTGTATCAGGCGCAGGAGGGTGCGTTGACCTTCAGTGCGGAGCGCGCAGGATCGGTGGATGTTGGCGGGTTTGTCACGAATACTGTGAACGTGTGGGATGTAACGGATCCGGCGGCGCCTTTGAGTTTGAGTGGGTTCAGCGAGCACATGACTGGGGAGACTGTGGGCGTTCGGTTTGATGGACTGACTGCGGGGGCTCGGTACATAGCGGCGGATGCCTTTGGGGTCACGGCCATTGAGGATATACGTTTGGTGCCGGACTCACATTTGAAAGATCGAACGAATGCGTATGAGTATGTGATCATCACCGTCTCTGACTTGTTTGATGAGGCTCAGACACTCGCGGCATACCGAGAAGCGAAAGGCTTGCGTTCGATTGTTGTCACGATGAGTGAACTTTATGATCAGTTCGGCAATGGTAATCGTCATCCGCGAGCCATTCGAACCTTCCTTGAGTACGCGCATGATCAGTGGTCGGTCGGACCGCGTTATGTGTTGCTTGCGGGTGGGGGTACCTACGACTACCGAGATTTGGGAGGAGTCGGTGATAACCTTGTTCCGCCGATGATGGTGTCAACGCCGGCGGGGCTGTTCGCTTCTGACGGCAGCTATGTGGACTTTGATGAAGATGGTGTGCCAGAAATGGCGATTGGCCGGCTACCGGTTGTTGGAGCGTCTGAGCTTGGAATGATGATCGAGAAAATCAAGGGCTACGAGTCGCATCCACAGGAGGACTGGACGCGCCGCGTGGTGACCGTGGCCGATAATCGAGATGACGGCGGGAACTTCCCAGGTGCCGTGAGCGCGCTCAAGGCGGGCGTGCCTTTCCCTGAAGCCGGTGTCGATATTGATTTGGGTCTGCTCGGGACGACGCAAGCGAGATCGGACTTATTGGCAGCGTGGGGCTCGGGCGCGGTGTTTGTAAACTATTTGGGTCACGGTGCTCCGAATCGATTGGCGAACGAAGGATTGTTGGTGACGGGTGATGTCGCTGGGATGACCAATCAAACCACATTACCTGTGTTGACAGCATTGAGTTGTGTCGTCGGGCGATTTGAAATGCCGGCTTATGATTCACTCGGAGAAGAGCTCGTGTTGAAAGAGGGCGGCGGAGCGATCGCGGTAATTGCGGCATCGGGCATGACAATGAACTATGCATCGGCGTTGGTGGGCGAAGGATTTTACCGAGCGAGATATGAAGATGGTGTAGGTGTGTTGGGGGATGTATTCTCTGCGGCTCTCGCGCATTACTCACGGCGTTCTCCTTCGAAAGTGTTGCCACGACTGTATAACCTGATGGGTGATCCGGCATTGTTGTTGGCGGGAGCTGACGCGGGGTATGAGGCGTCTTCGGGGACCGGGTTTGAAGGGTGGCGCAAAGGGCGTTATACGCCGGCCGAACGACAGTTGATGAGTGGGTCGGTGCAGCATTATGATGGTGACGGCGATGGGGTATCGGATTTGATGGAGTACGCCTTGGGGCGGAATCCGCATCGACGTGAAGCGGATCGGGTGTGGTCTCGAACGGAACTTGAGGGCGATAAAAAGGATCGGTTCCTTGTGTTGTCCTTTCCTCGTCGCCGTTCAGCGGGAGATGTGGAGTATCAGATTCAGGCGTCGCAGAACTTGAAAACCTGGGTGAGCAACCCGGGATATGTGGAGTTTGTGTCGGTAGTGGCGGATGCAGGGCGAGAGACGGAGACGGTAACGTTCCGAGTTCGTGTCACAGGTGCGACGCCGAGATTATTTTTCCGATTAGCTGTCCGTGATAGATAGTCATATCCTGAGGCTTGTGTGTAGTGAATGTTGATCAAAACCTTGTATTACGGCATGCAGATGGCGCCGTGTATCGCGATATTGCGGGTGAGGCCTTGGTGGTACCTGTCAAGGGGCGCTTGGCTGATTTGCAAAGCATCTTTTCCTTGAGTCCGGTGGGAGGCGACATTTGGCAGCGTCTCGATGGAGTGCGATCCATCGAGACTATTATTGAGGAACTCTGCGGGACGTATGAGGTCGATAGAGATGCGGCTGAAGCGGATTGTCGTGCGTTTTTTCGAGAGCTTCTAGACGCGGACTTGGCGGTTATCACTGGGGGCGCAGATGGCTGAGTTTTGCTGTGGTAGCGACCCTCAATGGGGTGCGATATTTCGTGATCGAATGACGCAGGAGCGCGTCCCTTTGCGCGGCATGTTGGAGCTGACGAGTCGCTGCAACTTGAAGTGCGTTCATTGTTACTTGGGGGATCAAGAAGAGCAGCATCGTCAGGCCGCGGGGGAACTGAGTACGGAGGCCGTGTGTGAGCTGATCGATGACTTGGTTGCAGCGGGGACCTTGTTCCTTACGATCACCGGCGGGGATCCGATGATGCGCAAAGACTTCATCGAGATTTACCGTTATGCGTGTGCGAAAGGCTTGCTGATTTCTGTCTACTGCGACGCGATCCTTGTGACGGATCAGGTGTTAGCAGTCTTTCGCGAGTATCCGCCGCGTCGGGTTGAGGTTAGCATCTATGGCGCAACGCCTGAGGTGTATGAGCGGGTGACGCGGATTAAGGGCTCGTTCGCTCGGGCAATGGCAGGTATTCGAAAGCTGCTTAAGGCGGATGTACGGGTTGAGCTAAAAACGGTATTGATGACTGTGAATCAGCACGAATTGCGTGAGATGAATGCCATTGCTGATGACTTCGGTGTCTCGTTCCGATTCGATGGTGCGATCTTCCCTTGTTTGGCGCAGGAGGGAGACACGGATCCGATCGATTTGCGGGTGAGTGCCGAGGATTTGATACGAGCAGAAATGGAAACGCCTGGCCAGAAGGACACGTGGGTGGCGCGTTATAAACGGATCCAGTCTTCACCGGAATCGGATGCCCTGTATGAGTGTCAGGCGGGCCAGACGAGTTATTATATTGATCCGAGGGGGCAGGTGTCGCCGTGTTTGATGACTACCCACGAGCGTTATGCGCTGGAAGGGTCGTCGTTTCGAGAGCGGTGGGACTCTGATTTGGTTAAGATTCGTCAGAAAAAGAAGGCTGAGGAATCGTGTATGACAGGTGACAGTCGCGGGGCGTGTAATCATTGTCCCGCCTTTAATCATTTAGAGACGGGTGATGAGGAGGTGGAGTCGCAGTATGTGCGCGACTTGACTCGTCACAGGCGAGCTTCTATCATAGCAGCGATACAAAACGAGGAGTCAGTGCATGGATAAGTCATCATCAGAGTCGGAGCCAAAAGGTCGCAAACGGTGGGTGAAGCCGACTTTGCGAAAAATAGAACTCACGGCGGATGAAACTCTTGCCGGCGGGTGTAAACTGGGTGGGGTGTGTGACGTGCCTACGCCGACTTTCGATGGCGGATCCTAAAGCGCCACCGCTGACGTCGTCTTATTGCCTTGCGATCGCGGGCGTGAGCTTTTATGTAGATATTCCGGCAGACCTTCCGATCTCCGACCCGCCTTTTTACTTTCCGTTTATTGACCGAGATACGCGTGTTGACCCCAGCAGTTGTGACTATCGCGTTCGCGTACGGTATGAGTGTGGTGAGGGTTTGGCCGAATCAGGGGTACGGGTGTTTGATGCGCGTCCCTGCTGGGAAATGTTCGAGATTCAGGGTGGCGGACGGCGGATCATTCGTCGTCCTGATTCAGGACAGAAGGGTTTGGCCCCGTTATGGGTGGCGGACGTCAGTGCGAACGGGGCTGATGTGGATGTGTGGGTTACTGAAGACGTGGATCCGATGCGCTATCCACTTGACCAGATATTGGTGGTGCAGCACTTGGCGGCTCGAGGTGGCGTGTTGTTGCATGCGGCGTGTGTCGTGCATGACGGATTGGCCACAGTCATGCCGGGCGTATCGGGTGCAGGGAAATCGACAATTTGTAGATCGTTGGTAGGGGACTCCGCTATGACGGTGATGTCGGATGATCGGGTGGTTTTGCGAGTCGAGGGTGATCGCGTCATGGCCTACGGGACGCCATGGCCGGGTGAAGGTGGTTTTGCAACGGTTGGCGGAGTTCCGGTTGATCAAATTCTATTTTTGGAGCAGGCTGACTCATTGGGTGTGGTGCCTCTTCAGGGAGTGGATATGTTGGCGCGGCTCGCCCCAGTGGCGTCGATCCCCTGGTATGACCGGGAGCGGATGAGTGACTGTTTGGCGACCTGTGCCGACGTGTTGGAGCGTGTTCCGGCGGGTCTTCTAAACTTCCCACGGGCGGATGATTTAGGCGATCTGTTTCGTGAGCGCGTGCTGCGCTCGGCGGCGCAGAGGCCGTGCTGAGAGCCAGAGTTTTGCTAGGCCCTTCTGGTAGACGCTAGTGAGTCGAGTGATACGGGTGCCGCGTTGACGGTGAGTCACCTTTCCTAGCAACTGATCTTTTTGGATGTGAGCGACTTCATTGGTGTAGTTGTCGCCAGTAGTAATGAGGTGCGTGTCCGTTTCGCGAACGAATCGATGAATGATTAATGAGTGCTTAGATCGGTAGGCGATGATATCCATCGAGGAGAGCTGACGATCGGAGAGTGGGATGATGGTTAAAACATCGTTACTTCTTATGAAGGGCTGCATGCTGGAGCCTGTGACCCGGAGTCGCACATTGATATTTCCCCGCAAAAGGTCTTCGGTTAAAAGGGTTGTTGAGGCCTCGCAGATGGTTTCCATGATGTGACCACTATTATCCGTTAGCGAGAGGATGTCAATGGCCGCAATAGGACCTTTAGTAGAGGTATTTGATGCGGGAAACATCGATATACGGGTAAAAAAGCACCATATGGCCGATTATTTGACATAACCCGCTATTTAGCCTATATTTAGGTGGAATTCAGCTGTAGTTTATTCGGGCTGACGGTATCGGGTTTGACGACTAGGACGGGGCGGCTAATCCACGTTTCTAGTCAAAGTGTGCGGCGCACAGCCGAACAAGCAGGGGTTATAATGGAGCAGTCAATCGGAGTGGCAGATGTAAAGCGTACCTTTCGGCACGTGATGAGTATCATCATGCGCCGTGTATGGGTGGCTGTCGCGGTATTTGTTGGCCTTTTCTCTATAGGTGTTCTTCGAATTGCGCGTAGTCCGAATATTTATCGCGCTGACGTTCAGGTATTGGTTGAAAAACAGAGCCCACGGGCGTTGAGCACCGGGGACGGACTACAACCAGTCGCAGGGTGGGGGCGCGAGTTTCACAATACCCAAGTGAAGCTGGTCACCAGCGAAGCCGTTTTGAAAATCGCCTTGGAAAGACCAGGAATTGCAGAGATGTTTGCAACTCATCCGGACGCACGTGAGAGCGAGGGGGCGGGCTCGACGCTTCGCGAGAGCTTCGATGCCTTGTTAGGAGTTGCTCCAGCGACACCGCTGGAACCATGGGAGCAGTTGCGAGGGATGGTGTTGGTCCAGAGTGAGGCGGAGACGCACTTCATCAAAGTGATGGCGGAAAGTCAGGATGCACGTGTTGCGCGCTTGGTGGCAAATTCGGTGGCAGAAGCCTATGCAGATTTTCATTTGAGGCGAAGGCAGAACCTGGGGCGAGACACCTTTTCCTACTTGAAAGAGCAGCGGGATGCGGAAGAAGCATCCTTGAAAACGGCGCTGCGGGAACTTGAGAAGTTTCGAGAAGTCATGGGAAGTGCGTCGTTCGGCACATCAGATACGACCCCTCCGGTTTTGTATCGTTTGGACGCCCTGAATCGTGAATTGACAGAGACTCGTTTGAAAGAGATAGAAGCGCGGGCATCGTTGTTGGTGATGAACGCGGCGCTCGAGCAAGCTGATGGCGATGATAGCGCCGAGTTGTTTGGCTTGGAAATCGTAAAGGCGAGCGAAACGTTGTCTACGCTCCGAGCCCAGTTGATGTCTGCGCGACAACTCCACCTGTCATTAGCGTCGATCTACGGGGCTGAGCACCCAAGCTTTATTCGGAGTGTAGAGACACTGATATCCTTGAAGTCGGAATTTGATCGAGAATTGGCAGAAGTGCGCAACGGGTTGGACGTTCGTTTGGAGATGTTGTTGGCGCAGCGGGCCTCGCTCCAGACTCGTTATGATGAAGAGGACGCGGTCGCTGTCAAGCTGGCCAAAAGCTCGGCCACGTTTGCTCGATTAAAAAACACCACCCAGCGGCATCAAACGTTGCTAGATGTGCTTGCCAAGCGCATGCGTGAGATCGATCTATCCTCTAAATATGACCGTACTAACGTGCAGATTATAGAGTATGCGTCCATGCCCAAATCGCCGATTCGCCCTCAGAAAATGAATGACCTAGCGGAGGCGCTGGTGCTGGCCATGTTGATGGCTTTGGCGATACCGCTTGCTCTTGAGAGGCTGAATAACCGGATAAAGACCCCAGAAGACCTTCGTGCACGTCTGAAGGCGCCAGTGCTGGGTTTCGTTCCCGCGGTAGGTGTTACGGGAGAGGAAGCGGTGCCGAGTCATGTGGGTTGTATCGTCGTGCGCGAACCTCAGTCGTCAGCGGTGGAGGCGTATCGGAATATTAGGACAAGCCTGCAGTTTGCTATGGCTGCCGATAAGCGCAAGGTGATTGTCGTGACCTCAGGTGAGGCTGGAGATGGCAAGACCACGACGGCATCGAACATCGCGCTGTCGATGGCCTTAGGGGGCAAGCGGGAATTGCTGATAGACGCGGATTTGCGTAGACCCATGCTGCATAACATTTTCAAGGTGTCCCGCAAATACGGCTTGAGTGGTTTGCTGATGGGGAAACACAGTTTTGATAAGGCTCGACATAGTGTGCAGATACAAGGTGCGCAG
>CAXMRT010000135.1:0-4052 GCA_964196025.1 uncultured Gemmatimonadales bacterium | reverse complement strand
AATCATTGGTGTCTCGATGAAGCCGATCGCCGATAAGGATCGACGCGCCGTTCCGAGTGACGGTTCTCCGGCGGCGGTCATGCGTTTGGTCATTAAGAATCCCTCCGCACTCAAGCGTACCGAGAACGTTCACGCAGAGATGCCCGCGGAAATTGGCGAAGACGATATACTCGATGCCGCTGGTTTGAAGATGGGGCGTGACGATACGACCGGTCGAATGTTCTTGTACATGAACGGCATTCCTCTTGAAGCGGGTGAGACCAAGAGCTTCGAGGTACAGGTTCGCAATCGTTGGTCCTTGAGCGATGCTTATGTTGAGGGCCTCGTAGGACGAGCGACGAACTTACATGCCTTGGCCTATGCCGGCGAAAATGTGGCTGTTCAGGATTTAGCAGAAGTCATTACCGAGTCATTGGCCGTGATGGGCGATGAGTCCAGGCCAGAGGATCTGAATAGCGCCTATATCGCTTACTTCCGTGGACTTTCCGAGCGCTATGTGGAGGTTGAGAAAAAACTCAATCGCTTGGATGAGATGATGAACCCAGAAACCGCTCCGTCGCCGCAGTCTAAGCCGGTGGGGTCGTTCACGACAAAGTCTGTGAGCCTCGAGACCTTGCTCGCCGTGATTTATGGGATTATCGGATTTTTGGGATTTGTTGGAGTGGTTGCGCTGGTTCGTTGGATGGGGCAGAGCAAGCGAGAGGACTAGAATGGCGGGTTCGGACAGATTTCTCGGACTTGATTCATCGGCCTCGCCGCCAGAGGTTCTCATGGACACAATAGGGTAAGTATCATATGTTTGACGTAACGATTTTGACTCCTGGTCGATCGCTTTTTGAGGGTGAGGCGCTTAGTGTGCGGGTTCCCGGTGATGAAGGCGAATTCGAGGTGTTGGAGCTGCATCGATCGGTGATCAGTTTACTCATTGAAGGAAACATTGTGATTGATCAGGACGTGAAGATTCCGATTCGAGGTGGTGTAATGAATTTTACGGATACCGGGTTTACGGCTCTTGTGGAGGAACGTTAAGTGGTTGGTAGCGGGTGGGTAATTCTTGTGATGATCGTGACGATCCTTGGGCCCTCGGGCGTGATCGCGGCGATCGGCTATTCCACTATCCAAGCCTTGGGGCGTAACCCCTCGGCGGCACCCAAAATTCTACAGGCCATGATCATCTCGATCATGTTCGCGGTCGCGATTGCGATCATCGCCTTTCTGGTCTTGTTACAGCTGTTCGGGAAAGCATAGATATGTCTCTACAAGAAATTCTTCTCTTTATCGGTATACAGATCATCTTTTTTATTGTGGTGATCATCGGGCTCTACCGTTTGCTCTATGCGGAAACGACCAAGGAAATCAAACGTTTGAAGCGGATGAATGCCGAAACGGCGAATGAGCAGGAGCGACTACGCGCGAAATTATCGAGAGCCGATCAGGACTATCAGGTGCGCATGTCGGAAGCGTCGGAAGAGGCGCGTCGACTGTCGATCGATAAAATTGAGGAAGGCGAAGCTCGCGCAAAGGAGTTGACGATTGAGGCTCGCGCGGAGAGTGACCGAATTATTCAGTCAGCCATCAACGGTAAGGACAAAATTCGGGAAGATATTATCGCAGAGTTTTCGGATACGATCTCTGCCCGTTCGCTCGAGTTGATTAATGGCGTGATGAGCAAGGGCGTGCAGACGGCTCTTAATGATGCGTTTATCACAGAGGTGATGGAGGATTTGTCGACGACGGATGAACGGGACGTTCAGCTGGAGCAAGATCACGGGGTCTTGACGTCGGCTCTGCCGATGTCCGTCGCCAGTCGTGATGCCTTGATTGCGGCGCTGGCGTCCAAATCGGGAACGACGGTGTCGTTCGATGAAACGGTTGACCCATCCCTGATCGCGGGTGTGGTGGTGACCGTGGGGCCGTTTGTGTTGGATGGTAGCTTGGTAGCTCGTCTAAGAGACTTGAGCGAAAGCGACTCGGCCTAAATGGATCCTGTCGCTCCAGAGGCAGACGTGCCGCCCGCTGCAGACACTCCTTCGCGGCCTAGTCGAATTTCGGTGTCCGAAACCGGAACTGTTCGCCAGATTCGTAAAACGATCGTTATTGCCGATGGCATTCCTCACTGTTTGAACGGACAAGTGGTGTCGTTTGAGAGTGGCGCTAGCGGACTTGTCATGGGCTTCACGGATAAGGAAGTTCAGATTCTACTGCTGACTGCCGGCGATCAGATTCAGATTGGTGAAAAAGTGACGGCTGGTTTTGAACCGTTTACCGTTCCGGTGGGCGAGAGCTTTGTGGGGCGTGTGGTCAATGCTTTGTGTGAACCGCTTGATGGGCAAGGGCCAATCCCAGAGGATGACCGAGTGGCCTGTTTTCGTGAGGCGCCGGGGGTGCTGGACCGTCAACCCCTGACCGAGGTGCTCGAAACGGGCATTCGCATGATTGATGGGTCTATTCCGATTGGGAAAGGGCAGCGGGAACTGGTGATCGGTGACCGGATGACTGGCAAGACCACCATCGGAATGGATACGATCCTGAATCAGGCAGGTAAAGACATCATCTGCATTTACTGCTGTATCGGGAAGTTGAGCTCCGCGCTGGAAGCGGTGGTGGATGTGTTTCGTCGTAACAACACGTTTGACTACACGATTATTGTGCAAGCTCTCGCGTCGGCCTCTCAGGGTGAGCAATATCTGGCCCCTTACACTGCCGCGTCGTTGGGCGATTACTTTATGGAGCGCGGAAGAGACGTGTTTATCGTGTTTGATGACTTAAGCAAGCACGCTTGGTGTTATCGCGAATTGTCGCTTCTTTTGGAGCGCTCTCCGGGTCGTGAGGCTTATCCGGGTGATATCTTCTATTTGCATTCCCGCTTGCTCGAACGTGCCGGCCGCTTGAGTGAAAAGCTGGGTGGTGGCTCGCAGACGTACTTTCCGCTGGTCGATACGATCATGGGCGACGTGACGGGCTACGTTCCGTCGAACGTGATTTCTATTACGGATGGACAGGTTTATCTGAATGCAGGTCTCTACAACGAAGGCTTTCTGCCGGCGATCGATATGGGCTTGTCTGTGTCGCGTATCGGTCACAAGGTTCAGTGCAAGGCGATGTCGAAGCTTTCGTCGAAACTTCGGCTGGCGTATATCCAATACAAAGAGTTGGTGCGTGCGACCAAGTTGAAAGCCGATATTTCTGATGAAGGCAAGAAGCGCTTGCAGCGTGGCCAAATTATGGACTGGATGTTCATACAAGATAAGTACACGCCGTTTGATACGGATGCCTTTATCCTTGTCCTGTACTCGTTGTGGGAAGGGAAGTTGGATTTTTTCACGCAGGAACAGCTGATACAATTTATGGCGAAGATCCTGCCGTTCTGTGTCACCCATGATCCGGAGATGGTCAAGCGTCTACAGGATCCGTCATGGCTAGAGGATTCCTTGAAAGAGGATCTTGAATCAGCCCTAGACGCCTATCTGGAAGACGCGGGCATGAAGGTTGACGAAGAATGAGTGGCACACTTGGCGACCTGAAGAGTTCGATTGAGTTCAACCAGCACTTGACCGATATCTTGGGCGTGTTGAAGGAACTGGCCATGGGGGAGTACTGGCGTCTGGAAGGCGAAAAACGACGTTTCGACAAGTTCAAGTCGTCGTTTAACAGTTTTTTCGCGGTATTGAACTTTTCGAATATTGATCATCCTTTTCTACATGTCGGGGCGGGTCGGCCGGCGATTGTGTTGGTGACGTCTGATGAGGGGTTTAGCGGGGGTATCAACAATAAGGTTGTGCATGAGGCATTGATGCAGCCAGATGCCGATGACGCCATATTTATTGCTCTAGGTAGTCGCGGGGCCGCGGCCTTGAAGGATATCGGGCGGGAGTGCATTGCCTTGCCGGGTGTGGACAGTAGTGCCTTGGTTGATCACACGCGTGACTTGAAAGACTTTTTGGTTCAGAAAACGATGGATGGTGAGTTTAGTCGAGTGACGATGATCTATGCCAAATCGATTTCCTTCGTGGTAAACCATATTACTGCTATGAAGATTTTGCCTGCGCGAG
>CAXMRT010000134.1:0-3859 GCA_964196025.1 uncultured Gemmatimonadales bacterium | reverse complement strand
CTCCCTGAGATCGAAGACTACTTCGCCTTCGAGGCTATGTCTGCGAACTGGCGACATGCAATCGACAACTACCCCACCGATATTGTACTCCTCAATCGCGACAAAAACCGCATCGCCTACATGCTCATGCTTACGGAGCCTGGTTGGACCCTCGGATATGAAGACGAGCTATGCGCGCTGTTCCTAAAGACCCGCATCCACTCTACACTAATCGACACACTCACTACCCACGCCATCACCCTACCCCAGCCGGTGGAGCATCCAGTTTTTCCATGACCCAACAACATCCACAGTCATTATCCAAGTGGTTCTATCTGATCATCTGCTGCGCAGTCATGATTAGTTATGGAAATACGCTCACGAACGGATTTGTCTACGACGACCGGTATTTCGTCGTTCAGAACGAAGGTATTCGATCATGGTCTCATGGGTGGGAGCACTTTACTCACCCCGACCGTTATTTAGGCGGACTGAACTGGGAGATCTGGCGTCCTATACGCAATCTAAGCTACACACTCGATTATTCGATCGGCAAGCTGAGTCCGAGTGTATTCCATACCACAAACCTCCTCCTACACCTATTCAACTCATGCTTGGTACTGTTAGTGATCCACCGACTCTCCCGTCAGGCCAGAGCAGCTCTCATTGGCGCCCTTATTTTTGCAACACATCCAGTTCTCACGGAGGCAGTCGGCTGGATCAAAGGTCGAGACGACTTGCTCTCCACAGCATTTTTCCTACTGGCGGTTCTCACGTTTCATGCCAGCCTCTTTTCATCATCCAAAAAAGGAACCGCCCTTTGGTTCTGCACGACCGTTTCTCTAGCCCTTCTGTCAAAAGAAGCGGCACTCGCCCTCATCCCCACTTGCGGGATCATACTGTGGTTATTTGCGCCGGAGTGCTATCCCGACGCTCGCCGTCGTGCCATCCGACTGTTATCCGTCGGAGTTGCCCTATCTGTCACCTACTTTCTTCTTCGAACCCATGTCCTCGGAAACGTACAGCAGGCGGATTGGTTTACGGGCGATCGAACGAGCACATGGCTCACTATGTGCCACGTCTTAGTCTACTACCTTCAACTGGCTCTCGCCCCTAACGACCTCACCATTGATTACGGACACTTCCCGGTCACCACGTCGATTGTGAGCGCGAGCTTCCTTATTTCCGCCACGATTCTCACAGCCCTATTCATCCTCGCAATCATCAACAAGAAACGCGCACCCCTAATCACCTTAGGCATACTTTGGTTCTTTCTCAATCTGGGTCCCGTATCAAACGTTGTTCCCACAATGCAATTATTGGCCGAACGCTTCATCTATCTGCCGATGGTCGGCTTTTGTCTGATCGCAGGAATCTGTCTATCCCAACTCTATACCTCCTACGGCAACACGCTTTCCCGTGCGCGCTTTCTCAAAGTCTGCGCGGCTCTCATTTTGACCCTACTGATGACAACGACCATTCAACGAAACAGGGACTGGGAAAACGACAACACTCTCTATACCAGCGCCCACAAGGTGGCCCCTGACAACGTCCATGCTCTCGTCCTGCTAAGTAATCATCATCTCGAAAACAAGCGCCACCGTGAGACACGACTGCTCCTCGACAGACCTGCTGTCGCAGGCTCAAATTCCTCCACGCTCTTACGGAATTTGGGGGTCTCGCTGTACGCCACCGGTGCAAAGGACAGAGGAGTGTTGATGCTACATCGCGCGCTAGAGTTAGACCCACTCGACCCAGACGCAGCTGACGACCTCTCTCAAATCAGTCAAGGCGACAACGACTCTACTCAAGCCGTCAGCTGGCTGCGAGAGTCTCTAAGACGCGACCCGTCGATTGCCTACAGATGGGCCAATCTTAGTGTCATACTTCTAGCGATGGAACGCTATGATGAATCCGCAGAGGCGGCCAAGGAGGCCCTCGCTATTGACTCGCGCAATATCAACGCACTCAAAAACCTGACAGTGGTGGCCTGGAAAAACGAAGACTGGGACCAAGCGCACCGATGGCTGCAAGAAAGGTTTAGACTCTATCCAAACGATCAAGAAGCCTTTAACACTCTCATGCAACTCAAACAACGGATCGAATCCACGGAACAGACGTCACCCTCCCCATGACCATCCATCAATTCATCAGTATCAGCGCGGCATTCTCCTACGCCATCATTCCTTACGCGCTGCTGGCACTGATGATGCCCGGCCTCTATCCAAGCAATCGCAGAACCCCTTCACATGCCCTCCGCAGCGTGGTACTCGGCACTGCATTGTTCTGCGTGATCGCCCCCCAATTCGCACGTTTCAGCTACGACTTCTATCGCCAAATTCATATCGCCCTGACCCTAATAATGATGGCGCTATGCGTGTATCAACGTCAGCGCCGCATCATGCGCTGGATCATCCCTCTCCGCAAAGAATACGCATGGGGCACACTCATCATCCTAGGAGCACTCATTCTTCAAATCGTCCCTCTCCTAGGAGATACCTCCGTGCTCGGCCTCAATGATGCCCGCTTCCACAACATTCTTAGTCAGCACATACTCACCACCGACAAGCTTCCTGAAACCTGGCAACCGTATGCAAACATCCCAGTCGTGTACCCCCTCGGCACCCATACACTTGCGACCTTCATTGCGGATCATGCCCGCCTGCCTGTACATACCGGCGGCGTCTCTCTCATCTCTTTTTTTGCTCTGCTGACAACCGGCACCATACTTAGCCTAACAAAGGCCGTCTATAGACACGCCCCTGCATCGTTAATAGCCGCCGCGTGCTACGCGTTTCTTGTCGGTGGCGGCGCTCTGGGCTACATAACCTGGGGCGGCATCCCAAATAGCGCCGGAATGCTCTTTTTACTCACGATCATGGGGCTTTTAGTCGAACAACAGAATGACGACGTAGACGAGCACCACACAAGACGTCGGCAGTATCGATTGGCAACAAGTGCCGTTCTCATGACCGCCATCGTAATGGTTCACCATTATACGATAATTGTAGCGGCACTATCTCTAGGCTTCGCGTGGCTCACCCTTTCAGACAAGTCTCTGCGGCGGGATATTCTACACAGCAGCCTCCTGGGAATCGTCATCTCAAGCCCCCTGCTCGGACTCTACTTGTCTCGACAAATCAACCAAATTGGCCATAGCAGTATTTTTGAGTTTCATGAAGCACCTCTTCTTATCTGGGACCGCCTCATAGGCCTCAGTCCAATTGTCGTAATCTTGGCGGTTGTCGGCATCTGCATCCTCCCAAAATATGCTCGTCATACGCGTGCCTTCCTCATTCTCTCCTGGGCAACCGCACTCATCCTCGCATTCGTCTCACTCGAATACGTCTACAGAGGATGCGTTTACTGGCACTCAGAAGGAAGCCACTTTTATACTGCGCTAACGCCCGCTCGAATGATCACTAACCTTGGATACCCACTGTGCATTCTCGCAGGCGCAGTCACATTGACCACCGTCTGGAAACGCTATGCCAAAGTGTTTAACATCGGGGCCACTCTTATCGCCATCGTCTTGGGTGCCGTCCATTTTCGTCAACTCACGGCAATCGCCGACCCTGAGCTGACGATAAGTTCCGACCCAGCCATTCAGTTGGCCGGCAATTGGTTAAGAAAGAACACCCCTAAAAATGCGATGGTTCTGAACTTTTCCGAAGATCAATTTCCGTACTTATGTATGCGCGATACGGCAGACCCACCGATCCCAGCCTCAGAAGCTAGGCTCCACCCGGATATTACCTGGCGCTACAAAATAGACACCTACAAAGCGTGGATGGCGTGGAGCGACCAGCAGCGCCGGCCGCTTTACCATTTAGTAAGAAAGCCGCAGAGCCCCCCTGTTCACACATGGACTACTGTTTAT
>CAXMRT010000133.1:0-5671 GCA_964196025.1 uncultured Gemmatimonadales bacterium | reverse complement strand
GGGTCTAAAGATAGATTTGGGAGCAGCAGATTTGACTTTGATCCTTTCCACCATCAGATCGGTCTGTGCGCACATGGGCGCAGCCGCTTGAATGCTGCTGGAAAACTCGGGGTTTCCACCTTTGCCCTCCAGCTCTTTGACTCCTCCGGAGGTCGCCATAAGCGCCGCGAGATGACCGCCCGCCGAGGATCCCGTCGCGCCAATCGCATCTGGGTCGATCTTCCATTTTTTAGCATTGGCACGCAGCCACCGAACGGCCGCTTTGGCATCTTCAATCTGCGCGGGGAATGGCGCTTCCCCGGATAAGCGGTAATCAATCGACACGGCCACAAATCCGCGCGCGGCTAAGGCCTGGGCAAAATGTGCGGCATGCATGCGCTTGCCTTTGGCCCAGCCGCCGCCATGCAAACACACAATGGCAGGAAGTTTGTCTTTTTGTCCCTTGGGATGATACAGGTTCAACAGCATTTCCCGATCACCATTTTTGGCGTAAACCAGATCGAGCTGAGCCTCAACCTTCTCGACAAACCGCGGATCCTTTCTATTAGTGTCCTCAAGCGCCATCCAGCCTTGCTGCTCCGCACCATAGACAGATAACTCCGGCCATACGCACACGAAGGCCGTGAGCATGATCAACATGAGCCCCACACTGATTTTATGATTCTTCTGACAATTCTTCATGAAACTCCGATTCATCACTCACTCACCGTAACTTCGGACGCCTCTAACTGATGCCCTACTGCCTCGGCAACCTGCTCAGCAAGCATTTTGCAAACAGCTCCGTTAAAATGAACATCATCGCCCTTTCTCCATTCGGTGTAGCCATCCCACCCAGTAACAACACTGTGTAGATCGTTGATAGGAATGTTGTGTTTCTTCATCACCTTTTCGGCCGCAGCATTGTAGATGAGCTCTTCGCCCTTTGGTCGTGCGTCATCATAGTCTGGTATGGGAGTGGTAGTGGCCCAGATGACTTTAGCTCCATATTTCTTCAACAATGTAACGATCTTCTCCAGATCTTTCGCGTATTGATCCACAGGATTGTGCCATGTCCCCTTCCTGCCGCGAAAGAGGTCGTTCAACCCAAAGTTGAAATGAATCACATCATATTTGTTTTCTGAGAGATGTCTTTCAATACGCTCGAAATCCGCAATGAAGGCCTTGGCGCTGCCAACCATCAGATTCTTTGACGATCCGCGCGAATGCCAGACGGTTTCCGTCTGGATTCTGTAGCCTGCCACAGCGCCAAGTTTGGTGACCGCTGCCTTGCCGTCCAGTAACTTCTTCAGGTGATTGCTATAGCCACCGGAAATCGAATCTCCAAAGATCAAAACCTTGGGGAGCAAAGCCGCCTTCGTTCCCTTTTGTGGTGTAGACAGGACTAACTGCTGCCTCGAGAGGAAGGCGCTGGTTTGCCTGGCCGCGTCGTCGAACAGATTCATATCGTTGTTGATATGGCCATGCACCCCTCCGGGCTCAAGCACCAGCTCGCAGACATTTCTGCTGTCCTGCATCTTCTTGTAGAACGCCATAAGCGTAGGATAGGGAGCGACACTGTCCTTGTCGCCGTGGAAGATCAACGTGGGCGGCATCTTGGGACGAATTTGGTGTAGCGGCGAAATATCACGCCAGTCGGCACCGATCACCTTGTTGCCGAATCCTTCAGGAGAAGTGTCGAGTACAGAGAAGAGAAGGACCAAAGCATTGGGCTTGCAAGAAACTGTGAGGTCTTCGTCAGCGTGCTCGACGGTATCGAAAAGCGCCGTTCCCAGAGCCACGTGTCCACCGGCTGAACCACCACCAACCGTTATCCGCTTGGGATCTACTCCCAGGTCTTTGGCATGGCGACGGATATAGCGTATCGCCGCTCGGCCATCTTTGACGCAGTCAAAGACCGTTGTCTTGCTGCCAGTCAATCTGTATTCCGCACTGATCCCGACAAAGCCCTCCGGCACCAGGCTGGCGGCGTAAGGGTAGAATCGACGAGGGGTGCCGCTACGCCAGGCGCCGCCGTGGAAAACCACATATACGGGTCTCTGGTCGCTGGCCTTGAACCCTTCCGGATGGAAGACGTGCAGGTTTAGCTTCCGCTGTCTGATCGTCTTGTATGTGAGTACTTTACTCGGATCCAGGCTCTTCTGCATTGCCGCAAACGAACGGGGGCCTGCAGGAGGCTTCCCGGCAAACGCTACAGTCTTCTTTTCCTTTTTGCTATTGAGAAGGGGAGCTACTTTCTCCATAGGATTATCCGCTGCGTACGACGTGCAGGTCACAGCCAAAGCGATCATCAACACGGTAAATAGTTGAACTGCGCGTCTCATAGGACTTCTTTCCTTACGGTTAAGTTTCATCAAAATTCAATTGTCAGAAATCATCTACCCAGCCGGATCTGCTTTATCTTAACAGACGAGCCTTTTTCAGGTTTCAACACTGGCTTTAACATCAAATAGTTGAGTGCACCCTTATAAGTGGGGGCTGACGCCAATTTAATTTTATAGGTACGAAACCTTCCGTCTCCGACAATATCGAAGGACACTCGATTCTCAGCATTGAACTCAGGATTATGAGTTTCATTTGCATAGGAACTCCAGCTGACTATCGACTTTTTTTGCTTAGTCGTAAAGGCGGCATTGATGTAAAGAACAGGAGCGTCTTTAGCCTGCCATAAGGTCGGCGGGCTTACGGCTGTCATGCCTGGTTTCGAAAGATCAAGTTGTATGAATCCCTTGATCGGCCACCCCGCATCCGTGCCCTGCTTGTCGGCCGCCTGATAGCGCCAGTGTTGACGGTCCTTCTCGAAGCGCCAGTCTGGCGGCTTCGCACCTTCACCCTGTGTAACCGCGTGAGCACGGATCTCTTTCAGGCTACCGAGAATAAGCGTATAGCTATAATCGTAGGTGATGTTGTGGTCGAGGATCTCCGTATGCAATGGCGCAAGGTAACCAGTTGGAGAGTCGTGTGTACCCCCACTGCCTTCCTTGCCGGCGAATCCGCCGATGAAAAAGCAGTTGTTGGGCTTGTAAATACCCAGGCCCCAGTCCTTATCGTTCACCAGCGCCGCCCAGTTCTCGGTCGCAAGCCAGTAAGTCCACGGAAACCCACCGCCGGTTTTTTTCGGAATCTGACTCACCTTATCGTTGGTAAACGGCTTAGCCCCCTTGTAGGTCATCAGGCGGTAATACTCGCCGTTGGTATAGACTGCAGGCAGTTCCTGGTGCTTTCCTATATATTTGGTTTTGTCAGACCGAGCATTGTTGAGCCTGCAGTGCACCTTGATCGTATTCCCAACAAGCTCGATCTTGCTCTGATAGGTGCACTCACCGGGCACATTATTCAGCGGCCACTGCATGGGGATGCACGTCACGTAAAGGGTTGTATCCGTCTTTCTGAATTCGGTCACTTTCGACCCGTTCCCATAGTCGTCACCAGCCTGAATCGGGTTCCACCCAAGATGCTCCCAGTGTTTCTTTGGCGTCTGTCCGTTCTCGCTGTAAGGCGACGGGAGAGCGTAGAACGACATCTGAATCTGTCGGCCCCAGTCCCAGTTATTAACAATATTCTTTCCGCCCTTAGACGTGGAAATATAAGTGATCGCACCACCAAGGTCCCGACTCACCCCCAACTTGATCGTTCCGTTGTCAATATACTCTAGCTTAGACTCATCGAAGGTCTGCTTAGCCGAAACGGTCGATACAAGCAGCGCGCCGACCAACAAAAGAGTTGTAAGTCGTGAAGTCATTGCTGAGTAAAGGGGTAGACCGTGCTTCTGGAAACAGCGATCCGGATGAAGGCATCCACATCGTTGTGAACAGAGTGCCCAGCAAAAACAAGAGTCCCAAATGTCCTACAGGTCATATTTTCGTCTCCTACAACAGGTCCGCTCATTGCGGTGAAATGGCAAAGCTCTTCGCATGTTCATCATCAGATTCCTCGATCCAATCGTGTAAGTGTCCTCGATGAGCGTTGAGCTCCTTTCTGTACTCAGGATTCATCGCCACGTTCTTCATCTCACCCGGATCTTTCTTGAGGTCAACCAAGGACTCTCTGATTTTCCCATCGTTATAGACGCAGTACTTGAAACGATCCGAACGGATCATCCGGCCGGTTCTATTTTCCGATGCAACAAACGGACGACGTGCATCATCTGCGCCACCGGTAGCCACCTGCTTCAACGAACGTCCAAGCAAGTAATCGGGCGCTTCAATGCCGGCGAATTCACAAAGCGTGGGCAGCAAGTCCAGACCCGTACTGACAAGACTCGTATCGTTCGTCACCCCCCCAGGAATCGTTCCCTTATACTGCATGATAAAGGGGACGGAAGAAGAGTTCTCATAGAAAACATTTTTGGACGCGGCCCGATGACTCCCATCCATGTCGCCGTGATCGCTAGTAAAGATGATGACGGTATTCTCATCCAAGCCCTTTTCGTTCACAACGTCGAGGATCTCACCGATCTGCCGGTCAACCCGCTCAGTGAAGCGGCAATACATCCATCGGTAATCCCGCCAATCGCGATCACTGTAATTCTGACGCATGAGTCTGGACGGTGTAATGGCCTTCACCTTGAGGCTATCACCCACCGCGTCTGGCTCCAGCTCCGGTATCGCGCTGTTCTCCGGCAAGGGCGGCAGCTCGTCAAGCGGGAGTGCCTGGGCTTGTTCATAGAGTTTTTTCGCCAGTGCCTTGCCCTTCCCACTCCCTTTCTTCGCCCCGTAGGCAAAACAGATATCGTGAGGATTGATAAACGACGCGACAGCAAAGAACGGCTTGTCCCGTTCCGTCGTTATAAATTTGATGCAATCGGCCGGCAGCTTGTCCCGCTCGTCTTTAGTCACCACATCATAGCCGGCTTTGGATGGCGTAAGTTCTGCCGACATATGCACCTTGCCGCCATAGAACGTGTCGTATCCAGCCCGCTCCATCAACATGCCCATCGAATTCGAACTCACATCCTTCGGAATCGTGGCTTTCATCCCATTGTCGAGCACCCCGAAACGGCCCGCCATCACACCAGTCGCCATCGCTATGCGACTGGGGACACACACGGGGTTGGTCACGTAGCCCTTAGTAAAGCGCACCCCTGCTTTCGCTAGCTTATCCAAAGCGGGCGTCTTCAAATACGGGTTACCGCTGCTCGACAACATGTTCGCGTGCTGTTGATCCGTGATGATTAGTAACACATTAGGTCTTTTAGCGCCCTCTGCGCTAACAAGCCCCGGGGCGAGGAAACACACGCTTAGCAGCCCTAGCGTTAGTCGTAATCTCATCTGTGACTTCCCTCTATTTTTTTGTAGAAGTTTCCCGCGCCTCTCACTCTCATCAACGGCATACGTGCGGCCCGCAGTCAGAGTCAGGCCTGCCAGAAGCGCTGCCATGCACTGTATTTTCATGAATCAATCCTTCATGTATTCAAACACAATGTTCACGTAATCGCGGCTACTTCCCGGCACCGTTCTTGAGCTTCTCAATAAGGTAATCCGTAGGCGCCTCGTATTCCACATTCTTCGCACCCGGATACACGACCACGCACTCAACCTTGAATTCTTCACAGCGCTCCTGAAGCTTCACACCAAAGTTAGCGGTATGCGTGGGATCTTTCTGCACCTCACCAATAGCCGGTGGCCTGCTATAGAATATGCTCACAGGGGGATCACCAGCACTCACATTCGCG
>CAXMRT010000132.1:0-6217 GCA_964196025.1 uncultured Gemmatimonadales bacterium | reverse complement strand
GAGCCGACGGACGAGACTTTGACCATGGATTTGAACCCACAGGTATCAGGCGAGTATGAATTTTTGGACTCAGGCGATTTTGCGCGTCTTGAGCGTTTTGGGGACATTGTGCTCAGTCGTCCATCGCCTCAGGCGCTGTGGCCGCGAGAGGCAGGCGAGGCGTGGTCCCGCGCTGATGGTGTTTATACGCGTGGTGAACGGAACGATGGGAATTGGGCGTTCAGTCGGAAACCTCCGCGTGACTGGTCGATCGAGTGGGGCGGGTTGCGGTTTCGTTTGAAACCCACGGGGTTTGGCCATACGGGTCTTTTTCCTGAGCATGCGTGTCACTGGGACTGGATCGAAGAGCGTGTTCGAGCGACTCCCGCGTGTCGTGTCCTGAATCTTTTCGCTTATACCGGTGCCATGTCTCTCGTGTGCGCGCGAGCGGGTGCGCAGGTGTGTCATGTGGACGCGGTGAAGGATATGAATGAGTGGGCGCGTGAGAATGCGTCGGCTAGCGGGCTATCTGAGGCTCCGATCCGATGGTTGGCTGATGACGCGCTCAAGTTTACGGCGCGCGAGGCGCGGCGTGATAAATCCTATCACGGCTTTATATTGGATCCACCGTCGTATGGACGAGGTCCCAAAGGGGAAAAGTGGATTTTGGAGGAGCATCTCCCGCACTTGATTGATCAGGTGATCAAGATCGCGGATAAGACACCCGCGTTTCTACTCTTTAGTTGTCATAATCCAGGGTTCTCGCCGCCACTGATGCGAAATATACTGGCTCCGTGGGTGGCTCGGTTTGGTGGGACCGTCGAGGCGGGTACGATGACATTGACTCATCCGGATCGCCGGTGTGTGTTGCCGGCCGGTTTCTTTTGTCGCTGGCGGCCCTAGTCGTATTTCTTACAAAAACGGGGCCGATTTGTAATGGCAGCGTATTGGATGACTTGTTATAGTCGTATCCAGACGCGCGGCGGATAATCTGTCGCCATAATAGACGAAGGATGGTGGACGAGATATGGGCCCAGGAACAATTACCCTTATAGCAGTCGGTGTAGTGATCGTCGGGATCATTATGTTTGCAGTGAATGTATACAATGCACTGGTTCGGAAGAGCGAGGTGTATAAGAACGCGTTTGCGCAGATCGAGGTGCAGTTAAAGCGTCGTTACGACTTGATTCCCAACTTGGTTGAGATTGCGAAAGGCTATATGTCGCATGAGCGTGAAACACTGGAGGCGGTCATTTCCGCTCGAAATCAGGCGGCAGGTGCTCTAGGTGCTGTTGCGGCGAATCCTGGTGATGCCAGCGCCATGGCTGGTTTGGTAGGTGGGGAAGGTGCCTTGATGGGGGCGATGAGTCGCTTGAACGTGGTGATGGAGGCCTATCCTGATTTGAAGGCTAATCAGAATATGATGCAGTTGACTGAAGAGTTGACGACAACTGAAAACAAGGTGTCCTTTGCGCGACAGGCCTTCAATGATTCTGTAACGGTGTACAACATGTTTCGAAAGCAGTTTCCAGCTGTCATTTTCGCAGGCATGTTCGGTTATCAGGACGCGTCGCTTCTGGAGTTTGAAGACAGCGCCGCTATCCAGGCGGCCCCCAGCGTCAGTTTCTAAAGCTGAGCGCTTGAGCATGGGTGGGGCGCCGGTGTTTGCCCCGCTTTAGGAGAGTTTTCATGGCGATGAATTTCTTTGAGAGTCAGGAGCAGGCCCGTCGAAACACGGGTCGCTTGGTAGCACTCTTCGCCGCGGGCGTGTTGTCTATCATTGTGATGACCTACTTCCTGATTGTCAGCCTATTTTTTGTTGCGGCTGCGAAGTCGGAAGGTTCCGTTGCAACACCCAGCCTATGGGTTCCGGAAGTGCTGATGGGCTCATGTGCGTTTGTGTTGTTGCTGGTGGGGGGTGGTTATCTCTATAAGCTCAATCAATTACGTCACGGAGGCAAGTCGGTGGCGCTATCGCTCGGCGGCCGGGTTATATACGGAGACACGACAGACCTTCATGAACGAAAGGTTTTGAATGTGGTCGAGGAGATGGCGATCGCATCGGGCGTCCCGACACCGCCTGTTTATATGATGGGGGACGAAAATGGGATCAATGCGTTCGCCGCGGGATATTCGCCGACGGACTGTGTGATTGGCGTCACACGCGGATGTATCGAGCATTTATCGCGGGACGAATTGCAGGGGGTGATGGCGCATGAGTTCAGTCATATTTTAAATGGCGACATGCGGCTCAATATTCGTTTGATCGCGATCTTGAACGGGGTTCTGGTCATGGGCATTGTGGGCTACTACGTGATGCGTAGCGCTGCTATGGGGCGACGTGGCGGGAAGAACAACGGCGCCGCCGCGATTCTATTGACGGGGTTGGGCCTGATGGCCATCGGATTTTTAGGGACGCTTTGTGGTCGGATGATCAAGATGGCCGTGAGTCGGCAGCGAGAGTTTCTTGCTGATGCCTCGGCGGTTCAGTTTACGCGTAACCCAGAGGGCTTGGCGGGGGCATTGAAGTCCATTGGTCGGCAGTCGGGTCGCGCGGTTCTTGCGAGTCCCAATGCAGCGTCGGCCAGCCACATGCTTTTCGCGGACGGGATCAAGGCTTTTTCTGGAAAGTTGATGGCTACGCATCCTCCACTTGAGGATCGGATCAAGCGGATTGATCCGAGCTGGGGAGGCGATTGGGGAGAAGAGCCTGATGACTTGGTGCTGGAGCAGGATGCCGTTGAAGAGGATGATGATGCGCGTCGTAAGCTCGCGCAAACGATCGGAACGGTTGCGGCGGTGATGACCGCTGCGGAAGCGGGTGGCCCTGCCTCATCAACGCCGCCGCCCTTGCCTGCGTCTGCTATCGACTCCATAGGGGTATTGACGCCTGAGCATGTCTCATATGCGCAAGAGCTGCTTGCGTTGATTCCGGCAGAGCTCAAAGAGGCATCGCGTGAGGCGTACAGTGCGCGGGCGGTGATGTACGCGATCCTGATTAACGAGGAAGAGGAGGTGCGGACTCGTCAGTTGGAGCAGTTGGACGCGCACGCGGACGCCGCGGTCTATGGCGTGACTCAAGCCTTGTTGCCCTTGGCGGACAGTCTGGATCCTCGCGTGACGCTTGCGTTGATCGACTTATGCACCGCGTCGTTGCGGACGATGTCCGGCACTCAATATATGGACTTCAAGGCCAACGTGGACTTTTTGATCAAGGCTGATGATCAGATCGATCTTTTCGAATGGACGGTCTTGCGCATCCTCGACCATAGTTTGGAATCGAGTTTCGTGGATGCCAAGCCAGTGCGGACCGACTATTACAGCGTCGCATCCGTGCTCGAGCCGTGTTCGGTTTTGCTATCGACCGTTGCGCGGGTTGGGGCCGCGTCGGAAGAGGAGATTCAAGAGTCCTTTTCTGTAGGGGTCACCCATTTTGGCGACGACCGGGTGAGCTGTTTGGGCTTGGAGGCCTGCGGTCTTGACCCGCTCGAAGGTGCGCTGGATGAGCTGATGAAGTGTGCCGCGCCTATCAAAAAGAAGGTGCTGTCTGCGTGTGCGGCGACGATTGCGGCAGATAATCAGGTGACTCAGCACGAGGGCGAACTTTTGAGAGCCATTTCTGAATCACTCGACTGCCCGATGCCTCCGCTGTTGCCCGGCCAAGCGTTGGTCTAGCCCGCAGGTTCTCAGCATGTGGCTCATGCAGCGTGGGCGCCTTTCCTTCGGCTAAGACGCACTACACCAGAGTTGTTGGAGGGTGAGCACTGAATAATGACCACTTGGGTTGCGTGGGCGCCTTTCCTTCGGCTAAGACGCACTACACAAGAGTCGTTGATAGTGGATGTTGATGACTGGGGCTTTGTTCTCATGCAGCGTGGGCGCCTTTCCTTCGGGTAAGACGCACTACACAAGAGTCGTTGATAGTGGATGTTGATGACTCGGGCTTTGTTCTCATGCAGCGTGGGCGCCTTTCCTTCGGGTAAGACGCACTACACAAGCACCCGTTTGGATAGTGATCTTTTAGATCTTCTTCCTCATGCGGGGCAGGCGCCTTTTTTTCGGGAGGGGTGCGGTGCATAAGAGGTCGTTGGATGGGGGATTAGGGATCGGCGTTCTGTTGTGGACCGATATTGACCTTCCCTCGGCTGCGCGATAGGGTCGTTGGATGCATGGAATTGACGAGTTACGAGCGTTGCGGCCTACGAAAGATTTTTGTGTGGGGATCGACAGCGATGGGTGCGTTTTTGACACGATGGTGGTTAAGCACGAGCAGTGTTTTTGTCCGGCGTTTATCAGTCACTTTGGCTTAGAGGACGTACGGTCGATGGCGGAGGAGGTGTGGCGATTCGTCAATCTTTACTCTCGGACACGCGGGTGTAACCGATTCAAGGCGCTTCAGCGTGTGTTGATGTTTATGAAGCAACGACTAGCGGATACGACGTCGGAGATCGAGATCGGTCCGCTTCCCGGCTTGGACGCCTGGCTCCAAGAGGAGTCTAGCTTAGGAAACGCAACCCTGATTAAGCGAGTTGAGGCAGAGGGAGATGCGGACCTCGTGCGGGTGTTGGCGTGGAGCTTAGAGGTGAATGAGCGGGTTCAGGCGTTGCCGCCTGGCGTGCAGTTGTTTGATCGTGTCCGTGCATGTATTGAGAGTCTTCAGGGCCGAGCGGATGCGATTGTCGTGACTCAGACGCCTCACGACACCGTTAAGGCGGAGTGGGACGCGCTGGCGTTGACGCCGCTGGTACGCTTCATTGCAGCCCAGGAAATAGGGACTAAAACTGAACATCTTGGGATTGTGTGCGAGGGGCATTATGCATCTGGCAACGCGTTGATGATCGGTGATGCGCCCGGAGATTTTGATGCGGCGGACGCCAACGGTGTCTTGTTTTTCCCGATCATCCCAGGGTCTGAGGAGCGGTCGTGGCAGCGTTTGGTCGATGAGGGTCTCGCCCATTTTTTCGCGGGTACCTTCGCGGGCAAGTTTCAGGACGAGCTGGTTGCGGAGTTTAATCAGGCGCTTCCAAAAGACCCTGACTGGTAGGCTTTTACACGAATTGACGGTTCTGTTTGTGCGGATTGTGGGAGCTGATCACGATGACTGAGAGGCTGCCCGTGCGTCGTGCTCACGAGAAAAGCGTATAAAACGAGGAATTCCTGTCAGGTTTCGCTGTCGCTTCTCGGTAGTTAGGGGTGTTGTCGGAGCTCTTTTTTTATTTTGTGGGAAGATCTTGGTGATAGTCTAACTGTCTGCGGATTTTGCAGGTCGTGATGACTGTGAGGATAGGTATGACGTTTTTGTGTGTGTGGCTCCTGTTACTGAGCGGGTTAAAAGGAATATGATGAAAGAATCGAAAAACAGTTTTGAAAACGAAACCGCTGCGCTGGCTCGAGTGCGAACGGAAATGCAGCGTGTGATTGTGGGTCAGGAACAATTGTTAGATCGATTGTTGTTAGGGCTCTTGTGTAACGGCCACGTGTTAATCGAGGGAGTGCCAGGTTTGGCCAAAACCTTGGCCGTGAGTACGATGGCAGGGGCGTTGGAAGCGTCTTTTCAGCGGATTCAGTTTACGCCTGACCTTTTGCCGGGCGATTTGATTGGTACATTGATCTACAATCAGAAGACGGGAGATTTCTCGCCTCATATGGGACCCATTTTCTCCAATATCGTTTTGGCTGACGAAATCAACCGTGCCCCAGCCAAGGTTCAAAGCGCTCTGTTGGAAGCGATGCAGGAGCAGCAGGTAACGATTGGCGACACGACCTACGAGTTGGATGACCCGTTTATGGTGTTGGCGACGCAGAACCCGATCGAACAGGAGGGGACATACCCCTTGCCTGAAGCGCAAATGGACCGGTTTATGTTCAAGCTTGTGGTGGAGTATCCCAGCATCGATGAAGAGCAAAAAATCCTTCAGCGCATGTCGCGCACTGCGCCGGTCTTGAAGGTGGAGCCGACGATACAAACGAGCGACTTGCTGGCGATCCGTGCGAAGCTGGATGAGGTGCATCTGGCCGAGGACTTGGAGCGGTATATTTTGAGAATTGTGGATGCTACACGAAATCCAAAGACCTATGGTCTGGAGATTGGCCCTTATCTTCGGCATGGAGCTTCTCCTCGCGCAACCATCTTCTTGGCCACGGCCTCGCGCGGTGCGGCCTTGATGGCTGGGCGTGATTATGTCATTCCGCAGGACATCAAGGATATTGGTTTGGATGTGATGCGCCATCGGATTGC
>CAXMRT010000131.1:0-5995 GCA_964196025.1 uncultured Gemmatimonadales bacterium | reverse complement strand
ATCTGTGTGATCTATTATCATGGTTCCTAACGGATGGCGCTAATCTGAGAGTTCACAGCCGTGACTAGAAAGGAGGATACATGTTAAATTATTAGCGCATGTTCACAACGCTCCCAACACGTATATACCGCTCCCTTGTTAGCCTCCTTTATATATATGCGGAGTCCGGAAATCCGTGGGTAGATTCCCTATCAAAAGATCTTGACCTTTGCTCTACGGTGCTCTAGATCATTAGGCGAAATCTAAAAAAATCGCTATGAAAAATATTATCGACACACTTAGTAAAATTAAATCGCCTCCAATTCAACGTGTGGGGCGACACGTCCATCAAAGCCGACTTGTTATGGGCGTAGCCTTGGTTACCGCAATGATCGCAGGCAGTTCCCGCGCGGGCGAGCCAGCACCCCCAGTTTATGAAGCTTCACCTTCTGTTGCAGAGCAAGGGTGGGGTGGTCTGTATGGAGGTCTTTTCGGCGGATACGGATCAGGAGATGCGGAGATGCTCTTCAACACCAAAAATGAAGACGGTCATTTTTGGGACCTGGATCATGATCTCGAAGGTGAGCTCTTTGGTGGCAGGATCGGCTACGATATCCAGTCGGGCAACCTTGTCTTCGGTATCTACGCCGACATCGCGTATGCCAATATCGACGGAAGCCGCACCAACCCGCAGAACGGCTCGAATTTCGCCGGGGTCGGTAGATCAGAAGACGGACCTCCGGCGGGTTTCAGCACCAAGATCGATACGATTGCGACCCTGCAAGGCCGGATCGGCACAGTGCTGAACAGCCGAACGCTCTTATACCTCCACGGTGGTGGAGCCATCGCCGATGTGACACTGAGCGGATCGGGTGGACCCGCCAACGATTTCAGCAGCCAAAGCGACTGGAGAGCGGGATTGGTTGGCGGCATCGGAATCGAGCACAAGATAACCAATGATCTCTCCATCTATGCCGAGTATTCCTACATGCGCTTTTTGCAATCGGACCGGTTTTTGATCGCCGACAGATCTGACTACAAGGGTGCGGTAGACGGAAGTGACCGCGATCTGCACACCCTCCTCTTGGGCGTCAATATGCGTTTCGGGCCGGGTAGAACCTCACCAAGTTCGGCCCCCGTCTCCGCCAAGGGAGAGATACCTACTTATATCGACAAGCCGTGGGAAGGCCTGTATGCCGGGATTTTCGGGGGATTTGCCTCGGGAGATGCGGATGTTACCTTTAACACCAAGAATGATGACGGCCATTTTTGGGATATGGAGCATGACATCGAAGGTGAGCTCTTTGGCGGCAGGGTCGGTTACGACATCCAGTCGGGCAATCTTGTTTTCGGCATCTACGCCGACATCGCGTATGCCAATATCGACGGCGACCAAACCAATCCGCAGAACGGCTCAAATTTCATCGGAGTCGGTGGATCGGAGGACGGACCTCCGGTGAGTTTTAAAACCGAGATCGATACGATCGCAACCCTGCAGGCGCGGGTCGGAACCCTGCTTAATAACGAGAAAACACTCTTATACATCCACGGTGGAGGAGCCTTCGCCGATGTAACATTGAGCGGCTCGGGCGGCCCAGCCAACGATTTCAGCAGCCAAAGCGACTGGAAGGCAGGAGTGGTTGGCGGTCTTGGAGTTGAGCACATGCTGACCGATGATATCTCCATCTATGCTGAATACTCCTATATGAACTTCATGGAGTCGGATCTGTTCCTGATCTCCGATGGCGGCGATTACAAGGGCGCAGTGCGAGGCGAGGATAACGATTTGCACACCATCCTCCTCGGCTTCAATATTCGGTTTAACTAAACCACTAACCAGACATTAACTCAGGACGCCGGAACCGAACTCCGGCGGAAGAAATGACGGGGACCTCGTGACGGGGTCCCCGTCACGTCTAGGTGGGCGGGTTAATCGTAGCAGCGTCAGACGGTTTTGATGATCAAGACGATCGTCGGAAAAGCTCTAGCAAGACCAAGCTGATTACAAGTGGGACGATTGGGCCGGCGCCTTGAGCTCACTGCTAGGTCTCGCGCTTAACGTTACCGGTCGAAAAGGCACGCCGATCATGCCTATGATCCATCCCACCAGGCGTTCAGTTTTTTACTGAGTGCTGAAAGCTTTTCAGGATGTTTGTCAGCGAGGTTCTTTTTTTCATGGGGGTCTGAAATGAGGTTGTAGAGCTCTGGCTTACCCTCGGGATTGTTTTTCTTGCCATTAGGTCGGCCTGCGTATTTTGGGGGAGGAAAATTCTTAGGGTTGTGCAGGATCAGCTTCCAGTCGCCATGGACGACGAATCGGGATTCCATATTCGCAACGCGTTTGTCCACCCCGACGATGTCGTGTGAGTGATCAGCACCAAAGACTGTGTTCCTTTTCTTGAGCGCATCGCCGTCACGCAGGTCGATGCCGGTCATTGCTTTTGGCACGTCGGCGCCTGCAAGTTTCAAAATGGTAGGCGCAATATCGATGGAGGAAACGAGCGTCGTCTTATCGAGATGCGGTTTGATCTGTCCTTTCCACCGAACCATGATCGGAGTGCGCACACCACCTTCATGCACGTCTTGTTTGGACAACGGCGCGTAACCGCCGCTCTTGGGGTTCTGGATCCAGCCGTTGTCGACGACATAGATGACGATAGTATTCTCGCTTAATCCGCGTTTATCCAGCTCGCCCAGGAGTTCTCCGCAGGTTTGGTCAAACCATTCGACCATCGCGTAGTATCGCGCCACGTGCGGCGAATCGACCATGGCTTTGTATTTGTTGAACAGCTCCTTGGGTGGATTGTGGGGGGTGTGCGGAAGGAATGGTGCGTGCCAAATGAAGAACGGTTTGGTGGCAGTTTTGGCGGTGTCGAGGAACTCGCGAACGTCTTTAATACCATTGCGTGAGACCTTGAGTCCAACATCGCCGTGTCGTCCACCCCGCTTGGGGTCGGCGTGGGTCATGGCGTGTGTGAAACCGGAGCTTTTGGGATCGGACTCCCACCACTTGCCGGTTTGCAGCGAGAGGTACTCATGTTTTCCAAGTTCGGAAGCAAGTCCGCTGCATTGCTTGAATTGGTCGTAAAGCTGTTGGTGGAGTTTGGCTCCCTCGGGTGTTCTTCGTGATGCTTTTTTACCATCAGGCCCTTTGAGGTCATTGCCAGTGATGCCATGTTGGTTGGGATAGAGTCCCGTAACTAAGGAGGCGAGTGATGGTCGGCACAAAGGAGCTGGGACGTATCCGCGGGTGTAGGTCAGCGACTCGGCTGCAAGTTTGTCCAGCACCGGGGTTTCGATTTTTTTGTGCCCCATGAAGCTATAGTCATTCCACGTCTGATCGTCAGACAGGATGAGCAGCACATTGGGTGGTGCGGCATGGAGTGAAGTAGCAAGAAATGTGATAATGAGAATGCGTAACATGATGGCGGCAGAGTAGAGATGTGATAGGCTTAGGGGAAGGAAATACGTCACGGCGAAATCGTAGATCGCGATTGATTAAGCGCTCTGATTTTGTTGCCGCATTTGGCATGAAAGTTTTTAAGTTGCTGAGTTTTTTCCTGATCTCATTGTTTTCGCTCTCCACCCCATGACAGCCCTTCCGAACACCTTCCCCAAAAAGCAAATTCCTAGCAGTCATCGCCTTTGGGATCATCATGGCTGTTCAGATTTCCCTGGCACTTGTCTGCCTGGGGTTCGAAAATGCAGCGGGCTGGCCGCCGTTCTGGTAGATCGTGGAAGCCGCGCATACGCCGCCCATCTTGACTTGCAAGCCCGGCTGTTTTCCGGTGAACTTCGGGCATGAATTTGAATACTGGAATTTTTGTAGGTTTGATCGCTGTCTGCAGCTTGTCGGCTCGTGCTGCTGACGGTGGTTTCTCGGTCGAGAAAACCGATGCTGGAGCGACGGTGAAATTGAACGGTGAGTTGTTCACCAAGTACGTCGTCGGCAAAGCCAACAAGCCGTTCCTGTGGCCGGTGATCGGACCGAATGGAGATCCGATCACGCGCGCGTATCCAATGGCGGACGTCGAGGGGGAACGAAAGGATCACCCGCATCATCGCTCGATCTGGTTCGGGCATCAGGAGGTCGGCGGCTTCGATACCTGGCACGAGCGGCTGACCATCGAGGAACGGGCGAAGAAAAAGCCGGAGAAACTGGAGGAAATGCTCGCCATTCTCGGTGCGACCGTGCATCGCGAGTTTGTCGAGGCTTCCGCAGCGGACGATGGCAAGACGGCGACCATCGTGACCAAAAATGACTACACCGACAACAAGGGCAACGTGCTGTGCTCAGATGTGCGCACGATGATTTTTCGCACGGGTAAAGGAGGTAGTCGGATCATCGACTTCGATATCACTTTTCACGGCGGGAAAAACCCGACGCTGCTCGGCGATGCGAAAGATGCCGGTTTCAGTGTGCGGGTGCCGACTTCGATGGATGTCGAAAGTGAGCCGGGTGGCAACATTCTCAATTCCGAGGGAGATACCGACAAGGACGCCTGGGGAAAGCGGGCGAAGTGGTGCTCGTATTTCGGTCCAGTTGGCGAAAAAGGCGAAACGATGGCGGTGACGATATTGAATCACCCAGAGAGTTTCCGTCACCCGACACCGTGGCACGTGCGGTCCTACGGCTTATTCACGGCGAATGCCTTTGGCACCAAGAGTCTGGACAAGGAAGCCGAGGATGGTTCGCTGACGCTCAAGCCTGACGAGACGCTGACTTTGCGCCATCGGGTGGTTTTCCACAAAGGCGAAGCCGATGCAAAGCAGATCGATGCGTCGTTCGCGGAGTATGCGAAGGAGTGAGCGAGACACCCTCGAGGCGTTCGTTGGCAGGAAGTCCGCAGAGCTTCACCAAGGTGGGATAGATATCCAGCAGACTTGCGGGCTCCCGGCATGCATCGCCGGGCACGATCCCGGGTCCGGCGAAGATGAACGGCACCCGGGTGGATTCCTCCCGCAGCGTGCGCTTTGCCCAATGCCGCTTTTCACCGAGATGCAAGCCGTGATCGCTCCACAGCACGACGATGGTGTTGTTGGCATGCGGGCTATCAGCCAGAGCTTCCAGAACGGTGCCCACGCAATGGTCGACAAAACTAACAGATACTAGACAAGCCTGGGTGAGGGCACGCTGCTTGCCGTGTTTGACAACCTCGGCATGAGTGGGTGTCACCGAGATTTCATTGATCCCGAGGAAGTGTTTCGGCACGTCTTCCAAATCTGCCAACGGGGTCTTTGGCAGCGTGATCTTGTTGATATCGTAGAGGTCAAACCACTGCTCATTGGCAAAACTCCTCCCTCTCTTCGCCAACTTGTCCATGTGCGGCGTGAGCACATCGGGATGTCCGCCGAGAAAACCGGTCCAGTCGTTCAGGTCATCGATGCAAATCATCAGGACGTTTGGACGATCTTACGAGCAGGCCGCGCAGGGGCTGAGCAAAAGCGGCAGTGATAGTAGTTTCTTCATTCGTTGATTCGTTTCTTACTTCGTGGAAGTCATAACTACCCCAGTGCCCCACGCCAAGCGCATTAAGATGCCTAGTCACTCCAAGCGTCAGAAATCACAAACAACAGTGGCACAATTTCATGCGCGTATCCTTTTCTCGACAAAGCCTGATTTTCCACGACATTAGTAGGAACCATGCACCTGAAATTTCTTGGCCTGACTCTTATCCTCGGCATTTTCGCCCCCAAAGTCCAATCCCAGGCGAATGATTCGGAATCGCTCTTCACCGGAAAACCGGTGGTGATTTCCGAAGGGCACCAATTCGCCGAGGGCATGGATTTTGATGCGGAAGGAAATTTTTACTTCACCGATGTACCAGCTGCAAAGCTGTTTCGAGTCGACGCCAAGACCGGCAAGAAGACACTCTTTGACGGGCAAAGCGGCAAGACCAACGGAATCGCCATCGGACCGGACGGCATGCTCTACGGGTGCGCGGGTGGAGACAAACGCATCTATCGGTGGAACGTGAAATCCGGCAAAAAGACGGTGGTGGCTGAAGGAGCATTC
>CAXMRT010000130.1:0-8117 GCA_964196025.1 uncultured Gemmatimonadales bacterium | reverse complement strand
TGATTAGAGTTGTGCTTCGAACCAGCTGGTGACGTCGAAGAGGATGGATCCACCGATTACGCTGAGCTTATCGCCGTCGATATCGGTGTAGTTCGCATCAAGTCCGACGGTCCAGTGGTTTGCCACCTGGCAGCGAACACCGACACCCATCAGCATCGCGGTTCCGTCGCGGGATAATTTGCCAGCCTGCGACGTGGTGCCATCACCATTTTCGTTTTCGATGTCGAAGCGAATATCCATATCATAATCCCACATCAACACGCCACAGCGGCCGTACACTTGAAAGAGTCCAATGTCTTGTGTGAGGAGAGCTCCGATATAGGCACCGCTAGGGGCCACGGTTAGCAAGCCGGAACCCGTATCGCCATCCCGCGGATCATGAAAGTCGAACTGCTGGTCAACAGATCCGAGGTCGATGGCGCCGCCTTCGAGAGCGAAAAACTTCGAAACCCGAAAACCGACGATGAAACTCGTTGCGAGATCCCCGTCATCCGTTCCTTCGAAGACAAAATCAATGCCCTCTTCGTTGCGAGATTCATCCTGAAGCTTTACGGTGCTCTGGCCTGCTCCCACTCCAACGTAGAAACGGTTCACTACGCCATCCATCGAGCCGAAGGTGCCTTCGGGCGCTGCTTGGGTCGCTAAGGGACTCGCCAGGGCGATCGTGATCAGGGCCAGTGTTTTTAGGTGCGTCTTTTTCATGTCATGTTCCTCATTTGTTGTTCTAGTTAATTTGTTTCACTGCGGGTCTTTATCGCATGGGGCGTGCCAAGTCGGTAGAAAGATTCATAAACATCTCCTGTCCAGCATGTTAGATATAATGACGTCTCGTGATCATCGATCAGATGCGATCGATTGATTGACAATAAATGTCAAGCGGTTACCATTAAACGATAATTAATCACGGAGGATAGAAATTATGACCGACCTAATTCCGGCCGAGCATCGGGCGTTTGCTGAAACGATTAAGAAGTTGCTGGATGGGAACCCCTTTCTTCCTGAGCGCCTTACCTTAGAGCGTCAGGCTTTAGGGAATGATTATCGTGAGATGAAGCAGTCTTGGAATGTCTTCGCGATGGAGCCGAGTGACGATCCGAACATTGAGCAGATACGCTTGCGCTCGTATGAAATTCTTGAGATTTGTCGCGAGCGCGTGGTTTCGGGGGAGGTCAAGGAACCGAGTGCTGAGGATGCCCTGATCTATTTGAATCTAGTCCTCATGCATCTCTATTATCATGGCTTTCGCGATGTTTTAGGTACCTTGATTGAAGGTGCCTATACGCAGGGCTACAGTGATCGGACCGTCCCGTTCTATAAAGAGTATAGGGACCTTTACGACCGTTATGTAGAGCCGATTTCCCCGTTCTTGCATTCGGCCTATACCGCCGAGCATATATTTGCCTATGGGTTTCAGGTGCGTCGGGCCTACTTCTTTATCTATCGATTTATCGTCGGGACCTCATCCCAGATAACCCGTTTGCGCGCGCGGGTGTGGCAGTCGATCTTTACGCACAACCTAGAGCGATACCAGCAAGTCTTGTACGGCCAAATGCATGAGTTCATTAGCTTAGTGACGGGACCCTCCGGCTCAGGCAAAGAGTTGGTCGCGCGAGCTTTAGCGATGACACGTTATATTCCTTACAATCAAAAGACAGGTCGCTTTGAAGAAGATTTTACGCAGTCGCTCTACCCGTTGAACCTATCGGCTATTTCTGCGACCTTAATGGAGTCAGAGCTGTTCGGGCATTGTAAAGGTGCTTTTACGGGGGCTTTGGCCGATCGTAAAGGCTACCTCGAGGAGTGTGGTCGATGGGGGACGGTGTTTCTTGATGAGATAGGAGATGTGGATGTGGGTGTACAGGTCAAACTGCTGCGCGTCTTGCAGACGCGCCAATTTCAACGCCTAGGAAGCACCGACACTCGTCGCTTTGAGGGCAAGGTGATCGCGGCAACCAATGTGGACTTGGTGGAAGCGATTCGTGCGGAACAGTTTCGTAGCGATCTCTATTATCGTTTGTGTGCCGATCACATCGAAACGCCATCGCTCGGTGCGATATTGAAGGACGACCCGAAAGAAATCCGATATCTCGTGCGACATATTTCAAGACGCATGCTGGCTGTTGACGACGCGGAGCAGCTTACAAGTGAGGTGTGTGAGTGGATCGAGACCGGGTTGGGCAACACCCATCAGTGGCCAGGGAACTTCCGCGAGCTCGAGCAGTGCGTGAAGAACGTGATGATCCAGAAGTCCTACCACCCTCAAAATCTCAATCAAGCCGCGGATGATGCCGCGCCGAACTTTGATGGGATGACTCTCGCCCAGATCCAAACCTACTTCGTGACGCGAGTCTATGCGCGCGAGCAAAACTATGAGCAAACCGCGCGTTTGCTAGAGGTCGATTCCCGCACGATACGTAAGTATATCGACCAAGACTTGCTGAAGACCTTCACGACGCCCGACGCGTCATAAGGAGCCGAGCTAGGGATAGCGAGCTCCGCTGCGGGTGGTTTCGAGCTCTGTCGGGACTGAGCTGACGGAGTGGTTCCCATAAAACGACAAGGCATCGTCATAAAGTGAGCACTCCGCTCTCTTGGGCCCCCGAGCCTATTTCACGAGACATTCCCAAAACACCTCTAAATAGAGCTTTTTAGGGCAGAATTTTGCCTTGGCACGCTTGTTGCGATTAGGGTCGGCGAGGTTTGTTGAGATGTATTCGTCTAACTGTTGCGAGGAGAAAAGAAAATGAGTCGTTTAGTGAGAGTGATGAGCGGTGTGTGTGTCCTGCTTCTGGCGTGTTCCGTCGGATCGCAGGCTAAGGGTAATTTAAAAGTGATGGGTGTGGCGGGATTTTCGTATCAGGGTGATGCGGATTTGGCGGAGGACTTTGAGAATTTTGATGAGACCTTGCGCGACCTTCTCGAAGACTCGAAGCGGTTCCAGTTGGTGGAGGCGGCCAGGATGCAGGAAGTGTTGGCTGGAACTGGGCAGGGGAACGGGCCGTTGCTGGATCGCCATGCGATGGAGGTGACGGGCTCGTTGGGGACCGACTATACGGTTTATGGGTCAATTAGAAAGGCGCATCCTATTCCGGCTCGTTCGGGCTACTCGGTTTCCATAGACGTGAAAATCTTGGATGCGACGTTATCTGAGGTGAGTGTCTCGGAGACGGTGGTTGTCGCTGAAGAGGGAGCGCTCACGAGTGTGGTGCGACATTCCTTGGTGGCGCTGACCAAAAAGATTGTGCTGGGGATCTACCCAATTACCGTCGCGGCGAAGAAGAATGATGTTGTCGTTTTGAATTATGGGAAAGACTACTTGGCGAAAGGCGATGTATTAGATGTTGTTGCAGTGGGTGAGGCCATTGTGGACCCAGCCACGGGCATTGCCTTGGGACATGCGGAAGATGTCATTGGGAAAATCCGCGTGGAAAAAGTATCGAGTCGATCTTCTAGAGCAGGCATCTTGACGACCGAAGGCGAGATTACGGTTGGAGCGGTGTGTGTGGAAGGTGAGCTCCCGCCGGCGCCGGCAGTTGTTTCTGCCCCTCGACCCGCACGCGCTGTGGCGGCCCCGCAGGCGCCGACAGTGTTTGGTGGTGGCGCGCTTGACTATACGCGCCTAGATGGGACCATGAAGGGGCAAGGGAAGCTGCGTGTGGCAGTGGGCGACTTTGTTTATGGGGCCGAGCTCAACCTGAGTCAGGGTGTTGATCGTTCTCGGAAAGTCAAAACACAGGGCATGACAGGTAATGGGGGGCTGCTGGGATTCTTAGGAACCGCGCTGTTGGGGGATCCCAATGATGGCGACTCGGCTAATAAGATCTCACCTGACTCCGATACTGGAAATACGGAGCTTTCCAAGAAGTCGAGGGTCATGCGGGAAATGATTGTTACGCGTTTGGCTAAGACGCGTCAGTGCGATGTACTCGAACGTAGTCGTTTGAGTGAAATTACGCGCGAAGTAGACTTGATCCGGTCGGGTGCTCAGGGCTTGTTTGAGAAAAGTAAACTCTCCCAAGTGAAGCTACAAGGTGCGGACTACTTGGTGTATGGAACCATTACCAAGTTGTCTGAGAGGGTGAAAAACTCAACCAAAATCATTCACAGTCGAAATACGACTTATTTCGAGATGACGATGGATATACGCATTGTGGACTTGAACACCGGGAGAGTTATCACCTCAGAAGAGGTGACTGCTTCGTCCGAATTGACGAAGCATAATTCAAACGTGTTTGGTATTGCTGGATCTGGCAGCGAGGAGGGTGGCGGCGTAGCCAAGCTACTGACCGGCTGTGCCGACCAGATCGCGATCAAGGTTGTTACGTCGTTACGTCCGATGGTGATCCTAGATGTGAACCCAGAGACCTCAGAGCTGATGGTGAATTATGGCTCAGGCATGATTGATGTCGGTGAGTCGTTTGATGTCTATTCCCAGGGAAGAGTGTTGCGCGATCCTTACTCAGGGCTGGTGTCCGGGAAGGTCGAGTCGCTGATCGGAACCATCACAGCGATGCGTGTAGGTGAACGCGTTTGCCTGATGACACCGAACGGAAAGAAAGTGGATAGCTCGATTTTTGAGGCTGGGATGATTTGCCGGCCGGCTATCAAGAAAAAATCTTGGCGTGATTGAAGGGCCTCTTCACCCCGCCCGCACACGGCGGGCGGGGTGAAGACTCGGTAATTGTTGGTGGACTCTATGAGTGGATCGCGCCTTGGTGCGGTTCGGTGGCCAAGGGACTGGCTGCCCCACCTTTTTTTTGTGGATTGAAGGGGAGGGCGAGGAGGCGGGAATTGAGATCCAATATCCAGCACAGATCTCAATTTTCACGTGGACCGGAGGATGACTTGGAGAACCCGTTCGACTGCCTGCGTTCGGTTAGATCAGGAGATCGGAAGAGCTGGAGCGCATTGTGTTAAAAGTCCTGCTGGGATTGGGATAATTAGACTTTACATAGCAAAGTACTTTTCAGTAGGATTGGTCCATGGATTGGATTGTGGACAGAACGTTTGATTTTTTTGCTCAGAATATCCCGGCTTGGTCTACGATCGTCGGGGTGGGCCCAATTGGTTTTGGATGGGCACTGGTGTGTCTTGCGTTCGCTGGGGTCATGAAGCGACGCTGTGGATTGCGCACGGGGTACACGCGTAAAATCTTCCACTTTCTGATCTTCTCTACGGTTGCAGTGATTCAATGGCGCTGGGGGTTGCCGTCTGTTTGCCTCTTCGGTGGCATGGCTACCTGTGTTGTGTTTTTGGCGGTTTTCTTTGGCGATGGCAATCTTTTATATGAAGCGCTGGCGCGTGAGAAAGACGAGCCGCATCGTACGCACTACATTGTCATCCCTTATATAGCCACGCTCCTGGGGGGCTTACTTGGAAATATCCTATTTGGTCCGGTAGCGATCATTGGGTACCTGACGACTGGTCTTGGTGACGCTGTCGGGGAGCCTGTCGGCACGCGTTTCGGAAGGCACCCCTACCGAGTACCCTCATTTACGAGTGTAAAAGCTACGCGTAGCTGGGAAGGCTCGGCGGCCGTTTGCGTTATGTGCGTTGTTGGGATCGTGCTTGGCGTTGTCCTTGCGCCTGATCTGAGCCTTAGTGAAAGTTCGTGGATCGCGATTCCGTTTCTTGCGGTTGCGTGTACCGGTGCCGAAGCGGTCTCTCCGCATGGATGGGACAATTTGACGATGCAGCTTGTGCCGAGTGGGCTTGCCTTGTTGGTGTTGTGAGTGGAAGACACGTTTGTGTCAGTTTACCCGCCTACCCGTAGGGGCCCCTTCCGCCGTAGGCGGACACCTGCTAGCCGGAGCGTGTTTGGAGGAAAGACTCTTTCTGGAAGCTGGACAGGTGGGGGTCGGGCTCTTATGCTTCTTCCATGAAAAAACACCTGCTGCTCCTTGTCGCTTTCGCCTTTGTTTCTTATCACGCTCAGGGTGCTAAGCCGCTGAAGGTCTATATTTTGAGTGGGCAGTCCAACATGCAGGGGCATGCGGATGTGTCGACTTTTGATCATGTAGGTATGGATCCCAAGACGGCACCTCTTCTGAAGGCGATGCGCAAGGCTGATGGATCGGTGCAGGTGTGTGAGCGTGTGTGGATTTCGCAAATCGGGTCGACGGAGGCAGAGACGCACGGAAAGCTGACGGTTGGTTATGGAGCGAAGTCGACGAAGATAGGCCCGGAATTTACGTTTGGCATTACGATGCAGGGCTTGTCGAAGGAGCCGATCCTAATCATCAAAACAGCCTGGGGTGGCAAAAGTATTCACACCGACTTCCGTCCGCCTTCCGCTGGCCCGTACCCATTTAACGAGGGACAGTTGGCGAACGCGAAAAAGCAAGGTAAGGACGTGGGCCAGATGAAGGCCGATCGCGCGAAAGCCACAGGCGTGTATTATCGCTTGATGATGGAGCATGTGAAGCTCGTGCTCAAAGATATCAAGCGCGTGTATCCTGACTACGATAAAAAGGCGGGCTACGAGTTGGCAGGTTTTGTGTGGTTTCAAGGCTGGAACGACATGGTTGCCCGGGATGTCTATCCGACGCGAGATCAATCGGGCGGCTACGCTGCTTACAGCGAGGTTCTCGCTCACTTCATTCGCGATGTTCGCAAAGACTTGGATGCGCCTAAGTTGCCGTTTGTGATCGGTGTCATGGGCACGGGCGGTCCGACAGATGACTATGCTCCATCTCAAAAGCGCTACAAGCCCGTGCATGATAACTTTCGATTGGCTATGGCTGCACCCGCCGCCATGCCTGAATTTAAGGGGACGGTCACGGCTGTGTACACGGAGACGTATTGGGACGCGCAGCTAGGCGAGTTGCGTCAGCGCGGGGGGCGCGTGCGCGGCAAGTCTAATGAATTGAACAAGGATCAGTCGCTGAGCCCGAAGCAGCGCAAGCAGGCACTGGATACGTTTAAGGCTGAGCTCTATACCGACAAAGAACGTGAAGTGTTAAAGGGGGCATCGAACGCGGAATATCACTATATGGGCTCGGCTAAAATTCTAGGTCAGATAGGGAAAGCATTTGCCGAGGCTGTGCACGCGCTTGGAGAGTGATCGGGGGATAGTGCTCAGAGCCATCAATGTTCAACACGGAATGCCCAATACCCAAGGGAATGATGATTCGCTTGGCGTCCTCGCCACGACGGGGTAAATATGACCCCCCTACCCGGAGAGCGCCCTTCACTCGGAGGGGACATTTTGTGGTGGGAGTTGGGTCAGCGGGCTTGAGCGCCGCCGCGGACTGAGCGTTCTTTCTTTTTCTTCTTTTATTTCTTTGGCGCTTCGACGATTTTGTAGGTTCCGGCTACGACGTCTGCGAGGACTTGATCTATTTTGGATGGATGGCCTTGCCATGCGATGTTGCCGCTCTTGTCGACGATGTAGGCTGAGGGGATGTAGCCGATACCGAAGGCTTTTTGGTAGCCTTTGTTGACGTCGCCTTTTGCATCGCGTGCGACGGTGTAATCCATTTTGTCACCTTGTTTCTCAACGAAGGGTTTGATTTTTTCCATGGGTTCTCTCGAGACGCTGACGATGGTGACGCCCTTGTCTTTGTATTCGTTTTGCAATTTCGTTAAGTGAGGAATTCCGCGAACGCATGGACCGCACCAGGTGGCCCAAAACTCAACGACGTAGACTTGGCCTTCTTTCATCTCAACTGCATCGCCTTTGGCAAATTCCAGTCCGGATAGCGCCGGGGCTTTCATGCCGAGCTTGCCTGTAACTTTGCCTTTGGCATCAGAGTGAATGGACGGGATCGCGATTAGTGCGGCGAGTAGGAGAGGGCGTGCGATGTTTTTGAAGCAGATTTTCATGGGAAGCCTATTCTTTCGTTGCGGTTGATTCTTAGTTGTTATCAGTGCTAGGGCCAGTCGTTAAAATACTGATAGTAGGACGAGCTGTAAAGGTTGATGCGTTGGAAAGAGGTGGATGGGCGATGTTTATGGTTTTATGGCGGGAATCCACCTTGTGGGAGGCAACAATCACTTGTGCTGAGGCCCCCGTATTCCTGCCGTTGAGGCAGTTACTTCCCGGAATGTGGGTTTAGGCGGAAGGTTTCTAGGTAGTCGCCGTAGAGTCCGAAAGGGGTGGGGTTTCTTTCGCGGGT
>CAXMRT010000129.1:0-5152 GCA_964196025.1 uncultured Gemmatimonadales bacterium | reverse complement strand
TATGGCCCACTGTGACGACGCGTGCGATGACTGCGGATATCGGCGTTAGTGATACAGAGACCATCATTCTGGGTGGGTTACGCGGGATCGAGAAGCGCGATACTGAACGCGGTGTTCCCTTTTTGCGGAAATTACCGTTGGTTGGTAACCTTTTTAAGTCCAAGAGTGATGAAGGGCGTACGAGTGAGTTGATTGTATTGATTACTCCCTATGTGCTGGCGGACAAGACTCGAGCCGAAGCTGAAACCGCACGCTTGAAGAGGTCTGGCCAGTTCGAAGGATGGGAGAGGGGTTGGAGCGGTAGTAAGCTTGCTGCACCCTCGTCTGAAGAACTTGCCGAGACGGCGGCTAGCGTTGCGATCGAGAAAAAAAAGGCCTCTTCGAAGACAAAGAGTGATGTGGCGGCTGAAGCTGCAATGCCCGAGAAGCGGAGCAGAAAATCATTGTTCGATGTGTTTCGCTCGAAACCTGCCGATGCGATCGACGAAGAATCGCTACCGCTCGAGCTTGATGGCGCTGCAGAAGAAGAGATTGAGACATTGCCAGGTGGGCTTTCGTCAGTGGCTCCTGCTGGACCAAAACCGCTTGGCATTGCCCCGCAGGCCGACGTCGCTACGCCAAGCGTAGGCGCTCCGCCGGACTCGTCCATTGCTGCGCCAACCTCGGTTGCGTCGAATCCGTCTCTCAGGGGTGTTCGAATTGATGACACTCAACGTGCCCGTCTATTGAAGGAAGAAGCACGTTGGAAGGCGACATTAGAGGGTATAGATGCGGCGGAGACGACAGAGGCGAATTAGAACATAAATGCTCGAGAATTGGCCGGTTTAGAGCTTATTTTGGCTCTGGAGTGAAAAACGCCTATTAATGGGTTGACACTAAGGGCTCTGTGGCGTATTTTCGGCCACTTACTGCCTGTATTTGGGAGATTTTTATGACAACTACATTACCTAAAGTAAATGAGATAGAGAGCAAGTGGGTGCTGATTGACGCTGACGGTCAAACACTTGGTCGAATGGCTGTTGAGATCGCAAATATTTTGCGAGGCCGCCATAAAGTGACTTATACGCCACACCTAATCACAGGTGATTTTGTTATCGTCATCAACGCTGAGAAGGTGAAGTTGACGGGGAATAAAGAAGAGGCGAAAATATATCAGACTTACTCCGGCTATCGAAGCGGGCAGAAGGAAACGACAGCAAAGAAGATGCGCGAGAAGCATCCGGAACAGATTGTTCAGTTGGCGGTCCGAGGAATGCTTCCTAGAAACCGGATGGGTCGAACGTTGCTCGGTCGGATGAAAGTCTACGCAGGAACTGAACATCCACATACGGCTCAGAAGCCGGAAAAAATGGACCTATCGGTCTAAGGAATAGTAAAAGATCATGGCTAAAGTAGCAGAGAAAATTGAATTTGCGGGTACCGGTCGGAGAAAAACATCTGTGGCGCGGGTTAGGCTCGTCCCAGGATCTGGTAAAGTTCTTGTGAATAAGCGTGAGTTCGACGATTACTTTCCTCTGATCTCGTTGCGGGAGTATATTTTGAATCCTCTTCAGGTGACTGAAACTGAAGGGAAGTATGATTTGCTAGTGAAGGTCACAGGCGGCGGAATAAACGGTCAAGCCGGCGCTGTGCGTCACGGCATTGCACGGGCATTACTATCGCTCGATGAGAATCTCCGGAAGGTGCTTAAGCCACATGGGATGCTTACACGAGATGCTCGTATGAAGGAACGCAAGAAACCTGGTCAGCCGGGTGCACGGAAACGCTTCCAGTTCTCGAAGCGGTAAGATTATTCCGTCAGCATGCGTGTCCGGCCTCAAATATCCTTGTGATGTTTGGGGCCGATTTGTTTCAAGAGGTATTTTTAGGCTTAAAGTTGTGACCAATGATTAGAGAAGCTGATACAGATGGATTTATCTCCGGTGGGGTGACAGCTCCGAAGGGGTTTCGGGCCGCAGGTATCCATGCAGGTATTAAGGCCGAGAATCCTGACTTGGCGTTGATTGTTTCAGATGTTAGATCCACTGTGGCGGGTACGTTTACCCAAAACAGGGTCAAGGCCGCGCCTGTACAGTTGTGTGAGGCCCGGATTGGAACTCGGCGGGGCCGGGCAATCGTCGTGAATAGCGGGAACGCAAACGCATGTACGGGTCCGGAAGGTTGGCGACATGCGGAGATGATGGTTCAACACGCTGCCGATGTCTTGCAAATGGACCCGATGGATGTCTATGTCTGCTCCACGGGCACAATTGGCGTTCCTCTCCCTATTGATTCGGTTTTGTTGGGGATTGAAGCTGCAAATGCCGTTCTCTCGGAGACGGGAGGCGATGAGGTTGCGCGCGCTATCATGACGACCGACAAAGCGCCCAAAACGAATGCTATCACGGTCACCATCGACGATGTGATCGTTACTCTTGGAATCGCTGCAAAGGGTGCTGGTATGATCGAGCCCAACATGGCGACCATGTTAGCGTTCGTTACGACAGATGCGGCCGTTGATGCGGAGTCCTTGCAAACCGCACTTTCAGAAGTCGTCGACCGGACGTTCAATCGCATTTCTGTGGACGGTGAGCAGAGCACGAATGATACGGTCCTTATCATGGCCAACGGACAGGCATGGAACCAACCGTTAGAGCCGGGGCATCCCGATTGGGGCCTATTCTGTAACGCACTGGAAGAATTATGTCTTAGTATGGCATTGGCAATTGTTTCGGATGGTGAAGGTGCTACAAAGACCGTCAAGGTGGTCGTGAAAGGTGCACGGACAGAAGTGGACGCCCAGACCGTAGCGAGGACCATTGGAAACTCCTTACTTGTCAAAACATCGTGGTTCGGGTGTGACCCGAACTGGGGGCGGGTGATCGCCGCTGCTGGTTATTCGGGTGTTGAGGTTGAAGAGGGCGTGATTGATATCTATTACGATGATGTGTGTGCCGTCGCAGGTGGTATGCTTGACCCTGCGACATCGCTTGACCAGCTCGAAGCTGTTCTGAAGAACGATCGATTTGCGCTGGTGGTCGATCTGAATTTGGGTGACGAGTCGTCGTTTATATACGCGTGTGATTGCGGCCATGAATATGTCCGGATCAATTCCGAGTACACAACCTGAGGTGTATGATGATGGTCGACGCGTTTATTGCCAAAGCAGATGTCCTGATTCAGGCGCTCCCTTATATCCAGAATTTTCGGGGTGAGACCATCGTCGTGAAGTTCGGTGGTAGTGCGATGGAAGATAAGTCCCATCACGACAGCATTCTCTCCGATGTGGCGTTTATGGAATGTGTCGGCATGCGGCCCGTGATTGTCCATGGCGGTGGCAAGGCGATTTCCAAGCGAATCGACGAACGGGGGCTTGTATCGAGGTTTGTTGATGGTTTGCGGCTCACCGACGCTGCAACAATCGATGTTGTTGAGGATGTGCTCACGCATGAGGTTAATCCTGGTATTGTCGCCGTTTTGCAGTCAAACGGTGCGCGGGCTGAACTTGTTCGAGGAACCGATGTGTTTCGCGTCACGAAACGGGTGGAGACCGATCCTGATACTGGTGAGGTGAAGGAATGGGGTTTTGTTGGTGATTGTGAGTCTGTGAACACAGAACGGGTGTTGGATTGTTTTTCGAGGGACGTGGTTCCGGTAGTGACTCCCATTGGTTTGGATTCAGACGGTCAGCGCTATAATATCAACGCGGATTCCGCTGCAGTCGCTTTGGCGAAAGGCTTGCTTGCCAGAAAACTGGCATTTTTATCGGACATTCCGGGTATACTTTCTGACATGGAAGATCCTGATTCTTTGATCTCAACTCTAACAGTTTCGGACGTGGATAATTTGATTCAGCGAAAAGTGATCGCTGGCGGCATGTTGCCAAAGGTGTTCAGTGCGGTAGAGGCGTTGCATTCGGGTGTGAAGAAGGTCCATATTATCGATGGCCGCTTATCTCACTCCCTCCTGCTTGAGATATTTACAGAAAAAGGTGTCGGGACGGAGATTATCCATGACAATTGACCCATTGAAGACGACGCATGAAGAGTTTGTGATGCCGACGTATCGGCCTGGCTTCTCCTTGGTGAGAGGAGAAGGGACCTCGGTCTGGGACTCGGATGGACGGGAGTATCTCGACTTTCTAGCGGGGATCGGCGTGTTGAACGTCGGCCATTGTCATCCGCATGTCGTGAGCGCAGTCCAGCGGCAAGCAGCGGAATTGATGCATGTGTCGAACTTGTATTTCAATGTGAACCAGCCAGCCTTAGCCAAACGTTTGTCAGAGGCCTCACTCGGCGGGAAAGTGTTTTTCTGTAACTCAGGTGCTGAGGCGAACGAAGCTGCGATTAAATTGATTCGGTATTGGGGACATAAACAGGGACGTCATCGGATTATTTCCATGACCAACTCCTTTCATGGACGGACCTTGTCGGCATTGGCTGCGACTGGCCAGCCGCAGTACCACAAGGGTTTTGACCCGATGCCTCAGGGTTTCGATTACGCGGACTTCAATGATTTGGCGTCAGTCGAGGCCTTGATTTCTGAAGACACCGCAGCTGTTCTAGTTGAAGTGACTCAGGGTGAAGGCGGGGTGGTTCCAGGGGATCCAACGTTTCTCAATGGACTGCGGAAGCTTTGTGACAATGCGGGCATTCTTCTCTGTGTGGACGAAGTACAGACTGGCATGGGACGGACAGGCCATCTTTTTGGATATCAGGCGTATGATTTTACACCAGACCTCATTACGGTTGCGAAAGGATTGGGCGGCGGTTTTCCGATTGGCGCGCTCGTCGCGGCTCCACATGTTTCTGATGTGCTTCAGCCGGGGACTCACGGCAGCACCTTCGGTGGCACTCCTCTGGCATGCGCGGCAGGACTCGCGGTGTTGGATGTGATAGAGGATGAGGACTTGTGCGCGCTAGCGCTCAGCAAGGGTGCCTACTTTCAAAAACGCCTAACTGAGATCTTTGCGGATGTTGATGAATTTGAAGAGGTTAGGGGAAGCGGATTGATGGTGGGACTGGTGTTGAATCGACCCGCCGCGGACTTTGTAGGTTTACTGATGAAGCACGGATTGATTGCCTTGGCTACAGCTGGGACTGTGGTGCGGTTTCTTCCACCTTTGACTACTAGTGATGACGAGTTTGAACGGGCCTTGAAAATTATTGAAAAG
>CAXMRT010000128.1:0-14397 GCA_964196025.1 uncultured Gemmatimonadales bacterium | reverse complement strand
CAAGGCAATCAGCGTCATTAGTGCCGAAGGGCAGTCCTTTCATGACCGTGAAGCAGATAAGGCTCTCTTTGCCGCCATTCATGAGGCGGTGGGGTCCAAGGTTCCTGTGATTGATGTTGAATGTGGTATTAATGATCGAGAATTCGCGCAGGCCTGTGTGGATGCGTTGCTGGCCAACATAGAGGCCCATGTTGGGTCGAAGCGGTAGGGTAACGAAAAACGAAGGAAGTTCTAATGGCTGTTAAACATTTTGGAATGTTCGAGTTCAATGCGGGGACCTCTGAGGCTACTGTTGAAGAGTGTTTTTCTGCGCTACGCGGAATGGTGGGTCAGGTACCGGGTCTACAGGAGGTCATAAACGGTCCCTATGAAAGTGCTGAGGGCTTGAATGACGGATTTACACACGGCTTCATCATGACGTTCGACAACGCGGAGTCACGCGATGCGTATCTGCCGCATCCAGCTCATGAAGCCGTTAAGGACATTGTTGTCCCGAATCTAAAGCGGTTCGTGGTATTTGATTTTGAGGTTTAATCGCGTGCAGATATTGCCGCAAGGAGTTGTGATGGTTCGAATAGTCTCGTTAGTTATCTTGATTCTCTCGTCAATGGCCTGGGCGCAAGCTGAGCCCGTTTCACTATTCGATGGGACGTCACTCAAGGGGTGGGTGTCTGTTGAAAAAGACGCTGCATTCTGGAGTGTGAAAGACGGATCCATCGTGGCGGATAGTCTGGGCAAGAAGATGCCGCGTAACACCTTCCTCTTTACCGAGCTTGATTATTCCAATTTTGAATTCCGATGCATGTTCAAATTGACCGGTGACCCAAAGACTGGGCTGGTCAATAGTGGTATTCAATTTCGTAGTGAGATGTTGGCGAGTGGGCATGCCAAGGGTTATCAAGCTGACATTGGAGGGCCCAAGTGGTGGGGGTGTCTTTACGACGAGCATCGGCGCGGTATGATCGCGAAATCGGACATGAGCGTGCTGACCGATACGCTAAAACCGTTTGGTTGGAACGAGTATGTCATTAAGGCTGACGGCGATGTCGTGACGCTGTTTCTAAATGGGATTCAGACCATACAGTATCACGAGAAGAAGGCTGATATCCCGCGCAAGGGGAGACTCGCCTTACAGCTCCACAGCGGCGGTATTTGTCGTATCGAATACAAGGATATAACAATCAAGCATCTGAAGGGGCCGAAGCCGGCTCCTGCGAAAGTGGCCGCTCCGCACGCAAAGGCGAATACTAAGACGGCTCCAGCGGCTGGGAACGACCCGGGAAAGTCGGTGCTTTTTGAGGGTTTTGAAAGCGGGACGTACGCGGCGTGGACCGTCAGCGGTGAGGCCTTCGGCAAGGCACCTCAGTCGGTTAAAAAGGTTCCGAGTTATCAGGGCGATCTAAATGCCAAAGGAACGTTTACGGTCAACAGCCATGCCTCGGTGCTCAGCTCTGACTCGAAAGGGAGTGATGCACCGCAAGGAATGCTGACTTCGAAACCATTTGAGATCTCTTTGCCGTATATACGTTTGCTTATTGGCGGAGGGGCTCATGCGAGCAAGACCTGTGTTAATCTACTGATCGACGGTAAAGTAGTGAGTTCTCTGACTGGATCGAATTCGAATGTGATGCGACCCGCTCAGTTTGATGTAAAGGCTCATAAAGGCAAAAAAGCGCAGTTGCAGATTGTTGATCATCACTCTGGCGGCTGGGGGAATATCGGAGTGGATCACATTCAGTTTGCTGAGCGCCCCCTTGGCAAAAGTGCCGCTGTAGCAAAAAAAACTCGTCCTGGAAAAAAGACACAATCCGGTCGTGTAAAAATTTGGACTCCCGCGGAGGAGCAGGCCGGGTTTACCGTGCCGGATGGATTCGTTGTCGAGTTGGTTGCCAGTGAGAAAGATGGCGTAATAAACCCGATCGATCTGACGTTTGACGATGCGGGGCGGCTCTGGACGGGAACGGCCAAAATGTATCCGCTGGACCCACATCCGTCCGCCAGTTGGAGGGAACTCTTGAAGTTTATGGATCAACCGGAGCTGATGACAACCGATGACCGCTTTAAGAAAAACATGGCGTTGTACCGACGGGAAACAAAAGGCGATGATAAGATTCTGATTATCGAGTCGCCGGGCAAAAAGCCTGCCGAAGTCCGGGTATGGTCGGAGGGGATGGCGATACCTCAAAGTATTCTACCATACAAAAACGGAGCGTTCGTCGCACATGGATCGGAGATGCTGTATCTGGAGGATACGGATAACGATGGGGCGGCAGATAAGCAGACTACGGTTCTCACCGGCTACGGGTTTTCAGATACCCACACGATGTCGCATCTTTTGGTCCGTGCTCCGGGCGGCTGGGTGCACTACGCCCATGGCGCGTTGAACAAAGGAAATGTGCAGACGGTTAAAAGTGGAGAGTATGACCGGGTCGACTATGCCGGCATCGCCCGTTTTTCGCTCGATGGAACCCAACACAATATGATTTGCCGAGGATTGAACAACATCTGGGGATTTTCTCTTCGGGCCAAGGGGCAGTGGTATGGGTCGGAAGCTAATGATCAGGGACATAGCGTGACTCCGATGGAGCCAGGGATGCGATTCAAAGGAATCGGCAATCCACGTCTTCGGGAATATCAGCCTCAGTTTCCTGCTCCGCATAAGTTCAGAGTGGGAGCAACTGGCCTTTCGGGGCTCGCTATCTGCGACGATCGATCGGGCGGATTCCCAAAGGAATATCAAGGCGTTGCTTTTCTTGCCAATCCGATCACCAGCAAAATCAATGCAGTTCGGGCCATCCGGAATGCAGACGGCTCTATTGAGGCAGAGCATTTGCCGGACTTTCTGGAGTCAACAGATGACTGGTTCCGTCCGGTTAATTTGGTTTTCGGGCCTGATGGATGTCTTTATGTCGCTGATTTTTATAACAAAATCATTTCGCATAACGAAGTGTCGCGTGGGCATCCTGAGCGTGACAAGGCGCACGGTCGTATCTGGCGGATTCGTCATGTTGCTGGGAAGGCCAAACCGGTTAATGTGGCTTCACTGAAAGATGCCGATCTTCCTGCTCAATTGGAGTCAGGCATCGTGCATGTCCAACGAGCGGCGTGGCATCAAATTGTAGATCGTCATGCGAAGCACCTAGCTCCAGCCCTGATTAAACTCTGTTCGGCTGAGAACGCCGACGAAACGACTCGCATCCTCGCTCGTTGGTCACTTGAAGGGCTTGGCATCTATAATCAGGAGCTGATGGACCAGTTGTTGCAGTCCGAGCTGGCTGACTTGCGTCGTGAAGCCGTTCGTGCACTTGGCAGTATGCCACTGCGACCGGATGATTTGGCTAAGCGCTTGAAGCTCCTGGCTGCCGATGAAAACGCGATGGTCCGATCACAAGTTTTGCGGACCCTCTCTGATTATGGCCGTGCGACTCCGGCATTGATTGATGTGATTGTAGACTATTGTAAACCCGATTCCGCAACGGGGAATGCAGGTCCCGACTATCAGCGTAAATTTGAGCGCTATCTTGCCCGGATGACACTGGAGCAGTATTCGACCGAATTGACCAGTTACCTCGATTCCAAACTGGCTGTTGATCAACCCGCTGAACACATAGAGTGGGCAATGAAAGCGTTGTCTATTGAAGCACGCTCCAAAGAATTCCTGACTTCTTGGCCTGAAAAATCTAAACAACCGTTAACCAAAGATCTCTTTGTCGAAGCCTGTGGTCTGTTGCGAAGTGCTGACGTCCAGAGTGCGGTCAAGTCAGTGTTTCAGTCTGAAAACTCGGAGTATCTGGTTAAATTGGCGGTAGACAATGTCTTGGATGTTTCGTCTTCGGCTCTCAGCGAGCTTTTGCGCCCGGTTTGCAAACGAATGTTGGAGAGTGACGATTCAAGCCAAAATATCGATGCGGTTCAGGCGGTTGACTTGTTGTCCATCGATGGACTTGATCAAATCGTTGCGGCTACTGTAGCTGAAAAGTTGGGCGACGAAGCGTATATAGAATCCGCACTGACTATTCTTCAGAGGAATGCTTCCGGGCATGTCGAATTGTTCAAGCAAGCTCTTGCCGACAAACGGTTGTCTGTTGAGGCAAGGCTGACGGCGCTGACGTCGCTTGCTGAAGCGGATGCTGTTGTTTCCAAGGGCGCGGCCAAGTCCGCGCTTAAGCGACTGCCGGACTCCGCGCATGAGGGCTTGGCTCACCGACTTGTCCGGAGCTCCGGAGGGACCTCGTTGCTACTTGATCTTTTGTCGTGGGGCACGCTTAACGATAGTATCGTTGATCGCGAACTTGCCGAGGCCATGACAACGAAATCTGGGGCCGACGCTCGCGCTAAAGGTTGGTTGAAGAAGACGGGTAAGGCGCGGAAGGCTGTGGAGAAAGTCGCGCATGATCGCATTCGCGAATTGACTAAAATTGCGAAGAAAGGGAAGGGCGCTCCTGAAAAGGGACTGTTAGCTTTTAAGGGGGTTTGTCTGAGTTGTCATACTGTTGGAGGCGAGGGGGCCGGGTTTGCGCCACCACTGGATGGTTCTGGGTATCGCGATACAGAGCATCTCTTGACCGCCCTTGTTGACCCGGATGCTGCGGTAGAAGGGAGCTATGCTCTTTATCGGATCTTTAAGCCGGATGGCTCGAAGCTTGAGGGCTTCCTTGAGTCGGAAGGGAGTCGAGGCGTGACTTTGAGGTTTATGGGAGGGGCACGTTTGTTCGTTCCGCGCACGGAGATCGTCACGCAGGGGTACGTCACTGGGCGCTCTGTCATGCCGAGTCAGTTAATGGCGGCCTTTAGCGATGCACAGGTCGCAGACCTTCTCGCCTACATCTCCACATTGAAATAAACTCGAGTGCTTTCGCGGTAGTGGTGCACGCACACAGGCTCCGGATTCGAACACGAATCGATAGGGTTTTAGTGGCTATTATTCATAGATTTCGCCATGATAGGCAGCTGTGTTTTTTATCCAACCCATTGATGATGGAGATGTGACGATGACCCTTCGATTTACAAAATATGTTTGGCAAATTCTTGCGCTGGTAGTGATGTTGGCTCCTGGCTTGATGGCAGCGGACACATACTACAAGGGGACGCCGCAGTTTCATATGTATCCCGATCCGGGTGCCCCTCGCTATAGTATTAAGCGATTTGGACCGGTGGGTATTGGGCTGGAGCTGCGTAAGCCAAACTTCACCATCTTTATTACCAATGTCGAGCCTGGCTCACCGGCTGAGGCTTGCGGAAAACTCAAGAAGGGTCAGGTTATTGAGAGCATCAATGGTCAGACGCTCAAAGACGTAGATCCACGCGTCCTTCTTGGTAACATGATTACGGATGCTGAAGCCAAGGGTGGCATCATGAAGTTGATGGTGAAGGATGACTTGAAGTCCGCTGCGAAAGAAGTGGTGGTGACCCTTCCTGATCTGGGTGCCTACAGCGATACTTGGCCGTTGGATTGTAAGAAGTCGGATCAGATCGTCCGCAACTTTGCGGACTTCCTTGCGGAGAACAAGGAATCAGTTGGTATCGGCCTCGATGGAGCCTTGTTGTTCATGCTTTCTACTGGCGAAGAAAAAGATCTAGATGTTGCTCGCAAGTGGATAGCAAAGTTGGTTGATCAATATAAAGACGCGGAACAAATCAAAACCTATCCGTGGTTTGCCGGCTACAACGGTCCGGCGCTGTGTGAGTATTATCTGCGCACGGGGGACGAGTCGATTCTGCCGGTCATCGAAAAACTGGCGGACTATCTCAAACGCACCATCTACAACGGCTCGTGGATGGGACGTGGCGCAGCCAGTTACCGCTACATGGGCGGCGGACACATGAATGCTGCTGGAGTGCATTGCGTGGCCTTTCTCCTGATGGCCAAAGAATGCGGCGTCAAGGTGGACGAGCATACTCTGCAGAGCTCGCTACTTCAGTTCTATCGTTTTGCTGGACGCGGCAACGTCGCCTATGGTGACGGAACACCTGAAGGCGGCATGGTAAGCAATGGTCGGACTACTGGCTTGGCCCTTGCCATGCAGGCCGCGGCAAACCTGCACCCCGATGGTGAAGAGTCCGTCTATGCTAATGCTCGTGATATCAGTGCTACAAAAGGTTTTTACGCCACGTCCTGGCTTTTTCATGGCCATACCGGCGGAGGGATCGGGGAGCTCTGGCAAGGTCAGTCGATGGGGCTGATAAAGGACAAGCGTCCGATACCGTACCGGACCTTTATGGACGAACGGCGCTGGATGTATGAACTGGCGCGTACCCATGATGGTGTGTTTGGTTGGATCAGCGACTGGAACGTGAGTTACACTGATACGGCCAAGGGGGGCAGGGGCTGGGGTAATTATATTCCATTGGTGTACACCTTACCTCGCAAACAGCTGCGTTTGTACGGTGCGCCGCCGTCGAAATACTCTAAGACTTACGAGATCCCTGATCGTCCGTGGGGGACGGCGGCTGACGACGTTTTCTATTCGTTGATTACAGGCGAGTACAAACCTGGGAAACGACAGGATATTTCTAAAGAGCGGCTGGTCACTGACGCCTCCATGCCCATCATGGCTCGCTTGGGCGACCCGAGCGTTAGCGATGATACCTTGTTGATGTATGCCCATCACATTGACCCAGGCATTCGTTCTGCATCTGCACGTGTCATTAATAGCTCTGGTCGCACTCATTTGGTGGTTCCTTTGCTGAAGTCTAAGGATCCTCGCGGGCGTCTTTCAGGGATTACCTGTCTCACGGGCATGTTTAAGGGCAAGGCGTTGTCCCTCGATAAAATTACTGACGAAATGTTCGATCTTGTTGCTGGGATGATTAATGATCCTGAAGAGGCGTGGTGGGTTGCACACGGCGCGATGGGCGCCTTGAGTCGTGCACGCCCCGAGCTGGTTGCACCGCATGTTAAACGCCTGTTGTCTTGGCTCGATCATGAGGATTGGTGGCTGCGCAATGCGGCTATGACTGCGCTCGTGCCGGTCGTGACCGACAAGCAGTTCTATAAACAAATCCTCCCGAAGGTTGGTCAGGTAGTTGTTTCAGATCACCGCGGAAAAGCAAACAGTGCGGTTCGTGGAATCGTCGATAAGCTGAGGAGCGCCGACCCGAAGATCCAGGCGTTCGCTCTGAAGACGTTCACGAAGTCGTATCAGGAGTTTCCAAGCAAGCTGGTAGCGCCTGGCGGTCAGGATTTAGGGGGGAATATTCCCGCTCTGTTGGACTCTATTGCCACCGCTATAGTGGGCACTCCGGGTGGATATGATGAGTTGTATCGTATTTCACCGGACCGGTTCCCTTCGAATGCGCTTCCTCATCAGGCCATTTTCTTTGAAGCCGATACGTCACAGTTCGGGTCGAAGCTGAAGAAGGCCTTTTTGCCGATTATCATGGATGACGTCATCCCTGCCTATATCGTAAAGAATCGCAAGGCTCTCGAAAAGGAGTTGGCTGCTCGGCAACCTGGTCGCGCCATGGACGGACTTGTGGCTCTGCATAAGAAAGCCGGGAATAACGATTACGCGTGGAAGGTCTATGGACCAGAACGAGACAAGATCCAGTGGCAGTACACCACCTTTGACCCACCTGAAAAGAAGCTCTGGGAGGGGAATCACCGCTTTCGGGAAGTGACTTGGCCTACTGCAAGCGAAGGTTGGATGGACCCGACGTTCGATCCCGAGGCTGCGAGTTGGAAAACTGGTAAAGCGCCCTTTGCCAACCTCGGTGGCAAGCTTGCTCCGATCGGCGACTGCAAAGTTGATGGACCCAGCTCGTTCTGTGGTTGCGGTGCTTCGCCCAATACTCTTTGGGATAAAGAGGTCCTTTTGATGCGGACAGAAATCAAGCTTCCGCCGCTTCGAGAGGGTTATGCCTACCGGCTACTGGTCGGGGGACGTTCACACTACAACGCGGGTGGCGGCAGCGACGTTTGGTTTGACGGCGAGCATGTCGATAACTCCAGACGCGGATCGGCAAGTATCACTGCGGGTAGCGGACGCAACTCAGGACGGCCGTGGGGTGTCGGTATTGATAACAAACACCGCAAGCACTTCGAAGATGGTAAGGTCTTGTTGGCCTGCAATGGCTTTCTGCGCTGGGGTCATAAGGTGGAACACATAAGAAGCTATCAATCCTTCTGGTTTGAGGAAATGAAGCTTCCTGAATTGCCTAAAGCGCCAGCGACGTCCGGCGCAAAAAAGTAGGGGTTCACCGAGATGACATTGAATAAAGCGACTTCGTTCAATGGTGTTCTTGCTGCTCTGCTATTGGCTATTGGATGTCTGGGCGACGCGTTTGCGGCAGACTCGGTGGATGCCGGTAAGCCGGCCCAAACGCTTGCGGGCGAACTCGGGCTGCCGTTTCGTGACAACATGGTTCTGCAGCGGGACATCAAGGTTCCGATTTGGGGAACGTCATTGCCCGGCTCCAAGGTGAGTGTTGTCTTTGAGGGCCAAACTAAGTCGGTGGATGCGGGTGGAGACGGCAGTTGGCGTGTAGTCCTTGATCCACTGATCGCGGTTCGGTTGACATCGGTTAATGAGTCGCCTGTCGGAAAGGCGATGACCATCACGTGTGAGAGTGGTGGACAGAAGGCTGTTAAGACGATTGAAAACATCCTGGTCGGGGATGTTTGGCTATGCGCGGGGCAATCCAATATGGCTGGCCGAATGAAGCGTGCTGGCCACCCGAAAAACTATCCCACGAACAGCGTTAACCTTGCCGACTATCCGGCTCTTCGGCACTTCTCTGTTCCCGAAGACAAGTGGCTCGTCTGTAGTCCTGAAACGTCGGTTGTGATCTCGCGGGTTTCTTTTTTCTTTGCCCGTCGCGTCCAGCGCGATGCGCTCGTGCCCATGGGGCTGATTGTCACTGCGGTTGGTGGTTCAAGTATTGAGAGCTGGTTGAATCAGGCCCCATATTCTACGGGGGGCAACTACACCAAGCTTCTGAGTCCTTTTGTTGGTTTTGGTATCCGCGGTGCACTCTGGTATCAGGGAGAGAGTAACGAGAAAGACCGTCGCGCCTATCAACCCAAGCTGGAATCTCTGATTACTGGCTGGCGGAAGGCGTGGCAGCAGGGCGACTTTCCTGTTCATTTTGTTCAGTTACCGGGTATTGGAACCTCCACCCTTGAGAATCCTGCTGGTGGCGAGGGACGAGCTGAAATTCGTCAGGCCTATTTCAATACATTGGCGGTGAAGAATACCGGCATGGCGGTGACCATTGATGTCGGTGCCAAAGGGGAGCACCCGCCAAACAAATACGATACCGGTGTACGCTTGGCGCGCTCGGTATTGCAGACCGTATATGGGTTTAAGGATTTGTCTGCCTGTCCGCTTTACACAGGTCATGTCATTAAGGGCAATACTGTTCGCATCTCCTTTGATAATTCCAAAAGTGGACTGATGGTAGCCGCGAAAGACGGGTTTTTGCCACCTACACCCAGGCCGAAGGCTGGTCTGCAATGGCTATCCATTCAGGCCAAAGACGGTGGTTGGCACTGGGCCGTGGGTCAGATCGACGGGTCTGAATTGATTGTGTCGTCTAAAGAGGTGAATGAGCCGATCGCGGTTCGCTACGCCTATACTCAGCATCCCTCCGGCAACCTGCTTTACAACAAGGATGGCCAACCCGTCAGCCCGTTTAGTACCTGTGGCTATGATGCGGTGAAAGCTCCCTCTGATACTCCCGAAAAATGATGGTGCAGCCGGGCGCTCTTCAGCGCCCAGCGCGTACCACTCTTTGGATCGGTCGCTCCAGAGACGATGTCATATGCTATTGACGTCGACGGTGTGGGCCGTGGTTGCTAGAACTTTCGGTAGGGCTTGTGGACAAGTTCGTTGGCTGCGGCTAAGTTCGAGCAATGCATCTTTTCGCCGTTCCATTTGATTTCTTGTCCACTTAGGCGTACCGCGAGATTTCCCATGAGGATCATTTCGCTGAAGGGTCCGGCGTAGTCGAAATTGGAGCCTGGTGTCGGGCCTTCGCCTTTGCATGCGAGGATCCATTCCTGATACGGATTGCCTTTTGGTACGCGAGGGATGGTCTTTTCGATCCGATTATTTTTGAGCATGTCTTGCATGGCCGTTTCGGGAATCAATCGTGGACTTGAGCAATAGCTGGACTGGTCCATGATCGTCCCTTTGGAGCCCACTATCAACTGGCCGCCGCCCTTGCTGAATTTTCGATCCTTTTCAAGAGTGTCGGGCCGCGGTGGCATTTCGCCGCCGTCGTACCATATAACCGTCACCGGAGGCATGTCGCCGCGTGCGGGGAACTTGTAGGTGACTTTTGACGAAGTGGGTGCAGTTTCGTCAGTAAGCCCCTTTGATTCGGCTATCACGCTGGTTGGGTAGCCAAGCTCGAGAGCCCAATAAGCGGCGTCGAGGAGATGGCAGCCCATGTCACCGAGAGCGCCACAGCCGAAGTCCCACCAACCGCGCCATTTGAACGGAGCGTATCCCTCATTGTAGTCGCGCATCGGGGCGACACCGAGCCACTTGTTCCAGTCCAAGTTGGCGGGAGTCTCTTGCTTGGGTAGAGGATCCTTGATGCCTTGCGGCCAGATCGGACGATTGGTCCAGACATGTACTTCGCGGACATCGCCGATGACGCCGGCTTGAACCCATTCTTTTGCAAGGCGTATGCCTTCACCGGCATGACCTTGGTTGCCCATTTGGGTAACGACCTTGTGCTTACGGGCCGCAAGCGTCAGCTCACGGGCTTCAGCGACAGTATGAGTGAGTGGTTTTTGAACATAGACATGCTTGCCGCGTTTGATGGCTTCGAGTGCTACAGGGAAGTGCATATGGTCGGGAGTGGTGACTGTGACGGCGTCAATTTGATCGTCCATCTCCTCGAACATTTTCCGGTAGTCGGTGAATGTCTTCGCGTTTGGATGCAGCCCAAAGGTCTTTGCTGCGCGTGCAGAGTCGACATCGCACAGAGCGACGATGTTTTCGGAGGAAACCGCGCGAACGTCTACGTTTCCTTTTCCGCCGCAACCCACTGCGGCAATATTCAATTTGCGTCCTTTAATGATCTGGCCCTGTCGCACGGAGCCAGAGCTGGACCCGTTTGGAGTCAGGCATCCGCTAATAGATAGTCCCGCGGCAGCCATGCCGGTGTTGGCGATAAATGATCGGCGATCAAGTGAGGATTTCTTCTTCATCATGCGTTCTCCTGTTCATTCATGGATCGGTAGAGCGGACTATCTACAATTTGATATTCAATTACTATAGGTTGGGAGTGAGTGAGTTTCAATGCTGTTGTGGCCGATATTGCTAGGGCTTGTGAGAGATTGGGCGTTCGCTAGGGAAGCCAGGGGCTCGGTTGGAGCGAGGAATCGCATGTTTAGGCATGGCGGTGACGAGTAGCCAGTTATCCCGCGGTCAGCGACTGTTTGGGAATGCTAGGGGGTGTTGATTAGGGTGATGGCGGCCTTGGCGAAGCGTTTTCCTAGGATGATTGATCCTTCTGGGGTGTAGTGGAGGTCGTTGATGATTTTTCCGTCTTTCAGTTTGTCGTTTAGGTCGTCGGTATCTATCCATGTGCCGCGAGGGTAAGTCTCTGCGAATGCTTGTTGGGTTTTTCGGATGAACAATTTCCCTTTTAGGCGCTTTTGTTGGTCCAATCCGCAGTCGCTGATGCGTCCGATGACAAGGTTGATCTCTTTTGATTTCAGATCTGCGTGCAGCTGCTCCATGAGTTTCTGTAGGTAGACATCGTAGGCGGGATTGCGGATGTCGGACTCGCCTTGCATCCATACGAAGGTCATGCTCTGAATGGTTTGTCCTTTGACCGCTGCATCGACCTTCTTCATGAGGGTCACATAGTGTTCGCCGCGCACCTTAGGGACGCGGCCGACGGTGGGAGGAGGATCTTCGTGGTTTTCCATGCACCAACTGCGGATGGACTGTCCACTGTAGGCATCCTTTACGATGAGGACATGATTCGTCCCGAAAGCCTGCTGTACCGCTGGAGTGAAGGACAACTCAGGTTTCAGTCCGACCATGTTGGATTGACCGGAGAGGATGAAGAGGTGTTTTGCGGGAGGGGGGGATGCGTGGAGCGGTGAGGTAAGAGTTAGGGCGAGGGTTGTGAGGGTGATGAGGGTGGGGTGGTTGGTTTTCAAGGTTCAATATCCAATATTCAACACGGAATATCCAATGTCCAAGTTATAGGTAAACAGTGATCGCTTCATTGTAGATGCCGCGAGTTGCGCGTCATAAAAAAGCCCCCTACCCGTAGGGTCCCTTCCCCCCTTAGGGGGACACCTGTGGTCGTTAGCCTACTGGTGTTAGGACGAATTCTTTTATGGTTAGGCCTTTGTGAGGGGCCTTGATGGTGAACTGTAGGGAGTTGCGGCCTTCTTTTAAGTCGATGTCTATGGGTGTTGACAAACCCCATTCGCCGACGGTGTAGGGGATTTCGACGTCGACCATCGTGCGGCGGTTGAGTCGAAGGAGGAAGTTGCCATTGAGCGCGACGGTTACGACTTTTGCAGAGAGGGTGTACTTCCCGGCAGCGGGTGCTTCGACCGTGTACCGAAGTAGCTCAGGACGATTCCCTGCGAGGTTGTAGTGCGCTTGGATTCCGCCATTCATGCTGTGCATAAACCGTACCTTCTCGGTACTTGCTGGAGACTTGCAGGCCGCTACAGGGACGGTGATTTCGCCGGTTTCGGCTACGGTGATCTTTTTAGCTTCGTCAGGGATCTCGATTTGGGGAAAGGCTTCGACTACAGCCTCGTCATTCGACTCGCCGAGTTCTTCTCCGGTTGGTGCGAGTTCGATTACCTTGTTGTCTTCTACGATGGCCAGTTTTCTGTAGTGAGCAAGTCCATGCCATAAGCCGCCTCCTGTACCGTACTTCATGCCATTGACGCGGCTCTCGCCGAGTGCATCACCTAGCCACTGTGAGCGCAGCACCTTTCGGTAGTCGGCGGGGTAGCTGCGAGTTTGTGTTTCAAGAAAGAAGTCTCGGCCGGTTCTGCCGCGCCAGCGGTTATGGGTCCAGTGCGCACCTAGGACTGTTGTCCATCCATCTGGTGTCCAGTGGCTCATTGCTGCATGTCCGGTTTGGCGAGCACCGCGAGTTGGGATGCCGAAGGCTGCGGTGGATAGTTTCCCCATAAATGCACGTGGGCCACAAATCCCGCCTCTGAAGAAGATCTTTTGCATATGGGTGTAGGGGAGGTCGTCCCATTGTGAACGATCGACCCCACTTGTATATGGCACATCGGTTTTTACAATCCGCACATAGCGCCATTTGTAGTCGTCCATGATAATGTGGTCGGGGCGGTAGTTGCGCATGGTGCGTCTTAGCCACGTTGCGTCCTGCACCGAGCGATGGGGAAATATGAAGCGATACTCCCAGTCTCTGTAAGTGCCGAAGGCAGGGTCTAGGTGCTTGTCCAGGTATGCCTTTTCATAGCTCAGGTACATTTCGACCATCGCTTCTGCGGGGCTCTTCCCTTCGACCTTTATGTGTCCTTCAGGGTGTTCGAGTGAGACTCCTAGAGCCAACTGTTGTAACACACCCTCTTTTGCTCGATCGCTCGCTTTCAAAATGGCGTGGTAAATCTCCATGGACTGTCCGTACTTGCCCTCAAAGGCGCCGCCCATTTCCATGATTCGTTTCATCATCGATTCATCGGCGAGAAGCTTGGTGATGACGGCCTCTTGTTCAGAACCCTGTTGGGCGAATGCTGCGAGTCCGTGAGGAGTGGCATCTACTAGCAGTGCACACTTGATGAGCTGGGCATCCAATGTGTTGCCGCTTAGGAATGCATCAGTATCTTTGAGAAGGGTGTTTGCCTGAATGACCGCATTTGACTGGGCAATGGCATAGGGAATGTTGCTGTTTGCATAGGTAGGCGGCGCCATTTTTAGTCCGTCGGGGTTCGGCGCTCGGGGAACATTGTTGACGGCTGTATAGGCAGTGTTGAAGGCGCTCACTTTTTGTTCGTCGAGCTTCGGCGCACCCGCAGCGATTTCTTTTTTGAGAGCGTCCAACATGTGTGTGTAGCTCGCTAGCAGCTTTTCGCCCTGAGCAGTGAGCGGCTCCAGTTCTTTTTGCCTAGCGCTTAGCGCGCTGGTACTGAGAACAAACAGCGTGATACACAACATGCTTGTAAGGTGTTTAATAGTCATGGTTCTGATCCCTCTTCTTGGATTGAAAAATATGCGGCTGCTCTGTGTCCAATACCAAAGTAGCCCAGTCTGATCTAACTATTATATAAGGGTATGAAAGTGTTTAAACCCTTGCTTGGTCTGGATTTGCGTAAATCTGTTGTTGAAACGCGACAGGGGGCCGGTCCCAATATCGAACACGGAATGTCCAATGTTTTAGTGGTTAGGGGTCAGGAATCGGGGGTTGGGGGCAGTGATCAGGGTTTTGTATATA
>CAXMRT010000127.1:0-8257 GCA_964196025.1 uncultured Gemmatimonadales bacterium | reverse complement strand
GAGGTCTTCCAGCAGTATGCATACGCCGGTTTACGGTCTGAAAGGTGAGCGATGTTGCCATCTGGAAGCCAGCAGGCATTAAAGTTGTTCGATTTGTGGTCCGTAATCTGAGTAAGGCCGCTACCGTCGATTTTGATCGTGAAAAGCTGGAAGGGATCCTTCATTGTTCTTTTCCAGCTGAAGAGAACGGTTTCGCCGTCATAATGAAGGTTCGCATCCAGAATCTGGCCCGAGGAACTATCCAATATTTTTGTTAGATTTGGTTTGGTCCCACTTAGATCACAGACCCATAAGCCACCGCCTGGGTTATTGCCTTCAACGTGATACGTGTATACATGCGAAGGGGTTAGGCGTGCCCTTTGGGTGACAAGCAGCTTTGTGAAGCCAAAGTCACCCGAACGCAGACGAGCAGACGTATCGCTTTCTGCCTTGGAGACTGCCTGGAACCCACCGGTTAAAAGTAACGCCACCATTAAAAACGCGCTATTTCTCATTTTTCTCCATCTAAGGTCTTTTGAGCCAACTTGAGGCCTTGCGTCCCAGCAAACCATATAATTGCATGCGAATAAGGGTAAAGTAGCACGCCGTATGGGAAAAGTGGAGGAAAAAGCCTTCGTGAGATGTCTATATGTGGGACCTGTATCGGCCCTGCATACAAGATAGTGTATAAAAGGGCTTTACTACATAAACACATGTGAGTATCGTATTAGAGCGTGCAGAGGAGTGAATTCAAGTAAATTGGGCTGTTGTTAGTCAGGGAGATATGGATGAAACGAGAAGATATGGATACGAACGTCGCCGCTGAAAAGATGGATTCTGTTGGCCTTAAGATGGAGCGGCACTACAGCAAGGAGGGTATTCATCCCTTTGATGAGATCGAATGGGAGCGTCGGACCGCCAGTATTTCAAATGACACCGGAGGCGTGGTGTTTGAGCAGGACAACGTGGAGGCGCCTGCGAACTGGTCGATGCTTGCGACGAACATAGCCGCATCCAAATATTTCTATGGTGACACCGGAGAAGGGGAGCGGGAGCACTCGATTAAGCAGCTTGTGCACCGTGTGGCGAGGGCCATCGCCGACAAAGGAATGAAGGATGGCACGTTTGCGAGTGAGGAAGATGCCGACATTTTCTATCAGGAGCTAGTATACGTCTGTGTTAACCAGTTTGCAGCGTTCAACAGCCCTGTGTGGTTCAATGTGGGCCTCGCAGATCAGTATGGTGTCCGTTCACCCGACACCTGTAGTTTTCGGTGGTCTGCTACCGCGCAGGCGATCGTTGAGACGGAGGATAGCTACACGCATCCTCAGGCATCGGCTTGTTTCATTCAGTCCGTTGATGACACCCTTGACAGTATCATGACTCTGGCAAAATCTGAGGCCCGCTTGTTTAAGTATGGCTCTGGAACAGGCACAAATCTTAGTCCGATCAGGAGCTCGATGGAGACCTTGAGCGGCGGTGGAGAACCTTCCGGTCCGTTGAGTTTTATGCGTGTGTTTGACCAGGTAGCAGGTGTGATCAAGTCTGGAGGGAAGACTCGTCGGGCTGCGAAGATGCAGATTCTGGATATTGATCATCCCGATGTTGAGCAGTTCATCAGTTGCAAACAGAACGAGGAAAAGAAGGCACAGGCACTGATTGCTGCTGGCTATGATGGCTCCTTTAACGGGGAAGCATGGGAAAGTGTCATGTACCAGAATGCCAACCTGTCCGTTCGTGTCAGTGATGAATTTATGAAGGCGGTCTTGGATGATCGTGAGTGGGCTCTTCGGTCGCGGACCGGAGGAGAGTCTCTCAAGCGTGTTAAGGCCCGTGACTTGATGAAGCAGATTGCGGGAGCTGCGCATAGCTGCGGAGATCCGGGCTTGCAGTATGATACGATTATAAACTCTTGGCATACCTGCCGGGAGACCGCTCGAATCAATGCCAGCAACCCGTGCTCGGAGTTTATGTTTATTGACGACAGCGCGTGCAACCTGTCGTCGGTTAACCTGATGAAATATCTTCAAAAGGACGGTTCTTTGGATACAGAGGGTTTGCGCTACACGGTTCGTCTGTTGACGACCGCTCAGGACATACTCGTGGACAGTTCAAGTTATCCGACCCAGCCCATCGCACAAAACTCACATGATTTCAGACCGTTGGGGCTTGGCTATGCAAACCTAGGCGCGTTATTGATGCGAATGGGGCTGCCCTATGACAGTGACGAAGGACGACATTATGCGGGCGCCGTGACCGCTCTCCTGACTGGCTATGCGTATGAAATGTCTAGTGAGTTAGCGCCTGTAAAAGGCTGCTTTGCGGGGTACGAAAAAAATAAAAACTGCATGCAGAAAGTGATTCAGCGACATGCGGCTGCAGTGGGGGGGCTTGACTCGACCAAGGTGCCGGAAGAACTGATTAGTCGTTCAAGAGAAGTATGGTCTTCGGTAGAATCCATATCTGCAGTGAACGGGTTTAGAAACTCTCAAGTGACCGTGCTGGCGCCAACAGGAACGATTGGCTTTTTGATGGACTGCGATACAACTGGGGTCGAGCCGGACATTGCACTGGTGAAATATAAGCAGCTTGCCGGCGGCGGGTTAATGAAACTGGTGAATCGTTCAGTGGCTTCCGCCTTGGAGACTCTTGGGTACTCTGAGGACGTTATTTCTCAGGTGACTGAGTATATCGAGGAGCATGACACCATTGAAGGTGCGCCCGGCATCGCGGAGGCCGATATCAAGGTGTTTGATTGTGCGTTCCGCCCTGCGAATGGGACGCGTAGTATTCCCTATCAGGCTCACTTGCGGATGATGGCTGCGGTGCAGCCTTTTCTGTCGGGAGCGATCAGTAAAACTGTGAACATGCAGACTGAGGCCACCGTCGAAGAGATTATGGATGTCTATATTGAGTCATGGAAAATGGGGATAAAGGCGGTTGCCGTGTATCGCGATGGCTCCAAGGGCATACAGCCCGTGAATACGGGTGACAGCAGCATGAATGATGCTGTCGAGGACGTCCTGTCCGACGCTCCTCGAGGTGCTGTCAGGCGGCGTTTATCTGATTTGCGGCATTCCTTGACGCACAAGTTTAGTATTGCTGGGCATGAAGGTTATCTGACTGTCGGTCTCTATGAGGATGGGGCGCCCGGAGAATTGTTTATCTCCATGGCTAAAGAGGGCAGCACGGTCGGCGGTATCATGGATGCGTTCGGGATAGCGATATCGCTTTGTCTTCAGTACGGCGTTTCAGTCGGTGAACTGGTGAGAAAGTTTTCCCATTGCCGTTTTGAACCCAGCGGATTTACCCGTAATACTGAAATCCCTATGGCCAAGTCGATCGTTGATTATATCTTCCGCTGGTTGGGAGTAACGTTTCCGGATGGCGTCAGCACGCATCATAGCAAGGCGGTGCTCTCGGGTGCATCAGCGGGAGCTCCTGTTGCAAAGAGTGCCAGTGACGTGACTGAAGACGGGCCGGCGCCGGATCGGGTGGATGCCATGTTCGAAAACTTCATGGAAGACGCTCCCGCTTGTGACCAGTGTGGGTCCATTACGGTTCGAAATGGCACCTGTTACCGCTGTCACAACTGCGGGAACTCTATCGGTTGTTCCTAGGCTGCGTGGATAGAATGCTGCGTTGCCTCGCTACGCATTTGATGAAAGGTACGGGCGAGGGAACGCTTGGAGCAGCACGGAGTAGCCGAGCTGCGGCGCGCAAGGGACTGCGCGCCCACCCTTTCACACTTCCGAGCTAATCCAATCGCCGCTCGGCAGGCGTTGATGATCAACGGGTTTTGAGTTCTGCTAGAATGGAAAGAAGTGTCTGTCTGGTGGAGACCTCGGGGTAATTGTCTGCCAGACCTTGCAAGTCGTTCACGGTGGATTTATCCGCAAGTTTCCTCAATGCTTCTGCAGCGGTGTGACGTGTGTCTGGAGCATTGGATAGCTCCTTGATGGTAGCGAGAAGAGTCGGGATGGCGTTCTTTGTCCCTGTCTCTCCGAGTGCCCATGCGCAGGCGGCTCGCCAGCAGGGGGTAAGCTCATTATGAAGAAAGAGTACGCCTGGGCCGGTGGGGTCTGGGACGCCTGCCGCTCCTTCAGAAGGACCCTTCAGGGCTGAGACCAAGAGGTCTACCGAAGCCTCCTGTTTTAGATTCCCTAGACTTCTCGCAAGGTAGAAACACGTCCAGTTACGAGTGGGTAAAGGGGTGTGTTGAGCCGCACTGTTGAATACGCGAGGTAATTGAGTGGTGGTCGCTATGTAACGCTCCAGAGCTGCTCGAATCTGAGGTTCATAGCTGACGTCGCGACAGACAAGCGAAAGAATCTGTGCTGCACGAATGTCGATGTTGGGACGTCCGGCCCATGCTTCGTGAACCTTACCGAGGGCTTGTTTGATCTCTTCGGAACGAGCGCTGTCTGTAGGCGACTCGTGATCTCCGAGGATGGACAGACAGGCGTTGACCACGTCGGCCTCATGTCCGCTGAGGCGAATCAAGCGTCCGGCTAGACGCTCATAATCATCGTTGTAGAGTAACAAGGCGCGATCAGGGTCCGTGGGGACTGATTCGATGATGCGATCGGTTAGCGAGGCGCATCGTGTTGAGTCCATCCGATTCAGCCCTTCCAGAATAAAATGATGTACGGGAGACGCATGACAGGCGATGAGCGCCTCATGGTCGCCATACCAACGGCTGTAGGCGTGATAGGGGCCCAGTTTGGAAAAGGCTGCGATGAGATGTGTTTCAGCCTCTTGGGTTCCGATTTTTCCAAGCGCTTCTGCCGCGGCCTCTGCCAAGAATAGGTTGCCTGTTTTTGGCGAAAGGTGCATGGCTAAGGTGTCTGCCAGCAGTGTGGTCGTTGCGGTGTCATTGAACGCGCCAAGGCTTCGGGTTACCGCCTGCAGGGTCCTAGGGTTCGCGTTGGAGAGAGCGTTGAATCGGGCTCTGTCCCCTTTGTGTGATTTGACCCATTCTGGGTAGGGATTGTTGATGCGTTCACGAAGTAGTAGGGCGGAGAGCGCTTGACGCGAAGGCTCACGTCCGATGTGTCTCATGGCTACGGCTGCACGCCGAACAGCATCCTTGTCGGAACTGCCGAGCGTGGCAACGAGTGCGCCTTCCATTTTGTCGAAATCCGTGTGCGCAAACCAGTGTGTCCATTTTTTCGTTTGCTCGACTCGATTCGCCGGTGACGTGAAGGGGTTGAACTCGATGGAGTGCCCGGTAATGTTCTCTAGAGCCATCGAAGCTGCCTGCGCAACGAGTGGGTCGGGATCCGAAAGCGCCTCTAAGAGGAGGGGGATCGAGTCACGGGTGCCGCATGCTGCGACCGCAACCGCCGCGGCCAGTCGAAGGTCTCGTTGCGGATCAGTTAGGCATTTCAACAGTGCGGGTGCGGCCTCCGGTTCGCGGAGTATGCCCAATCTCTGCGCCGTCGCCGTTTTCAACTCTGGCGGTGCCGTGTTTAGATAAGCAATGAGGGCCGCGACCTCATCTTTTTTGTCGTCACGAGCAAGTCTGTTGATGCCTGCGACTTCCCTGAATCTATCAAATTGCAATTCCATCAATCCGGTTACAGCCGGATTGTTCCCTCGAAAAACATGCGACTGCTTGCTCCCTAAGAGCTTGGCGGGTGATGCAGACATGGCTTGCAGCGGAGCGTTCCGAAAAACCGGTGCGGCATTTCGGTTCTCGTGGCAACCGAGGCAGCCGCGTCGTTCTCCGGGTCGAACCGTAATCCAGGACATTTCATTCAATTCGGATCGTCCTTCTGCATCCACAGCCTGCAACGCGATGCCGGTGTCGGCAGGTACCTCAATTGAAAAGGATCCGTCTGGCGCAACGGGTACAGTACCTAGTTCTGTGACTTCGCTTCCAGCATGCACGATATACGAATGAGAGCTTCTCAGAGTCAATCCCTTGCTGGCGAGTACGCGAACGGCCCTTACATGAGGCCAGCCGGCGCTTGTGTTCGATGTGAATCGGATATTGCTGCAGAATAGAAAGCCAGTGTCCTGTGTATCGTTGTCTGCCTTCGTATCATCAACGCGCGTGTCCATGATCGGGGGGCGCTTGCGCGGGCCCAAATACATAGGTGAATGAATGAAGCTGGCTTTCGATTCATATAACGTCACGGGTTTCGGCGTTTTGTCAGACGGATCGAGTATTGCTATTCGGCGATAGTTATCTTCTTTGGGGTTCTTGATCGCACTCAGAAGCCGTCCATCCGGAAGTGCCGAGACGCCAGAGGCGTGAATGGATATGTGTTGATGTTGTTTGGGCGGTTGTCCTGGGGTGCCGATCGTGATGCCCTTGTTTGTGACAAAGGCGACCCGGCCATCCGGCATGGGGGCGGGGCTTCCGCAATAGTAAGATCGAAGTCTCACACCGTATTCCGGTCCGTTCTCCAGTCCGAACAAGGTGGTGCCGCCGGTGCCATCGGGGCGGATGGCATGCAGCATTGTTTCAACTTTTCCGCGATCAAAGAAGTTGTCTGAGCGCAGAAGGATGATGCGGCCGTCTGTCATGACTTCAGGCTCGTTATCAAAAATGAACGTATGGGTTAACGGACGAATGTTTTTCCCCTTCGCGTCCATCGTGAATACGGATCGCGAAGGCGAGGAATGGTATTCTTCGAAACGCCCGATTCGGGTCGAGCAGAACGCGATGCGGCCGTCCGGAAGTTCAGTTGGGTCAATATCGTGAAAGGGGCCATCTGTCAGTTGTTCCAGTTTGCGGGTCTCTACGGATAGTCGGTAGATGTGGTAAAACCCGTCGTCTTGTTTGGCCATGGAGAGATAGATGTCCTTTCCGTCGTAGGACACAGAGGGGGAGCCCATTGCACCTGTTCCTGCGTCTAGGAGTTGCTCGGGCTGTGCATTCTTTAAGCGCGGCCTCAGTAGCATGAGCTTCCGTGCGACTTTCACAGGTGAAGGAAGATCGAACTCCGGAAACGCTTTCGACTTACGTGCGGTGAACACGGTTACTGACAGGCTCTTATGATCCCGGCTGTAGAGACTGCAATCTTCGTCCAGGTAAATGATCGCCCGAGGCCGGTTGTCTTTCTCGGTTACCGAGTCTCCACTTTCTGAGAGCCCGACGAGGGGCGCGAACGACGTGATCACGCAGAAGCAGAATAGGGGAACGAATGGTGTACGGCTGTCATGCTTTAACATGTATAGAACCTTGAGTTAGGGAGTTGCGTCGAATCGTTTTTGAGCGTCTTGTGCTTCTTGCCCGCTGAGCTTACCGTCGTATAGGAGGATTCGGAATCGCCGTCTACACGGATGTTGAGGGTCGATCACAAGGGGTGTCGTTTGAACAGTGTTGAAATTGACGAAGAAAGCTCCGTGGTGCATCGAGGCATTCCACGTACGAAGATTCTCTGGTGAATGTGGATTGCTTGGATGGCTCATGAGAAGCATTCCGCCGTGGGTCTTTGCGCCGGTTAGGCCTTCCATGCGAACCCATTGGGCCGGCGTTCCGTTTGAGTCATCGCGGTGCTTACCCGCACTGGTTTCCATCGTGCTGTTGTCCGTGTTCCATTCGGCTGTGCCGCGATAAGCAAAACCGCTATATCGGTAGTCAGCGACTTTGACGGAGCCAGTGGCGGAGGTGTGAAGGATATCGAGATCAAGCTGGTAGGCCCCTTGGGGTCCGGTCGATACGGACTGTATTTCAGCGTTCAAGATTTCAGTCAGAATGGTGGTGGGTCCGCCCGGAGCTTTTCGATCAATATAGTGGCTCTGGCTGGTGAATCGGGCTGACTTACCGTCTTTGTGCGTAATCAGTTTTTGTCCCTGTACCAGTCCATCTTTTTTCTGAAGTTCCCAGCAGTTAATTTTGCGGCCACCTGATTCTAGGAACTTCCAAGGCCACCATAAGCCTAGATGATGCAAGTGGTCGTCTGGTTGCAGAGACGTCACCGTGAATCCGGACGGAGTGCGGAGGGGATGAATAAAATTGCTGGCCTTGAAGTTCGGCCCCCCTTTGGGATTTGTCAATGGGGTGAGCTGGTAGCGTAGGCATTCGTTATTATTGTGCTCAATAATCACCTGTCCGTGTGACTGTTTGATTTTCCAGGCCCCCGTAGGGCTTTTCACGTCCTGTACAGTGGAGGTTGAGGGTTCTGTTTGTACATCAATGAAAACTTTTGGCATGGGGCCCCCGACGGAACGGACTTCACCGCCGGGGAGAACAGGTTTTCTCCAGACGGGTTTTTTGAACGGGCGGGGAGCGGGGCGGGCTGGTGTGTTTTTGTGGAAACGGTTG
>CAXMRT010000126.1:0-31835 GCA_964196025.1 uncultured Gemmatimonadales bacterium | reverse complement strand
TCTCGGCCACTTGAAAAAATGACACTCGCAGCTACCGTCGTGGGATTCTTTTTCTTCCTAAACCTAGTCAAGCTCGCCGCCTACAGCATGCTCGATGTGTTTAGCCCCGACATCCTGACTCTTGCCGCATACATGAGCCCGACCGTCCCACTCGGCGTCTTCGCTGGCTACCTCATCACGAAAGCCATGCGCTCAAGCACCTACGTCGCCCTGCTCTACGTCACGATGCTGATCGCATCTATCGGATTGATCATAAAGGCGATCTAAGTCACGCGCCTAGCCTAGACGCGATTACTCCGCAGAGGACAACATGGAGGCCAGACCCTTGACCCAAGTCGGATGCGTATTCATACACGGCACTAGCCAGAGGTCATCGCCTCCCGCCTCGAGGAACTCCTCACGCGCCCGAATCGCAATTTCTTCCAGCGTTTCTAAGCAGTCCGTAACAAATGCCGGACATATAACCGCCAGACGCTTGACACCCGATTGAGCGAACCGAGGCACCTCTTGATCCGTCGACGGCAGCAACCATGGGTCACGCCCAAGCCGTGACTGAAAAGAAACAGACCACTTGCCGTCAGGGATGCCCGCCGACTTCACGAACTCTTGAGCCGTGCGAAAACACTGATGTCGATAACACGTTGCATGCGCAGGCGAGGCAGTTTCACAGCAGGTCGCGCTTTTTAGACAGTGCGAGCCCGTCGGATCCGCCTTATGAATATGTCGCTCAGGCAAGCCATGAAAACTGAACAACAAGTGATCATAATCCACCAACGACTCTGCCGCTGCCGCAACCAATCCGTCGATATATGCCGACGCATCGTAAAACGGCGGCAACACGCTCATGGAGACACCCGGACAATGCCGCGCAAGAACGCGTTCGGCTTCTTTTACGGTCGTCGTAACGCTCGACATTGCATGATGCGGATACAGCGGAACCAACAATATATCAGTCACACCCTGATCACGCACCAGACTCAAGATCCCCGACTCCATCGACGGGTTTTGATAACGCATCACCATCTCGAGCGGCTCAGCGACCTGCCCTCGCAAATCGTCTGCCAGACGCGCCGACAACACCTTCAACGGTGACCCCTCTTCCCACCAAATCTTCTTGTACGCCTTCGCCGACTCCGCTGGACGCGTCGGCAGAACGGTCGCGCAGACCACAAATTTCCGAATCGGCCACGGTGCATCGATGACATACTTGTCCATCAGGAACTCATGGAGATATCGACGCACAGCATCCTCGTCCGTCGAGTCCGGTGACCCCAGATTCACCAGTACTATTCCTCGTTTGTCGCTCATACCTCACTCCTCAATAAATCAGCAGCCTTCTGTATACCCGACGCAACGCCAGCTTTCAATCATCGAGACAATCTTCTCCAGAAAGTCATACACCCTCATTATTCCCCGCAAATGGACCCCCGAACCCTCTTCAGGACGATCTCACGCACAATAGTTGACATTAGTCCCAACTAATACTAAATTTAGTCGTGTCTAATTTATTAATCCTTCGAGCATAAGTCATGATTTCCCAGTCAGTTGAAAACTTTCTAAAACATCTGTACGAGCTCCAAAACGGCGATAAATGGGTCCATACCAGTGATCTCGCTCGTGAACTGAAACAGAAACCCGCATCCACCACGGCTATGATCAAGAAACTGGCCGCTCCTGAGTTAGCATTCATCGAACATATTCCCTATAAGGGCATTCGCCTTCTCCCAAACGGCGAGATGATCGCACTCGAAGTCGTCCGGCACCATCGCCTCATCGAACTCTACCTCTCCAAGGCGCTCGGTGTCCCATGGGATCAGGTCCACGATGAAGCAGAGAAACTGGAACACGTGATTTCCGAAGATCTCGAACAACGAATGGCCGATGCTCTCGGCAACCCCACCATCGACCCGCATGGAGCGCCCATCCCAGGCCCAGACCTCAAGATCTTAAAACTTGATTCTACCCCACTCTCCGAAATCGAGGCCGGCACAACCGTTCGCGTGGTCGAGGTCTACGACCACAACGCTGAGCTTCTTCGTTACCTCGGTAACATCGGGCTCTATCCAGATGCGGAATTCACCGTTCTCGAAAAAGAAGAATTTGGAAACTCTCTCGTCATTGAAATCAATAACGCCACCCACAACTTGGGCGAAAACGCGATTCCATATGTATCCGTTGCCGAAGTTAAAAAACCAGCCTGATATCAGGCCAAAGGACTCACATGCGTAAACGTACTCTCTGGACAATGCTTTGCCTTCCACTGCTCATCGCAGGATGCGGCAAACCTATCGAACAACAGCCCGTACCCAAAGAGGGGGAAATCAAGGTCGTCTGTACAATCGGCATGATCACCGACGCTGTTAGAATTATAGGCGGAGACCACGTCGATGTTACCGCTATGATGGGGCCCGGGGTCGACCCGCACTTGTACAAGCCGACAATGAACGATGTAAAAGCGATTCGCGCCTCGCAGGTCGTTTTTTATGGCGGCCTACACCTCGAGGCCAAGATGGGCGACCTCCTCGAAGACATGAGTAGTCGCAAGGTGACCAAGGCCGTCACTGACACAATTCCAAAAGACCGACTTACCTCACCTCCCGAATTCGACAACCAGCACGATCCGCATGTCTGGTTCGATGTAACGCTTTGGATCTATGCCGTTGAAGTCATTCGCGACACTCTCAGCAAAGAGGATCCCGAACACGCAAAAATCTATCAGGCCAATGCCGCTGACTATCTGAACAAACTAGCCGATTTGCACACATACGTCGCAACCCAAGCGAAGCGCATCCCCAAAAATAAACGCGTCCTCGTCACCGCCCACGATGCCTTCGGATACTTCGGCCGCCAATATGATTTTGAGGTGAAAGGCCTTCAAGGTATCAGCACCGTCGCCGAAGCAGGGATTAAGGACGTACAAGAAATCGTTAACTTCATTGTTGAAAACAAGATTCCAGCAGTCTTTATCGAATCCTCAGTACCAAAGCGGAACATCGAAGCCGTTCAAAAGGCAGCCGAAGATAAAGGCTGGAACCTGAAAATTGGCGGCGAACTTTTCTCAGATGCCATGGGCGATTGGGACACTGACGAAGGAACCTATATCGGAATGGTACGCCACAACATCGACACCATTGTAAACGCACTCGCACCCGAAACACCATGAGCAGTCAAGCACTCAGCAATCCAACATTAGCCGTCGACGTGACAGACCTCACAGTCGCCTATCACGATAGACCCGTTCTCTGGGACATCGACCTCCAAGTCCCCACAGGCGTACTGCTAGCCATTGTGGGCCCCAATGGCGCCGGCAAAACAACGCTCGTGCGCACCATTCTTGGCCTCATCAAACCAGCCGCAGGCCAAGTCAACGTCCTCGGAGCCCCCTATGCAGCACAACGTCACCTGATCGGGTATGTGCCACAACGCAATAGCGTCGACTGGGACTTTCCCACTGTCGCCCTCGATGTTGTATTGATGGGACGGTACGGACATCTCGGATGGATTCGCCGCCCAGGGCGCTCAGATCGCGACCTCGCAATGGAATGCCTAGAGAAAGTCGGAATGGCCGCTTTCGCCGACCGACAGATCAGCCAACTCTCTGGCGGACAACAACAACGCGTCTTCCTCGCACGCGCCCTCATTCAAGATGCCCAGCTCTACTTCATGGACGAACCATTTGCCGGCGTCGATGCGGCCACGGAAAAAGCCATCATTGCACTTCTACAAGAACTTCGTTCACGCGGCAAAACCGTCATCGTCGTCCACCATGACCTCCAGACCTTAAAAGAGTATTTCGACTGGACCATGCTTCTCAACGTCCGCCGCGTGGCGGTTGGACCCGTCGATGAAGTCCTGACACCCGAGAACCTCGAACGCACCTACGGCGGCCGCGCAGCATTCCTCGCAGAAGGACCCTGACCATCAAAAACGTCTTCCCACAGGGGTCTTGGCGGCCATACGTCCTCATCGGCGCCCTCAATCTGGGCGCTCTCCTATGCATCGTTAGTTGGATGAACCTGAAAGGAATCGATTTCGACTACACCCTTCGCATGCCTCTCTATGGCGTCACGATCATCGGAATCGTCGCCGGCGGTCTGGGTACATTTGCGCTCCTTCGAAAACAAAGCCTTCTGGGTGACACGATCTCGCACGCGGCCCTTCCTGGAGTCGTGCTAGCCTTCATGATCACTGGCACCAAGACCCCTATCAACCTCCTGATAGGCGCCATAATCGCAGGCTGGGTCGGCACCATCATTATCGGCGCAATCATTCGGAACACGCGCATTAAAGAAGACGCCGCAATGGGCGTGATTTTATCCGTCTTCTTTGGCTTCGGCCTCATTCTTCTAACACTTGTCCAGAAGCGATGGCCAGACGCACGTCAAGCAGGACTGCATCAATTCCTGTTCGGCAGCGCTACAAACATGCTCGAACAAGACGTCTGGGTGATGATGACCCTCGGGTCGATCACACTGCTCACACTCGCACTCTTCTGGAAAGAATTTAAGCTTCTAACCTTCGATCCGGATTTCGCAAAAACCATAGGTCTCCCCATCCGTAGCCTGGATATCACTTTGATGACGCTGATTGTCATCGCCATCGCCATTGGACTCCAAACGGTCGGCGTGGTCCTCATGAGCGCGATGCTAGTCGCCCCCGCCGCCGCCGCGCGTCAATGGACCAATCGCTTACCTGTCATGCTGCTTCTCTCCTCTAGCTTTGGGGCCATCTCTGGTATCGCTGGCACCCTCACCAGCAGCCAGGTGTCGAAACTCCCTACGGGACCAACCATCACAATCTTTCTTACGATCTTCGTCCTAGTCTCTCTGGGCTTCGCCAAAGAGAGAGGCCTCGCTTGGCAATGGCTACGCCGTCGTCGCAATCGCCGAAAGATCCAGATTTCAACAGCACTCGTGACCCTCCTGCATCTCGAAGACAGCCATCCTGCAGACAGCCAACATCCACATAGCCTCCAATCTCTACAAGCCTCGCTATACGGAGACATCCCCGCCACGATGGAACGACTCATTACCTCCGGTTTCGCAGTCGAAACCAGTCTACAAGCTTGGCGGCTGACATCCGCGGGACAAACGGAAGCCCGCGACACACTGCAAACGATGGAGGAGGATCTCGATGATCGCCTCGTTCATTAGCCAATACGCCATCGAAATCCAAGTCACCATCATCGGCTGCATTGTCGCCGCCGCGTGTGCAATACCCGGCGTATTCCTTGTCCTGCGCCGGCAATCACTGATGAGCGATGCCATCAGCCACTCGATTCTTTTCGGCATTGTGATCGCACTCTTTCTTACTCACGAAATCTCTTCACCATGGCTGATCATCGGGGCCACACTCACCGGCGTCGCAACAGTATCTCTGACAGAACTCATCATCAACACCCGCCTTCTGAAAGAGGACTCTGCCATCGGCCTTATCTTTCCCATGTTTTTTGCAATAGCCGTACTCCTCATCAATCGATATGCCGGTGATATTCATATCGATAGCGATGCGGTTCTACTCGGCTCCATCGATTTCGCTCCGGAAGATCGATTCATCTTCAACTCTCTAGACTACGGCCCAAAAGCCATGTGGGTCATGGGCGCTATTCTCCTAGCCAACTGCATCCTCTTAATGATCTTCTACAAGGAACTCAAGCTGGCGACCTTCGATGCCGGACTCGCTGCGGCACTCGGGCTACTTCCAGGCGTGATACACTACGGCCTCATGACCATGGTCAGCATCACCGCCGTTGGTGCCTTTGACGCCGTCGGATCAATTCTTGTAGTCGCACTCATGATCACACCGCCCGCCACAGCCCTGATGCTTACAAACCGTCTCCATTACATGATTCTCTTGAGCATCGGGATCGGAATGATGTCCGCCATCACCGGCTGTGTTATCGCTCATAGTGTCGGTGACATCTCAACGGCAGGCGCCATGACCTCTGCCAGCGGATTCTTCTTCCTTCTCGCCATTCTCTTTGCACCCAAAAAAGGGATGGTTTCAAAAGCGGTCCGCGCTCACCAGAACCGATGGACCTTCGCCTGCCATCTGCTCACGATCCATCTTCTGGACCACGAAGGTACTCCAGAAGAATCCGACGAGAACACCTTCTCAAACCTCGTCGGCCCCCATATGAAATGGGAGCCTCCCTACGCTAACAAAATCGTCAACCTCTCAGAAAAAGAGGGACTCATTACCCGGCACGGAAACCACCTAAACCTAACCCCCTTAGGCCGAGAAACCGCCCGAGCCATCATGAATACCTAGCAATACCGTTACCACACCCCCTAAAGTCAACGGGTGTATACTCAATCGCTACAGGCTGTAGGCGACACCCAAAAAAGAAGCGTCGAGCTCGAAATCAGCATCGCTTTCGCGGGGATGCGCGAACAGGCAAGGCCCGCTTCTACGGCATTTCGGATTGAAGTTTTCGTGATGCCACGCTAAACAAGACCCATGATAATCGCTACCCAACGAGCCCTCACGGCCTTCGCCATCCTTGCCCTCATGTCTAAAAGCCTATGGGCGGGAAGTTGGACGGAGTGGATCGAACAAGACGCCCCTTTTATTTCCTGCGTCGTCGACGCTCGAAACGAGACCATCAAAAACAACCTGACCCCACGCGCCCTGCTACTCCCCTTGGGACAAGATACCTTTCTCGCCTACGACGTGGACCTCCTGCGCGTTGCCGCCGTATGGACAGCCAAAGACCAACCCTTGACGCGGAACAACATGGCCGTCAACAGTTACCCTTACGGAGGTAAAAAAGTTTCCATGGGGCAAGCCACGCTGCCGAAACCAAACGGAGACATCTGGTTCCAAAACGGGATCTATCCAGGAGCCTCGATCGGCACGCCATCCTTCGTCGACCCCAGACCCGCCCAACCCGATAAAGACGAAGTGGGACGCGGTGGACTCCCCCGCGCCATGGGGCGCTTCGTCGGCATCAATCTAAAGGACGGTCTCGAGATCGTGACCGAGATCGCAGCCTCGACGCTAATCCGAGAACGCTTCAGTCTAGGAACGAACGCGCTCGTTCGCAGAATCACCGTCAGTCCCCATCGCAAACCGGTCGGCATCGTACTTGCCGAATCTGGTAAAACGCTGCACGTGGAATGCGACCTCCCCGGCACCATCACCACCACAGACAAACACCTCGTACTCCATATCCCAGCCTCTCCCTCCACGCAGACACTCGCTGTAAGGTTTATGCGAAAGGGTCTCAAACCCACTCCAACCACGGTCTGGCCATCAACTCGCTGGCCACAACACATCTCACTCCCTCTACCAAAAGAGAACACGGGCGAGGCACTCAACTCGGAATCCATCCCTCTTCCAAAAGACAACCCCTACAAGCGCGCAGTCCGCCCATCAGCAATAGATTTCTTCAACGATGGCCGCTTAGCGCTGGTCACTTTCGATGGTGATGTATGGGTCGCAAACGGCTTAACACCAACAAGCAAGACGGTGAGCTGGAATCGATTCGCGTCTGGCCTACACGAACCCATGGGCCTGAAAGTTCTCGACGACAAAATTATGGTTTTTGACCGCAACGGTCTCTGGCGCTTGCACGATGACGATTCGAACGGTGAGGCCGATTTTCATGAACTCTTCTGCTCCCAGATCGATCAAACCGCCGACACGCGAGAGTATGCATCCGCGCTGGAAGCCGAGCAAGACGGACGCTTTATCATTTGCAAACCCGGACAAAACAGTAAAGGCCGAGGCTCAGGCAGCGTGCTTCGAATCTCCGCTGACGGCAAAACCGTAACCGAGATCGCTCGCGGCCTCCGCCAACCATTCATGGGACTGGATCCGCTCAGCGGGCAAATCGCTCTTTCTGATCAGCAAGGCCACTGGGTCCCTTCCACGCCGATTATTTATGTCACAGATGGCGCATTTTATGGTCATCCGAATAACACGGCCGATAGGAAACGTCCGATCACACCACCATTGACATGGATCCCCCATCAAGCGTGTTCGTCTTCATCCTCGATCGTCTGGATGCGCAACTCAAAAATGAGTGCCCTCAATGATCAGGCCATTTTGCTCTCCTATCACCCACCCAAACTTTTCCAAATCCATACCGACATCGATCCAATCGTCTCCCAGGGCGGAGTCACGGTTCTCCCCGTCGCAATCGACGCCCCCATCCTTAAAGGGGCCATTAACCCAGCCGACGGACTTCTCTACGTCGCGGGTTTCAAAATCTGGGGAACAAAAACCAGTACGATGACATTCCTTTCACGGGTACGACCCAACGCTAAAAAAACATGGCCCGTTCCGACAGTGGCCCGCGTGGAGAAGCGAGGTATCCTTCTTTCCTTCGCAACCAAACTCAACGCTGATACGGCAAGCCTAACAACGTCCTACACGGTTCGCCGATGGAACTATCGTCGCACCTCGAGCTACGGCTCGCCCAACCTCAACCTAAATGGTCAGCCCGGCTCAGAAACCATGGTGGTTTCTTCCGTCAGTCTATCAACCGACGCACATAGCGTCTTCCTAGGCATCCCCGACATGCAAGAAGTCATGCAACTAGAAGTCAGCTACGACATCACCGCCAAGGACTCTACCCCGATAAGCAACCAGACATTCCTTACCGCACATTTGCTTCGGCGCTTCGCCCTCACGGAGCATGGCTTTGCGAGCGATCATGTGGATCTCGAGGCCAACACTACAAAAACCGTGAGCGCACCTGCACATCCAACAAAAGAAAAAGGGGCCACACTCTACACAAACCTCGGGTGCATTGCGTGCCACTCGATCGACGGCTCTCTCGAAGGAAAAAGCGGGCCCAGCTGGCTGCATCTATACGGCAGTACACGCAAGATTCTAGGCACAGGAAAATCCGTCCTCGCAAACGATGACTACCTTCGGGAATCCATCCTCACGCCTGCGGCCAAGGTCGCGGAGGGAGCCGTCACGGGCGAAGCAGGCATGCCCATCTATCAAGGCGTGCTCTCGGAGGAACAACTCGACTCGTTGTTACTGTACATCAAGTCGCTGAAGAAGTAGGTCGCGGATCACAGGACCACGAGACAATCAGTGCAAGAGCGCGTCTACCGAGTCCGACACCTTCTCCGCATCAGACACACGCAGGTCGAGCTGAGACCGCATTTTCGCGCCCACCGGCCGGTGAGTCATCCACTTTTCTGTCAGGCCGCGCACCCCGTCGTCTTTACAAAACGAAACGCCACACGCCTTATCGGCAGGAAACGTCACGCCCTTACTTTCCAAGACCGCTCCAACAGGATACAGACACACAGCCCCGTACTCACGATCAGGCGACCGTCGATAGACCATACGGATTTTCGCGCCCACTACCACGCCCGACTCCTTCACAAAGTGAACCTTGCCATCCAAACCCGCGAAAGCACGTAGGTCAGTGGACGTCGATCCAAGCTCAGGAAACCAATCCATGGAAAGCCGTTGCGTCCCTCTTCCCGCGCGCAACCGGCATGCAATCCAATCCTCTGTAAACGTATGCGACAGACTCATGCCACCATCGTCGTGCCCAGAGTCGTAAAAGTGTGCAGCCCCTCCATTCGGCCCCGGCACTCTCACTGCACGAAACCCTCGGTGTCGACCCACTTGATGCACCTTCCACATATGCGATTCGCCCCCATCACGATCACGACGTACCACTGGAAGAACCCCTTCTTGAAGGCGGGACCACCGTCTCCCACTCGGATCAAGCAGGAATTGCGCGGCGCCAGATTCCGTATACCGGTATCGCACCGTGTACCGCGGCGAATAAATAGTTTCATAGGCGGATCCGTTCACCCCTACCGACCTGTCCTTCGCTATCCCATTACAAATTCGCAACGGCATCCGCTCGATCGTTAGACCAACCGCAGGGTCGATCAATACAGGAAAAAGCCGAAACACCCGGTTGCTGGGGACTTGACTCGCATCAATACCCACCTTGACCGTCAACACCCCACCCGCGTCTAATTCATTCACATCGATCCGTGCAGGTTCCACCAACAATCCTTCACGTCCCATCCAACCCACGCGCCCACTTAACGGTTCATCGCTCGTGTTGCATATGCGGAGGGACACGTGGCGAGCCATGGTCATCGATGATGTCTCACTGCCCACCCAGCGCACCGCAAAAGATGCTTCAGACGTGTCGATACTCGGGTAGCGATATAGGCCCCTAGTCGGTACAGTGCCCACGCGCGAGACCTTTAGCGGCGTCCACAGAGTCGGTTCATCGGCCTCAGACCAAAGCAAGAAAGCACGATCAGCATCGAGCGCACAGATCGTTGACAGCGCCATAAACGCAACACACATCGTCAACCCCGCTGTCATCCACGCCTTCTTCATAAGACGAAAAGCCTAGCGGGAAAATCCGGAAAACACAACAACCCAGCCCGATTGCGAATGACACAAAAAAAGCCCGGTCAGGAAAGCCTGAACCGGGCCAAAACTCAGGATTTATCGACTAAAACTCACCGCGAAGCCCGCCCACAACTACGATGCCAGGGGTGGTATACCCGGGGACTTCTTCGTAATCCTGATCCAACACGTTTTGCACGCGCAAGTAAGGCGTCAGAAGCTCCGTCCATTTGTAGCTCAGAGCAATGTCAACACGTTCGTAGTTATCCATCTGCGTGCCATCGGTGTCCACTCGATCCGAGACTGCCAGCACGCTCAGCGAACTCGTCAACACGTCAGCACAACGTGCCGCGATCGTCGCAACGGTACGATTTTTGGATCGTCGAGCCAGCTGACTGCCATCCGACTTATCCTTGGGATCGGTATACGTGTGGCTGAGGGAAAGCGTACACCCTTCCGACGCCATCCACACCGCACTCGCTTCGACACCGCTGATCTCCGCTTCCGCAGTGTTCCCAACCGCAAAGGTTGTGGTATCGAATCCAATCAAGTCATCGATCTCACTCGCGAAATACGTCACGTCCAACACAAGCTCGCCTTCTAACAAGGCCTGCTCATAGCCGAGTTCCCACCCCACACTGGTCTCCGCGTTAAGGTCGAGGTTTCCATAACCAGGAAAATAGAGATCGTTCAACGTAGGTGCTCGAAAACCTGAGCCGATGCTCGCATGAAGACGTGCCGTCTTTTCCGGGAAGATCCATGCGTAGTCTGCACGATAGGTCGTTTCATTGCCGAATTCCGAGTGATCATCGATCCTCGCACCCAGCGTCAGGTACATCCGTTCGTGCATCGTCCACTGATCTTGTACAAAGACCGAATGGATGTCCAAGGACTCGTCAAAACCACCCACATTCTCGCCATTCCGTTTCTCAAACGTATAACCGGCGGTCGCTAGGTGAGCGACGGACAGCGTAGAATTCATCTGGACATCCAGATCCAATACCTGCGAGTCGATCGTGTAGTTATTGAACGCAACAACAGGGTCAACGCCTTCAAGTGACTCATCGTTTACACCCAGATGCACAGACCAATCAGACGCATCACCAAGGTCGTGAAAATACGTCACCCCAGCAAGAACACCTTCACGGGTGGCGACGTAGTCCAACACGTCCTCCGGACCCGACATTCCGAATCCATCGAGGTCAGACTCGCCTTCGAAGAACCGTACGACGGTATCGTACCGACCCCCGCCTAGTTTCCCACCGAGAGTAAAGCTAGCGGAAATATTTTCATAGCCATCTTCCTCCGTGTTTCCCAACGATTCACTAGCAACCGAAACGCCATCCCACTGTTCGTACGAAACCGACGCTGCGAACGGACGAGAACCGCCACCTCGTACCGACCCACGCGCGCCAAAGAGGCCCAGCGAACCACCTTCGACAGAAGCAGACTTTGCCGTCGCACCACCCTTACGAGTCGTGATGCTCACGACGCCGCCAATCGCCTCGGACCCATACAAGGTGCTCTGAGGTCCGCGAAGCACTTCGATTCGTTCAATGTCGGATGTCGATAGGTCCGCAAAGTCATAACCGCCCGAAGTGGTGGAATTCACGCGAACGCCATCAATCAAAACGAGCGTCTGCGAGCTGGCCGCTCCCCGCATGAAGACGGACGTGGTTTTCCCAGGCCCACCCAACTGCGTCACCTCGACCCCAGGAACACTGCGCAGCAACTCGAGCGCATAGAGTTGCCCAGATCGCTCGATGTCTTCTCGCGATATCACGGTCACAGAACTACCCACAGTCTTGATAGAACGCTCGGTCCGCGTTGCAGTCACAACCACCTCATCACTTTCGATGGCGTGCACGTGCGCCCCCATCGATCCAACCATAAGGCCCGCACTCAGGCCCAACCATAAACGCTTAGTCATGCTTACTCCTTTTAAACCGGGGCAATAAAAAACCTGGGCTCTTTTCAGAGTCCAGGCCGAATTCCCTAAACCGGTTGTCTAACTATCTGGCGCGATCCAAATCCGAGAGTCGCACGCAGAAATCCTGTTGATCGGTCTTCTGACTCTGGTTCACCTGCCCCTCTCTTCTTCCCAGCTGATTCAGCCAGTGACACTACAAGAGAAACATCCCCATCACAGCGGCGGTACCGTGCCGGAATCACACCGGCTTCCCATGAAAGAACGAACTTACGTTCTCTCAACAACAGATTAAGTCTCCGAGAGTAGGTCCCCACACTCGGACTGACAAGGAGTAAATCAGTCGTGCGGATGAGCACAGTGGTGACAGGCCACCCATTCGGCCCGGCCATCAGTGTAATACTCCTTCTTCCAGACGGGCACGCGTAGCTTGACCTGATCAATGATCATTTGACAGGCGCCGAACGCGTCGGACCGGTGCTCAGCAACCACTCCGATCCACACAGCGAGCCCGCCAATCGCAAGGCTTCCCACCCGATGCACGCAACCAGCAGCAGACACATCGAACTGATCTACGGCATCGCGCAGAATAGTCTGCGCTTCTCTTTCTGCCAACGGACCATAGGCTTCGTACTCTAGGCGGTCAACATCAGCACCTTCGTTGTGATTCCGAACCCACCCTTCAAACGTCACGAGCGCCCCAAAGCGAGGGTTCCGCAAGCGGTTGATCAGTGCCGCAGGATCCAGATCCGAATCCTGAATGTCAAAAAAGGTTGTAAGCTCCTGCATGTTATCCTCCCGAAACGGGCGGTATAAAGACGATGTGATCGCCCTCACTCACGCCTGTTGACCATTCTACAAACTCATCGTTTATCGCCACACGCACTCCCGCAATATCCAACTCAAAGCCATGTTGCGCGGAAAGCTCCTGATAAAGATCACGCGCTGTCGCAGACTCCGTTTCGAGTTCCTCTTCGGTGCAGCCGCGCGCTTCGCGTAACGCTGCATAATAGCTTACTTGTATCTTACTCATACCAAGTCCTCCCGCAAACGCCGACGTGCGTCATCATGCTCGGTCGGCGTATTTACATTGTCTAGCCAAGTCGGCACGTCCTGCTTAAGTAATTCGCAACGCGTGTTGATTAACATTTTTCTCGGGCACCCATAACCCAAGCCGACGAACTGAAGCATCCGATAGAGACTTTTCGGCTCGTAGATCGCACACAGCGGTTCCGGAAACCCATCATGCGACGATAGAAAAGCGGTGGCATGCCGATACCGATTCCGACGCTCAAGCAACACGCGCAGGGTCTCGTTTTTCAAAAAAGGCAAGTCGCATGCAACCACCAACCAAGCCGTTCGCGGGCGACTCATAAGCGCAGTCACTATCCCACTCATGGGACCCACATCAAGCAAGCGATCGTGTAATTGCGGGAGGTCGGCTTTGTCCGCGTCCGCGGCCTGATCCGATCGGCACGACACAAAGACTGTGTCCACGCTCTCACTCAACAACGAAAAACAGGCGTGCGTCTGATCCACGCCCCCATAAGACAGCGCTCCCTTGTCCTGCTTCATGCGGCGACTTTTTCCGCCTGTCAGTACCAACCCACATACCTCTACGTCAGACAACAGGCTCTGCCAATGACTCTGTATGAACGTCGCAATAACCTCCACGTGATCGCGATCGAACCATCGCATGCTCTCCGGGAGCTTTTCTGGACGCGGTCCAGCTCCGCACACAGCGAGTATCGACTCGGGATGCTCCAGCTCCTCCAAGATGCGTAGGTCATCATCAAGCATCACCAACTTACGTTCCGCTGAGGACTTCCACCCCTCGATCAGAACGGCATCCAAGTCCGGCATCGACATGCGCTGCTCGACGCGCTCCGCAGAACGAAAGGTCAGCTGTGCAAATTGCGAGGCATCATTTATCCACACGGCCGCGGCACCGGCTGCGGCAATCCGGGTCGTGTCTTTTCCCACACGATCCATCTCAAATTGGTGGGCATCATGCTTCACGTATCCGACGGAGAGGTGCTCGGAAAGAATGGGCATGAGACGTTCAATCAGCGTGGTTTTACCGGTTCCCGAGAATCCCGAAATTACCAATTCACATGCATTAAATAGTCCGTCGGCGCGTGGCACAGGCGGAGTGGACTTAGACACCGCTGACATCGCGCTTTCCACCCGCTTTCGAAATGAGTCGTGTGTCACGAATCACCATCTCATGCGAAATGGCTTTAAGCATGTCATACACCGTCAGGCCCGCAACACTAGCGCCCATCAATGCTTCCATCTCAACGCCGGTCTTATGATGAACACGGACGTGACAGTTGATTTCAACATTGCCAGAATCCGTCAGCTGAAGCTCGACCCGACAGCCCTCAATACCCAATGGATGACAAAACGGTATAAGGTCAGATGTCTTTTTCACCGCCATCGTCCCCGCGATAATCGCCGTGTGAAACACAGGACCTTTTTTCGTCTGAAAGTCCGCCCCATCAAACCGCGCAGAAATTTCTTCGGGAAGCTCCACGACACAGCGCGCATGAGCACTGCGATCCGTCGGCGTCTTGTCGCCAACATCTACCATCGTCGGCTCATCCCGATCATTCACATGAGAAAGGTCCGTCACAACTGCGGCACCCAACGATGAACAGCCAACGGCTGTCCGGCTAGACACGTTTCCTTGTCAGCTGACAATACCGCAAACCCATCCGAGTCAGCTAACCCGCAAAAATCACCAGATCCATTCGTAGGCGCAGGGTCCACCACCAGGTCCCCGCTTGGAGTGGATCGAATACGAACAGGCAAAAACATCGTCAAGGATGGCTTAAACGAGAAGTCACTTCCCAGAACCGCCATTTCTGACTCCGCCGCTGGATGTCCCGCGCACCGATCAAGATAGGGGAAAAGATAATGATAGACACAAACCAAACAGGATACCGGATTACCCGGCATCGCAAAAACGGGGACCTCCTTCGAACTCAGGCCAAACCAAATCGGTTTCCCGGGCCGCTGCGCCACTCCGTGGAAGATCTTCTCGACGCCCAGCGCATCTAACACCGGAGGGATGTAATCAAATTTTCCTTTTGAAACCCCACCACTCAAAATCACCGCATCGTGATACTCCAGTATCCGGCCGAGGCCGTTCTGCAAGCCAGACTCGTCATCACCAAAATGATAGAGCTTCACATCATCATAACCAGCATCAATCAGCGCCGACTGAATCGCATAAACGTTGGAGCGACGTATCTGATAGGGCTCGACATCATGATCAACATCGACCAACTCATCTCCGTTCGACACAACGGCAATTTTCGGACGCACAGAAACAGATACCTGGCTTTTTCCGACTGATGCCGCAATCGCAACATGAGTCGCGTTCAAACGGACGCCCGCCGAGACGAGTAAATCACCCCGGCTACGATCCGACCCTAATTCATGCACGTTCTGGCGAAGCCGGATCACAACGCCCTCGTTCAGCCGATACGACCCATTCTCTTCAGTCAGGTCTTCTATTCGAATGACAGAGTCACACCCAAGCGGCAGCACACAACCCGTCATCACTTCCAGACAGGCCTCGGCATTTTCCAAAGTCGGCGCCGCACACCCCGCTCGGTGAACGCCCTCACACGCAAAGACTCGACAACCCGCCGACCACGACGCGTGACATATCGCGATGCCATCCATGGCGACTCGATCAAACGGCGGTTGATCACGATCAGACACGAGGTCTTCTCGAAGCACTCGACCCGTCGCGGACGACAAGTCACACATTTCTACTGCAGCAAGGACCACACGTTCAAGCACGCGGGAGACCGCATCATCGACTGAAATTAGAGTATCCATGCGGCCGACTATACCAAAGGATCGCCAAAGCTCAACCCCGTTTAATCAGAACTACGCTCGCCCCGCTGAATGCTCGATTTCCCAAACAGAAACCGCCTCAGACTTGTACCAAAAATGGAAGAAATAGAGGGTTAAACCATAGTCCGTCGCTCGCCTCGCGCCCGAATACGACATCAACGCAAACACCTCTCTCGAAAAAAAGGCAGAACCCAGATCCGGGGTGACGGCTAAGAGAGCGGCTTGCCGTACCGTTAGGCTACTAACGCCGAATCAGGGTCCTGCCAAATAGTGTGCCCGCTCCCCACTCACATCACACTCCTGAGAAGCCTTCTTTAGATTTAGCAGCAAACGTGCCAACGGCATACGAAGACAGATGTCGGCATCGCAACACTTGCCTAACATGCTTATACCGATCGGGTTACAGGACATAGACCGTGTTACGAGACGACGGTTTTCGAGGATCAAACAGAGTGTTTATCTGATCCAAAAATGTACACTAGTAGAATAGTTGTACAATTTTGTATACATCAAGAGAGATGTTCGATCAGCTTTGAGCACACGTCGCGGGGAGCATCAGCATGCAGCCAGTGTCCAGCACCCGGAATGGTGTCGATGGATGCGTTTCCAAACAGTCTATGGATGAGTGCGTGATCCCCTTCCCTTATATAAGGCGAACCTTGGGTCGTCAGAAACAGGGTCGGGGCGGCCACATGAAAATCGGTATCGGGTGTCCAGCTGCTCATTAAATCGACAAAGTTCAGCAATGCAGGCACGTTCAAACGCCAAGCCCACGGGGATCCAGGCCCTTGTATACGCCGAAGATTGGTGCAAACCAGCTTCACCACACGTTGATCTGGCACCGACTCCAGCAATCGATTCTGAATGTCCCCTCGGCTCAGCCCGATCATATCCAAAGCCATCATTGCCTCCAAAATTCCGCGATTCTGAGACACATAGGCACGCGGAGCAAAATCCAACACCGCCAGCCGTCGGAGTCGAGTCGGATGCTGAGCCGCAACCAACATCGCCGTCATTCCACCCATCGAGTGGCCAACCACGTCACAAGACTCAATACCGCGTTCGTCTAGAATACCGATCAGGTCATCAGCCATCTCCTGATAGCTATGCGAGGGAGCCTTCGGGCTTCGTCCATGATTACGCGCGTCCGGACAAAGCACCCGCAGGGGGCGCTCAGCAGCCGCCAGAATCGGAGCGACGGCGGCCCAATTCGAGCTCGAGCCCAAAAGCCCGTGCAAGAGGACCAAACTATCCGGCCCAGAACCGTATTCTCGAACCAAAAACGGCCCCTTTTCGATCTCCCCATCACCCATAGACCAACATCCCAAAACTTTTTTGCGGTATTATTTGCTTTTGACCTTAAAAGAACGTAATTAATTGCGGATGTACACACCAAACTGTGTGCGATCAACCCGTTCAACAGAGGCAATCGTGGGACACTCAAAACGACGAACCGCATTATGGAATGAGCGCATCGGCTTACTGCCGCTGCAAAAGCCCATCATTCTGCCCGAAACAACGTCAATTTACGACGCCATCAACGCCATGCAGGAAAACGACACCGGCTGCATCCTCGTGAACTCCGACAACCACCTTTTGTCAGGCATATTGACCGAACGCGACATCATGACCGACTATATTGGCACCTCTATTGCGCCCGAGACCCCGCTAAAGGAACTGATGAGCCCCGATCCTGCGGTTTTATCCCCCGACACCACTGTTGCCGAAGCAGTGGCATACGTAGGCGAGAATAAGATCCGACACTTTCCCGTGGGACTCACGAAAGGTCGCATCGTTGGATTGATGTCTGTCCGCGTACTCGTCGACTACGTTTCTGACCACATGGCTGAAGAGATCCTAAATCTTCCGCCCGATAGCACAATCGTCGCTCGCGCGGCAGACGGAGGTTAGGCCACCATGGTAACCGACACTATTGAAAAGTTCGAAGAAATCGAAGAAGTCGACACGATAGTCATTCGCTTCGCAGGCGACTCCGGTGACGGTATGCAGACCGTAGGCGAACGATTTACCGATAGCAGCGCACTGGCCGGTAACGATATCGCCACCTACCCCGATTTCCCCGCAGAAATTCGTGCACCACAGGGCACGCTGCCCGGCGTTTCCGGCTTTCAGGTCCACTTTGGTAGTACCGAAATCCTCACCTCCGGTGATGCACCTGATGCCCTAGTCGCCATGAACCCAGCCGCACTCAAGGTCAATTTGAAAGACCTGATTGACGGTGGCCTGCTCATCATGAACAAAGCGGCCTTCACTCCGGACAACCTGAAAAAGGCCGGCTACGAAAGTAATCCGATCGAGGATGTCGCGCTCGGAGAAAAATACAACGTCGTCGCCGTCGACATCACACAGCTCACAGTAACCGCACTGGCTGATACAGAACTTCGACCACCAGAGAAAGCAAAGTGCAAAAACTTCTTCGCACTTGGTTTCGTCTACTGGGTGTACGACCGCAACCTAAACTTTACACTCGACTGGATTGCGAGCAAATGGGCAAGCAAACCTCATATTGTGGACGCCAATACGCTTGCGGTCAAAGCGGGTTACCACTTTGGCGAGACAACCGAAATTCAGCTCCCTCGCTACCGAGTAACACGCGCGGTCGTCGAGCCTGGACTCTATCGCAAGATCAGTGGCAACGAAGCCGTCACGCTTGGGCTAATCGCCTCCTCACAACTAAGCAATCGCGAGCTCTTCCTCGGCAGCTACCCCATCACTCCCGCCTCATCTATTCTAGAAGGACTTGCGAAATACAAAAACTTCCGCGTCAAAACCGTACAGGCTGAAGATGAGATCGCCGCGATTGGAATGGCACTCGGCGCCGCATTTGCAGGCAGCCTAGCGGTCACCACTACCAGCGGCCCCGGCCTCTGCCTTAAAGGCGAATTCATGGGCCTAGCGATGATCACAGAACTTCCGTTGATCATTATCAATGTCCAACGCGGTGGCCCCAGTACCGGACTACCCACAAAGACGGAGCAAACCGACCTTCTTCAAGCCATGTACGGTCGAAACGGGGAATCCCCGATGCCCGTTATCGCGGCGTCATCACCCGCGGACTGCTTCAACACAACAATTGAAGCCGCCCGCATCGCGCTCAAGTACAGAACCCCAGTGATTCTTCTAAGCGAGGCATACATCGCCATGGGCTCAGAGCCCTGGCTCATCCCCGACACCAAAGAGCTGCCCGATATCAGCGTGGACTCCATCGACAGCGAAGAACCCTATATTCCGTACAAACGCGACCCGTCAACCTTAGCACGTCAACTGGCCCTGCCCGGTCGCCCCGGGATGGAACACAGACTGGGTGGTCTAGAAAAAGATGAAAACGGATCTGTCTGCTACGACGGTGACAATCATCAGAAAATGTGCGAGCTGCGCGCGGCAAAAGTCGCCGGCATCGCCAAAGACTTTCCACCTATCGAAGTCAATGGCCCACGAGACGGAAAAATCCTCGTGATTGGCTGGGGCGGATCCTATGGCGCTATCACGGCTGCGGTCAATAATCTCCGCCGTGAAGGACTGCCCGTCGCAAGCATTCACCTGCGCCACGTGAACCCGCTGCCACTCGACCTCGCCGATATCATGAAACGCTATGATCACGTGCTGCTTCCCGAACTCAATCTCGGTCAACTCGCCATGGTCATTCGGTCGCGCTATCTCGTCGATGTCGAAAGCCTCTCCAAAGTGATGGGACAGCCCTTCAAAGTCTCTGAAATCGAAGAGCGTATTAAAACCATGCTGAAGAGGAGTAAAAAATAGTCATGCCAGCAGCCCCAGCCACCGAACAAAAGTTAACCCGTAAAGACTTCGTTGCACCACTCGACGTGCGCTGGTGCCCCGGTTGCGGCGACTACGCCATTCTCAATACCATCCAAAAAGTATTTCCTACCCTCGGCATTCCGAAAGAAAACTTCGTAGTCGTAAGCGGAATTGGCTGCTCTAGCCGCTTCCCTTACTACATGAATACCTACGGCTTTCACACGATTCACGGTCGCGCACCCACCGTGGCCACCGGCATCAAACTTGCCAATCCAGAACTTTCAGTCTGGATGATAACAGGTGATGGCGACGGCTTAAGTATCGGCGGCAACCACTTGATGCATTGTCTGCGCCGTAATATTGATATCACGATCCTACTGTTCAACAACCGGATCTACGGACTGACTAAAGGACAATACTCGCCTACCTCAGATACGGGCACCGTCACCAAGACCTCTCCACTGGGTTCACTCGAACAGCCCATCAATCCCCTCTGTGTCGCCATCGCCAGCCAAGCCACGTTTGTCGCGCGGACGGTCGACGCTAACCCGAAACATATGACCGAAATTTTTGCCGCTGCCGCCAAACACAAAGGCACCTCGTTTGTTGAAATCCTGCAGAACTGCGTGATCTTTAACGACAAAACATGGGCAGCCATTTCCGACCGCGAAGTCCGCGACGACCGCTTGGTGATTTTGCAGCACGGGCAACCCCTGATTTTTGGGAAAGAAAAGCGGAAAGGCATTCGCCTCAACGGCCTGCAACCCGAAGTGGTCACCATCGGCGAAAACGGCGTAACTGAAGACGATATTTTGGTCCATGACGAGCACGATGCGTCTCCCGCCTACGCTTACATGCTCACGCAAATGTCCTACCCCGAGTTCCCTACCCCAATGGGTGTCTTCCGTTCAACAGAGACATCCACCACCTACAACGCTCGCATGGAAGAACAAATCACCGAGGCAATCGCAAAGGCTGGCCGACCCAATTTAACCAAGGAACTTCGCGGACCCGAGTATTGGGAAGTAACCGCCGACGACGTCGAGGCCGCCGCGAAAGGCAAAGGACCGAAAGGGGCCGATCGCACCGAAGAAATGGATATCATGGTCGAACAACTCGCGGACCAACGCAACGCCTCTCGCGACCCACTCACCAAGGCATTGCGCCTGCCCATTAAGACAGTGATCGAACACTTCGTATCGGTCGATGTCATCTCGGTCAAACCAAAGTCGTCGATTAATGATGCGATTAAACTCCTCAAGGAACATGGCATCGGGGCTCTACCGGTCATCAGTCGCAAGAAGCTCGTCGGCATTATCACCGAGCGTGACATCCTGATGAAAGTAGCCAACAAACCGATTGATCGCGACACGGCAACTGTCAGCTCCATCATGACTCCAAATCCGGAGACGCTCCCCATCACCAACACCGTGGGCGACGCATTCAACAAACTTTCAAATGGTCATTTTCGCCACCTTCCAATTCCGGAAGAAGACGGAAAAGTCGGTCTCATCTCAGTCAAAGGCCTCATGGGCTTCTTGGGAGAGATCGCAAAGAAATAACGGGCTTGTCACGAGTGGGCATCCCATAAATTCCGTTGATAGTCGACTCGGTGCGTCCCGATAATTCGCCTCTCAATTAACAACATCGGCGACATGAGCGTCGAAGAAATAAAGATATGCAACTACACGAGTTTCAATCCAAGGCACTTTTTCGTAAGTCCGGAATGGTCACCCCGCAAGGCGTGGTCGTCCGCGACAAATCAGACATTCCGGCAGCCCTAGACGAGATGAGTCTACCTCTTGTGGTGAAGGCTCAGATCCATGCGGGTGGTCGCGGCAAAGCGGGCGCGATCAAACTAGCGAAGACGCGCGAGGAAGCGGAAGCCTACTCAAACGAAATCCTTGGCATGAACGTCAAGACCAAGCAGACCGGTGATGCCGGCCTCGACGTGCATATCATCTATCTCGAAGAAGCAACGTCTATCGCCTCGGAGCTCTACCTCTCTCTCCTAACCGACCGCACATGCGCGGCACCCGTTCTGATTGCCTCCAAAATGGGAGGCATGGATATCGAAGAAACAGCTGAAACCGATCCCGATGCACTTCTTAAACTGGTGATCGATATCGATCGAGGAATCACACCCTATCAGTGTCGCGAGGTTCACTATTTTTGGACGGACGGCACATTCCCACTCAAAGAAACAGCCGCGATCCTAGACGCTCTATGGAAAACCTATATCGACAACGATGCGACCATGGTGGAAATCAACCCCGTCGCCGTCACCACCGACAATACACTCATCGCGCTTGATGCAAAAATGACCACCGACGACAACGCCCACTACCGCCATAAGGACTGGGAAGGCTTGCGGATCGCCTCGGATGAAAATCCCGCCGAAGTCCGCGCGAACGAAGTGGGACTCAACTATATCAAACTCGAAGGCGGCAGCATCGGCTGCCTCGTCAATGGTGCAGGCCTTGCAATGGCGACGATGGACGTCATCAGTCTCTACGGCGCTCAAGCAGCCAACTTCCTGGATGTCGGGGGTGGCGCAACAACCGAGAATGTGACCGAAGCGTTTCGCATTCTACTCGACGACCCCGATGTGAAAGTGATTTTGGTTAATATCTTTGGCGGCATCATGAAGTGCGATGTCATTGCCGAAGGGATTCTCGCCGCTAGCAAAACGGTGAACCTCAGCATCCCGCTTGTCGTCCGCCTCGAAGGCACGAATGTGGAAGCCGGAATGAAACTTATCGAAGAAAGCGATCTCACCTGTGACATCGCCAAAAGTCTATCCGAAGCCGCTAAGATGGCTGTAAAGAACGTGGAGGCCTAAAGATGTCCATTTTAGTAGATGAAACCACTCGCGTTGTTTGCCAAGGCGTAACCGGGCGCGCAGGCGCCTTCCACACCCGTCAATGCATCGACTACGGAACGAACTTCGTGGCCGGCGTCACACCTGGAAAAGGCGGAATGGAAGCCGAAGGCCTCCCCGTTTACGACTCTGTAAAAGAATCGGTCGCCAAACACGATGCCAATACCAGCATGATCTTTGTTCCGCCATTCGCCGCTGCCGATGCAATCGAAGAAGCAGCCGCCGCTGGCATCAAGCTCATCGTCTGCATCACGGAACATATCCCACAAATCGATATGATCCGCGCAACGGAAACGGTCAGCCACTATGGTGCTCGCCTGATCGGGCCAAACTGTCCAGGCCTCACGACCTCTGAGGTATGCAAGATCGGTATCCTTCCTGGCTATATCCACAAAAAGGGCAATGTCGGCATCGTAAGCCGCAGCGGGACCCTCACCTACGAAGCCATCTGGCAAACGACCTTGCTCGATCTCGGGCAGAGTAGTTGCGTCGGCATCGGCGGCGACCCCATCCACGGCATCGGATTTATCGAGTGTCTCGAACTATTTGAACAGGATGATCAAACCGAGGGTATAATCATGATCGGCGAAATTGGTGGCTCCGATGAGGAAGCCGCTGCCGATTGGATCAAAGCCAACGGAACCAAACCTGTCGTTTCCTTTATCGCCGGCCAGACAGCACCTCCTGGACGTCGAATGGGCCACGCCGGGGCTATCATTAGTGGCTCCTCAGGAACCGCGGCCGGCAAGGTCGTAGCTCTGGAAGCCGCTGGCGTTACCTGCTGCAAAAGTCCCTCGGATATGGGACAACGCATGCACGACGTCTTAAACAGCTAACACACGCGGGGAAATCGCCCGCTAGCAAACCCAAGGAAATCACATGTCCGAGTCCAAAAAAGCGACACTAACCGTCAACGATCAAAGCATCGAACTCCCCCTTATCACTGGAACCGAAGCCGAAACCGCCATTGACGTCTCTACCTTGCGCGGCAGCACCAGCATGATCACATACGACAACGGCTTCGTAAACACCGGGTCGTGCGTTAGCAGTATCACCTTCGTCAACGGCGAAGAAGGCATCCTCCGCTACCGCGGCTACAACATCGAGGACCTCGCACGCACCTGTTCATTCACCGAAGTCGCCTTCCTTTTGATCCATGGCAGCCTCCCGACCTCAGATGAACTATCGTCCTTCAACAACTCTCTAAAAAAGCACGCTGAAATTCCCGACGGATTGAGCGCGCTGATCAAAGGATTCCCCCAGGACTCCCACCCAATGGCAATCCTGAGCTCGATGATCGCGGCGCTTCCGTGCTTCTACCCAGAACTCACAAACGCCGACGCTGATTTCAACGATGTGGCGGCTGGAATAATGGCAAAAGCAAGCACTCTGGCAGCCTATTCGTATCGCGATTCCGCCGGCCTACCCGCTGAAGCGCCTACAAGCGACCTGGACTATGTCCCTAACTTCCTCAACATGATGTTTAACACCTCCGACACCCCCTACGAAATGAACCCGCTGGTCGTCGACGCCGTCATCAAGGCGCTCATCCTTCACGCAGACCACGAACAGAATTGCTCCACTAGCTCTGTTCGCCTCGTAGGCAGCGGCCGCGTAAACCTCTACTCCGCTATTTCTGCCGGTGCTAGCGCCCTTTGGGGACCCCTACACGGCGGCGCCGCACAGGCCGTAGTCGATATGCTAGAAATGATTCACAAGGATGGTGACGATCTCGACAAATACGTCGCGAAAGCCAAAGACAAAGATGACGATTTTCGCCTAATGGGATTCGGACATCGCGTCTACAAAACACGCGACCCGCGCGCGACGATCATGAAGGAAACGGCAAGCAAGTTGCTCGACGAATTGAATATCAGCGACCCGTTCTTGGACCTCGCCCGGCGTCTAGAAGAAGTAGCGCTGAAAGACGAGTACTTCATCTCTCGAAACCTATATCCAAATGTCGACTTCTACTCTGGCATCATCTACCGCGCAATCGGTTTCCCAACCGACATGTTCACCGTGATGTTTACCATCGCGCGCCTACCGGGCTGGATCGCTCACTGGAAAGAAATGGCTGACGATCCAAAATGGAAGATCTGGCGCCCTCGCCAAGTTTACACCGGCGCCACTGAGCGCGACGTGACACCCATCGAACAGCGCTCTTGATGCCCCGATGCCGGTCGAATACTCATTTTACAAGCTCTGCAAAGACCTGCTAAAACCAAAACGGTACGTTCAGAGCCTGCAGTCAAAGCTCGAACTTTACATCCCTCGAAAAGATGAGTCCTACACACCCGGCTATCGTCGCTTTCTCCAGAAGGTAATCGCTCTCCGGACATACAGCGTCCCGCTTGAAGACATCACCGATCTGTTTAAGCTTGAGAAAAAGATCATGCAACTCATGCATGCGGATTCACAAGACGGATCGCCCACGTGGTACCTTGACTGCTGCGCCGGTCCGGTCAATGCGGAGACCTGTCTACTCCTAACCAACTATAATCTCGAGACACCGATCAATGCCGCAGTGGTTCAGATCCAACTTGATTTCACTCGCAAAGATGACGAACTTTTCGATGGCGAAGAAATGGGCGAGGATATCCAACGCGTGCTAGCTATCTACCGCGAACAGGTCCAACGAATGAAAGACCGGATCGAAACCGAGTACAAAGTTCTGGTTAACGCCCTAGATTGGGCCAACCAAGCATTCTGAACCCACGTCGAACTAGCAACAACTGCTAGAACTACTGCCCTGATCGGGCTGGTCGCAACAGGCAGGCGCACATTCAAACAAGCCTCGGTGCGTACCACGCTCTCCCGAGAACTCAAAATGCGCCGCGTATCGACTTCCCCGCAACATCGCATCGGTGTTGCCACACACACTTAACGGTTGTCCCGTCGGGAACACATGGCCGTCATCCAAAATAAAGGTGTCGGCCTCATCTTCAATCGTTCCTTTATAGGTGACCGTCTGTCCATAGTCTTCACAACGATCTTCGAGAGTGTCCAACTTGAAGGCGCGCACGGTAATGGAGTAGAAACCAATGTCCCCGCACAACTCAGCGAGCTCGGGGTCATCCACCGTCATTTTTCGTGAACTGATCACGCGATAATCGGGGCAGTCGTTATCCGCGAGAATCCGCCGGAAATCTTCAATATAGAGAGCTCCACTCAAACACTCGCCATGCAACACGGGGTGATCTCGCAATTCATCCGAAATTCGACGATCCGCATACACATCCGAGAAGTAAATTTCGCCACCCGGCTTCAACACGCGGAACATTTCCGCAAACACAGCGGGCTTGTCCATAGACAAATTGATCACGCAGTTTGATATCACCACATCAATCGAGTTATCCTCAACATTCGCAGCTTTCAAATCCTCGATGAATCCCTTCCGGAAATCAACGTTGGGTTTAGAAAAACCGAACGCGCTCATCTGAGACTCAACATGACGGTTGGCCACCTCTAACTGCTCATCAGTCATATCAATACCGATCACATAGCCATCCTCGCCCGCCAACTTCGACAACAAGTACGCGTCGCGACCTGTACCCGATCCCAGGTCAAGTACCCGAGTACCTTCGATCAGGGGTGGTATCGGACTGCCACAGCCATAAAATTTCGTCAATATCTCGTCGTCAATGTCAGCCAGAATCGCCTGATGCCGCGTAGGCACCGCGTCGAGCGAACAGCACGCACTCGTCTTCAAATCCTCGGTGCTATCCAATACTTCACCGTAGTACTCTTTAACGCTCTCAACCGATGTGCTCTCTGTTTTCATATTCTTAGGCTCCACTCCGCTTACGCACCTGCTTAAAGATACTCTTTCGATAATACCTTAATTCAGAAATCGACTCGATAATGTCACTTAATGCCAGATGACGCTCTTTTTTTGCTGGAGCCGCATGCGTTGCCGGATACCAGCGACCCACCAATTGCTTGATCGTACTCACATCAATCACCTGGTAATGAAAATAGTCATACAAAGTCGGCATATCCTTCTCAAGGAAGCGTTTGTCCTGACCAATCGAGTTTCCACATAACGGTGATTTTCGTTTGTAGCAGTAGGTCGCAACGAACTTTAGGGTCTCGGCCTCAGCCTCCTCCATGGTCACTGTGGAGGCAACCACACGGTCCCACAGGCCACTGGCGCGATGATGCGATCGATTCCAGTCATCCATCGCCTCCAACACCCGCTCAGGCTGATGGATCGCGAAAACCGGACCCTCGGCAATAATGTCCAAATTGCTGTCTGTGATCACAGTAGCAATCTCAATAATGGCATTCGATTCCGGCTCTAGACCGGTCATCTCGCAGTCGATCCAAATCAGATGCTGAAGATCTTTAGAACTCATCGCTATTTCCTATCCGTTTCACATATTTGAGTGGCCAATATACCACGGCCAGAGATGATTGCAATTCACGAACGTGCGCTTGACTTGAATGGGCATTTCGATACAGTTCTGTTTTTCGTAACACCTTGACTGAACGTCAGGTAGACACACAAGAGGACGCATTATGCCCACTATTACTCAGGCCGTCGTTGATGAAATGATCACACACGCTCATTCCATCAAGCCCATCGAATCCTGCGCCTATCTCACAGGAACCGGAAACGACGTGAGTGGCTTCATTCCCATGAGAAATGCGGCGAATCGCGAAGATTTTTTCCAGTTCGACCCCAAAGACCAGTTTGCAGCAGTTAAAACCGCACGCGCAGACAAGCTCCAACTAATTGGCGTCTACCACAGCCACCCCGAATCCCCCGCACGCTTCTCGGAAGCCGACAAAGAATGGGCCAACGACCCGAATATTATCTATATGATCCTATCGCTGGAACAAGGCGAAGGAAACGAGGTGCTCAAGGCATTCCGGGTAAAAGACAACGAACCCACCCTCGAAGAACTTACTGTCGTCGACTAGCCTCGATCTCAGACAACGGAAACCCAACAACCAGGCTCCCCCATGACCTTCGACAAAATCATCATCAGCTATGCCGAAATCGGCCTAAAATCCAGCAACCGCAGCAGCTTCGAAAAGCGGCTCATGGAGAATATCCGACACAAGTCGGGCGACCTCATCACGTCTATCAAACGCGAACAGGGCCAGCTCACCGCAACCCCAGGGCCCGACGCCACCACCGAATCTGTTTCCGACATCCTGACCCGCATCCCCGGCATCGCCCACTTCACCTTTGCTCACGAAATGCCTATCGACCTCGAAGAAATGAAGAAACAGGCGCCCAAACTTGTCAGCGACATTGAATTCTCATCCTTCAAAATCAATTGTAGACGCCATGACAAATCCATGAGCATGCGCTCCATGGATGTCAACCGTGAGGTCGGCTCCGCCGTCGCAGTAGCCTACCCCGACGCGAAGGTTCAAATGGTCAAACCTGATCTGGAAATCCGTGTTGGACTACAGAAGGACGCCGCCTATCTCTCCACCGGCCGAGTCTCCTCAGTGGGCGGACTGCCCACTGACCGTAAACAAAAAGCTGTGGCCCTGCTTTCAGGCGGGCTCGACAGCCCTGTCGCAGCCTACATGATGATGAAACGCGGCTGCGAAGTCATTATGGCCCACTACCAAAATAGCAATCAAATGACAGCCTCCGTGGAGGACAAGATCGTACAGCTCTCCGCTCAACTCTCCAAATATCAAATCAAGACGCGGCTGTTCATTATCCCCTTCGACAAGATTCAGAAAGAGATGATCCGTCACGTAAAAGCAAATCTACGCATGCTAGTCTACCGCCGCTGCATGCTTCGCATGTCCTCCGCCCTAGCAAACAAACAACGCGCTAACTTCTTAATCGTGGGCGACAGCTTTTCTCAGGTCGCTTCCCAAACCCACCAAAACCTCGCAGCCACCTATGCCGACTGCGACACCCATATTCTCTCACCACTGATCGGACACGATAAACGCGAAATCACGGATATTTCGCACAAAATCGGGACCTTCGACATCTCCTCCCTCCCCTACGGTGATTGCTGCAGCTATTTCTTGCCAAAACACCCGGAACTCCGCGCAAGTGTAGACCTACTACGCTCGTGCGAAGCCCAGATGGAGTTGGTCGATCTTGAAGCCGAAGCTCTCACGGATGCGCGCCTCGAAGAATGGGATTGAGCCCCCACCCCCTTCACGTGTAGAGTCAATCACTCAACAAAAGGATATCTATGGAAACCACCATTATTGCAGCACTCAGTCACATTCAAGATCCCGATCTCGGTCGCGATATTGTATCACTCGGATTCGTTAACAACCTTCGCGTCGAGAAGGGCAAGGTCTCGCTCACTCTCTCGATCCCAGTCCACATCAGCCCCAGTGTCGCGACACTAAAGACTTTGGTCGAGGATGCCATCCGCAGCATAGAGGGCATCACGTCCGTGGAAATTACCGTCGAAGGCCGCCAACCCTCACGCTCCGTTCAAGGCGGAGAACCCAGCGGTCTCGCCGATGTCAAAACCATCATCGCCGTCTCTTCCTGCAAGGGAGGGGTCGGAAAATCCACTCTCGCAGCATCCATCGCCTGCGAACTCTCATCTCGCGGCCACAACATCGGACTTCTCGACACCGATATATACGGCCCCTCAGTACCCACACTCTTTAATCTTCATGACGTAGGCGTGGTAGGCGATGCGCGCAAGTACATGATTCCAGCAGAAGTCAACGGTCTCAAGATCATGTCCTTCGGCTTTCTAACCGGCAGAAAACCCGCAGTCATGCGCGGCCCCATCGTCAGCAACTACCTCCAACAAGGCCTCCACCGCGTCGCATGGGATGAGCTCGACGTACTCGTAATTGACATGCCCCCAGGCACGGGTGACATCCAACTCACCATGACACAATCCATTCAAATCGATGGCGCGGTAATAATCACGACTCCACAAGCGCTCTCACTCTCCGATGTCGAAAAAGGCATCATGATGTTTGATCAGGTTAAGGTCCCCGTCATCGGCGTCATCGAAAACATGGCCTGGTTTACCTGTGACAAGTGCGATGCCAAACATCACCTCTTCGGCCAAGGCACATCCGCTCTAACCGAACGTTTCGGTCTCGACACACTCGCGCAACTCCCGATCAACAGCACCACCTACGGCCAAACGTTCGAGACCTATGAGCCGAACGCTGATATCGCGGCAGCGACCGACGCCATCCTTCAGCAAGTTCGCAAAGCCGGCGGCTCCGAGGGATCCGCACCTCGCGTCGAGTTCGATGCCGCCTACATCAACTTACAATGGCCCGACGGCCGATCCGTGGAAATCCCCAACAAAGAGCTGCGCGCAAACTGTCAATGCGCTCGATGCGTGAACGAAATGAACGGCTCACAAATTCTCGACAAGGCATCCATCGCAGACACCATCTTCGCCAAAGACGTGCGAACAATCGGAAACTACGCCATTCATGTCGAATGGAGCGACGGACACGACTCCGGCCTGTTCCCATACCCTGCCATTGAACGCTTGCTCGACACCCTGCCCGCGACAACAGAATGACTCCAGAAGCCCTCCATGAAAAGTTGAAGCACGTAAGTGTCGGCGGCACGACGTGTCTGTACACCCCAGAAAAATGCGAAGAACTCGCACCCCTGATCAACGAAATCAACATCCTGAAAAAAGAAAAGAACGCCGTCATTCTCGTTCACTCTTACGTCAGCCCCGAGATCATCTACGGAGTCAGTGACTTTGTCGGCGACTCCTACGGCCTCAGCAAAGATGCGATGAATACCGACGCTGATACCATTATTTTCGTCGCGGTGAAATTCATGGGCGACACGGCCAAAATTCTGAGCCCGTCAAAAGAAGTCCTGATTCCGAGCGAACTAAACGGTTGCTCACTCGCCGATTCGATCAACGGTGAAGACGTACGCACGCTTCGCGCCCAATTCCCGGATCATACATTCATCTGCTATATCAATACGACCGCGGAGGTGAAGGCAGAATGCGACCTCTGCGTCACGTCGTCCAATGTCTATGACATTGTGGAGCGCTACCCAAACGACAAGATCTACTTTCTTCCAGACAGGCTCATGGGCCTGAACGTGATCGAAGAAATGAAGTCGCGCGGAGTCGAAAAAGACATCCAGCTATGGGATGGGACCTGCTACGTCCACGAAGAATACGACCCCGACATGATCACCCATCTGCGGAACGAACATTCGGATATCCGTGTGCTAGCTCACCCAGAGTGCAGTCCGGGCGTGCTCGCGGACTCGGATTTTGTCGGCAGCACCTCTCAACTCCTCAACTACATGAAATCTGCCGACGCAGAAGCTTTCCTCATGCTCACAGAATGCGGTCTCACCGGTCGGCTACAAGTCGAGATGCCGGATAAGAAATTCGTCGGCTCATGCACAATGTGCAAATACATGAAATCCAACACCCTTCAGGACATCAAACGGGTCCTCACGAATCCAACCGACCGCGACCGAATCGTCATTGATGAGGATATCCTTGAACGGGCAAAAAACTGCATCACTGAGATGTTTCGTTGGGCCGAAAAGCCGCCTACAGAGAGCGTGTAACCCATGCAAACGGTCATTTCTTGGAACGTAAACGGCATCCGCGCGATCTCCAAAAAGGGAATGCTAGAGTGGCTCGAAAAGACGAAGCCCGACTTCTTCTGCATGCAAGAGACAAAGGCGCAGCCGGACCAGCTTGACGACACCCTTCTAAAACCCCTCGGCTATGATTCGCACTTCGCGTCCGCAGAAAAGAAGGGGTACAGCGGAGTGGCCACTTACTTCCGACGGGATCCCGACGACATCACGCTGCTCGGTAAAAAGGAATTTGACGACGAAGGCCGCGTGCAGATGCTGCACTATCCAGAATTCACCCTCATCAATGCCTACTTCCCCAACTCACAACACGAAGGCAAACGCATCGACTACAAAATTCGCTTCTGCGACACCATCCTTCGCGCATGCAATAAGCTGAAAAAACAGGGTCGCAACATCATCCTCTGTGGCGACTACAACATCGCGCACACAGAAATCGATCTCGCACGGCCCAAACAAAACGTAAAGAA
>CAXMRT010000125.1:0-21934 GCA_964196025.1 uncultured Gemmatimonadales bacterium | reverse complement strand
TTCAACTCATTAAGAATCGCCGCCTTCTGCCAGTTCCGCAACTCATCGACAAAAAAGGTCATCGCAGAACCGATCACAATAACCGTAATCGTCCCTGCAACAAGGGCCTCGACCATCGTAAAACCATTCCTCATTCTCTTTAGCATATTCATTACAAGCCCTCCGTCAAAAGCGTACTCATCGTAACAGGTGCCGGACTCATACCTTGCATGGTCGGAAAATTTACATCGACGGTCACCATAATGCAGTTAGCTGAGTAATTCGTATCAATGCTCGTTGAGCGCGTATAGAGACCTGTGTTGGATGTGCCGCCATCTGCATTGACAGTCACGTTACTCTCGCCCATTGCCCAGATATTGTCGAAGCCAAGAATCACAGCATGTTGAATACGGTTACGAGCGATAAAGTTCGCCGTGTAGTGCCGAGAGGCGGTGAACTGAAGACTATAAGAGGATAGAAATCCATACGTAAACCCCAGTGAGACGATCACAAAAATCACACTGGCGATCATGGTTTCCACCAAGGTAAATCCACTCTGCTTGCACCGTTCGTACTTCAACCGCTATCCCCCTTAGTTACTAAGTCCGTCGGTCTGAAAGGTCTATATAGAACCCTTGTATCTTACATGAATACAGCAGCAGTTATACCAAAGATTAAATAATAAGGGAAATAGGCGCTATTTGGACAAAAAACCCAACTATACGCATATTCATCACAGACACGTACCTCCGCACTATTCTCATTTTTAACAAAATGTTAAACGTTTCAACCAGCAAAACCGCTAAAAACCCTACCAACGAACCGTTTCCGCTGCACCCATTTGACACTCCTAGCGCTTATGTCTGCCACAGATCTATGTATCAGTCACTCTCAGGTCAAACAAATGGATCTTCCTGACAGTCGCTCTCATTTCGAGAAACCAACCGGCTCATCGCCATGTCCCAAAGAGCTCATGAGGCACACACGGTCTGGCCAGAGTGAATAGCTGCGCGATCAGAACTCACGCACATAACGAGCGCTCTACAAACCACACCTCTGTTGCCTAGATCAACAGCACTCAAAGAAGCGTGGGCATAAAAACCCGATGCGGCCATTTTACTTGTGAACCACTCTCCAACAAGGTACATAGTCGGTCGCATGTATAACGGTGATAAAAAAGATCTGAAACCCCAACTAGTCGTCGTGTTGATGACGACCCAACTGTCAGCGAAACTATGTTAAAACTCGGCGTGATAGGCTCAGGAAAAGGCTCCAACTGCCAGGCAATCCTTGATGCGATCGCCGCCGGCACCCTTAAGATGGAAGTCGCATGCATCCTCTCGGACTACAAGGACGCCGGCATCCTTGCCCGCGGTCGTAAACACAATATCCCCAGCTTCTACCAATCCGCCGCCCCTTACAAAACCAAGCTCGAAGGCGACGCAGAAGCGGCTTATATAGAGATCCTTAACAACCATAACGTTGATATTGTCGTCCTCGCAGGCTTCATGCGAATCGTCAAACCCGACTTACTCGCGGCATTTCCCAAAAGAATCATCAATATCCATCCTTCCCTACTTCCTAAGTTTCCAGGTCTAGCCGCATGGGAACAAGCCCTCACCAGCGGAGACACCCATACCGGTTGCACCGTCCACTATGTGGATAAAGGCGTAGACACCGGACCCGCCATTCTACAAAAGACGGTCGCTATCGAACCAGGAGACACGGCCGCCAGCCTCCATGCTCGCATCCAGATAGCGGAGCACGAAGCCTACCCAGAGGCACTCAAACTCATCGCGAAGAGCTCTTTTCCACCCCCAAGCTCGTAATTTAGCCGGTTTCATACGAAAAAACCCCGTTTTTTGGCGATTAAGGGTGGACTCACTAAGTTCATTTCCATAATATGCGCGGGTTATGTCTCCAGACCTTGGATATGAACCTGATGCGTAAAGCATTCAGAATCAAGATTTTGAACAGATATTAGGGCCACTTTTTGATGAGCAAATTGATTATAGGATTACCCAAAGGAAGTCTTCAGGATGCGACATTCGCTCTGATGAAGAAGGCGGGATTCAACATCCGCTCCAGTTCCCGCTCCTATATCCCCCGCATCGACGACGACGAACTCGACGCACGACTCATCCGCGCCCAAGAAATCAGCCGTTATGTTGAACTAGGAATGCTCGATTGCGGCATGACCGGCTATGACTGGATCGTCGAGAACGGCTCCGACATCGTCGAGGTTAACGACCTTGTCTACGGAAAAGTCGGCAGAAACCCACTTCGCTGGGTTCTTGCAGTTCCCGAAGACTCCGACATCCACTCAGTAAACGATCTCGAAGGTAAACGCATCGCAACTGAGGCTGTGGGCATAACCCAAACCTACCTCGACAAACACAAGGTTACCGCTCACGTAGAGTTCTCTTGGGGCGCTACAGAGGTGAAAACCCCTGAATTAGTCGATGCGATCGTTGAAATCACCGAGACAGGCTCCTCTCTCCGAGCCAATAATCTGCGAATAGTGGACACTCTACTCGAATCCACCACACGCCTGATCGCCAATAAGACCGCATGGGAAGACCCATGGAAGCGACAGAAAATCGAACAAATTTCTATGTTGATCCAAGGCGCACTGTCTGCAGAGAACAAAGTGCTGCTCAAGATGAACGTCAAATCAGCCACGGTTTCGGCCGTAACTGAGATTCTCCCCTCACTCCACGCGCCTACCGTAAATACGCTGAGCGCAGATGGATGGGTGGCGGTAGAAACAGTGATAGAAGAAGCAATTGTACGGGATATTATTCCACAGCTAAAAAAAGCAGGTGCTGAAGGAATAATTGAACTTCCATTAAATAAGGTAATTCACTAAAGTAGGGTCATCTGTCGTCTGATGCTCTTTCAGCACAGACGCAGTTCCAACCGGAGTTAGAATGGGTTCGATAAAGAAAAAACGACGTAAAAAGATGTCGAAGCACAAATACCGTAAGCGGAAACGCGCGGATCGACACAAGAAGAAATAGTACCGGAGGTAGCTATGCGGTGGAGTCGTCTACTGGCTCTCGGGTTCATCACAGCGATGACCGGATGCCGAGTGCTCACGCATACTCCACCGGCAAACGTCTCGCCGATAAGCCCGGATACCAACCTTTCTGCAGCGCTCGCGCACTACAGTCAGGGTATCGTAGCCGCCGATTCAACACCGGTGGACCACCACAAGGCTATCAAACACTTCGAACGTGCTCTGTCGATTGATCCTGATCGCTGGCGCGTCATCAAGCGCTTGGCAAAAGAGTATACGGCTCTGAAACGCGTGGATGATACGCAAGGTGTACTCGAACAAGCCTGCCGTTCTGATGCCAGCAACTTCGAAGCTCGGATCTGGCTGACCCGCATCTACCAAGAGAAAAAGTTGCATGAGGCGACGATCGAGTCCGCAAAACTCGCTATTGCCCTGAAACCCGACAATACGGAAGCCTATCTCCGACTGATCCGCACCCTTATCGAAGCGGAAAACTACCCAGAAATTTTCCCCGCAATTGATGCAGCCAGCACGAACACCCCGCACACCGATCTCATCCAGTCTTTTGTACTCAGTCTTGGGAAAGCACTCAATGTGGACAAGCAATATGCCTACGCCATTGAATGTTTTCAACGGGTGCTCCAACAGACCCCCGAAAACATAGAGGGCCTAACGGGACTCTTACACAGTCATACAGCGCTCAATGATCTGGACGAACAGATCGCGGCCCTAAAGAGACTTGTCGATTTGAAGCCCAGCGATGTCGGCCAACTTTTTCTCTTGGGCGAAGTCTATGAATCTGCGGAACGCTATGCCGACGCCGAATCCATTTACGAATCTCTGATAGAAAAATCACCCACGTTCTCGGAAGCGTATTCCCGCTCTGCCCGCCTACAAATTTCCAATTCACGACGCAAGGAAGGCATCGCTACGCTAAACGCAGGGATCTCAGCCTTCCCCGACTCACCCAGCCTTTTCGCTATGCGCGCAATGGTATGGACACTCAGCAACGACTACGATAAGGCCATAAAGGACTACGAAACAGCGGAACGGCTCATTAAGTCCGGCCCAAACAAGGTCACCGTAAACGGATCCTTCTACTACTCTTTCGGGACAGTATGCGATCGTGCCGGGCAACCGGAACGCGCCCAAAAATTGATGGAACAATGCATTGCCGTTGACGATAACGCCCATAGTGCGCGCAACTACCTCGCCTATATGTGGGCCGAGCAATCAGTCAACCTAACAAAGGCTCGAACATATATAGAACTCGCGCTCGAAGCAGACCCCAAAAGTGGAGCCTATGTGGATACCTACGGCTGGGTCCTCTACCAACAGAAAGAATACACTGCCGCACTCACACAACTCCTACACGCCTACGACCTGATCCAAGATGATCCCGTCATCTCTGAGCACATTGGAGATTGCTATCACAAACTTGGCGAACCGAACAACGCCAAGAAATGGTGGAAGAGAAGTTTGAAACTCAGCCCAGAGAATGCGACACTCCGCGATCGGCTAAACAACAAATCTGGACCCAAATCGAAAGCAACCCACTGAATGAGCGCTATCCACCAATTTGTCGCAGGCTACGCAAACTCAGATGCGATCAGTAATGAGGCGCGTATTATGCGCTCCCTATTTAGGTCTTGGGGCTTCGAGTCAGAGATCTATTGCCAACCTCAATCTATTCTACCTCAACTTCGGAACGATGCACGAGGTATAGACACATGGCACGAAGCCCCCCACGACGACGACATCGTCATCCTACACCTCTCGATGGGAAGTGAAGTAAACCTCATATTCAAAGATCTAAGCTGCAAAAAAGTCATCCTCTACCACAATGTCACTCCCCCCCACTACTATGACGCGATCGCTCGACAAACTGCCGTTCAACTCCGGAAAGGACAACAACATGTCGACATGCTTGCCGGTGTCGCCGATGTAAACCTTGCCGACAGTCAATACAACGCCTCCGAGCTGGAAGCCGCGGGTTACACCAATGTAAACGTACTCCCCTTAATCCTCGATCTGAACACACATGAGGCAGTCGACAAAAAAATCCTGCGGAAATTTGATGACGATGCCGTCAACATCCTCTTTGTTGGCCGCTGTGCACCAAACAAAAAGATTGAAGATGCCCTACTAGCATTCAACGTCTTCCAAAAGTGCGTAGAACCGAAATCCCGATTCATCTCAGCTGGCTCCTTCAACGGTACCGAACGCTACTACTACCTTCTAGAAACGATGAAAAAAGATCTCGCCCTCGAAAACGTTCATTTTCCAGGCAGCGTTCCTCAGGAACACCTCAACGCCTTATTCCGCACAGCCGACCTCTTCCTCTGTATGAGCGAACATGAAGGCTTCTGCATCCCTCTGATCGAAGCCATGCAGCACGACATCCCCATTCTGGCGTACAACGCGTGCGCAGTCCCAGAAACGCTTGATGGCGCAGGCGTGCTCTTCGACAACAAACAGTTCGATCAAGTGGCAGAAATGATGGGACAACTCGTCAAAAACAAGCCCCTACGAGAATCTGTCATTCAAGGCCAACGCAGTCGTATGAACCGATTCCGCGATCGCGATGCAGAAGCCGAACTCAAGGCGGCTCTCGCACCCGTACTGACCGCTACGGCCACTCACACGAAATGACGAACAAGACCCTGTCCGACGTAGGCGAACGAACCTTCATAGAGACCCTTCTCGAAAAACTGCCCCGTCCTCCCAAAGGAACCCTCGGTATAGGCGACGATTGCGCGATCATTCATCCCAACGAAAGCTCCGACGAAGAATGGCTAGTCACCACGGACGCAGTCTTAATGGATGTGCACATAACCGACGCCGCATCAGCCGAACAAATCGGACACAAAGCCGCGGCACGAACCATCAGTGATATTGCGGCAATGGGTGGAACCCCACTGTTTCTTTGGATCAATCTAGTGATGCCATGCGAAACCCCCCTGGAATTCGCAACAACTCTGATGCAAAGCGCTTCAAAAACAGCACAGAACTTCAATGCCTTCATTATGGGCGGTGACACCACCACGGGCCCCACACTCGAAGTCCACGCATTCTGCATCGGACAAACACCCTCTGGGACCGCCGTCACCCGTGCCGGCGCGAAATGTGGCGATCAGCTGTATGTCACAGGCGCCTTGGGCGGCAGCATCCTTCATCATCACCTCAACTTCTCACCACGCGTGAAGGAAGGGCGCCGCCTGCGTGAAATGGGCGCAACCTCGATGATCGACCTAAGCGATGGCTTATTTACCGATCTCCGCCACCTTTTAAAAGCCAGCCAAGTAGGTGCCATCCTCACCCCCTCGGCGATCCCGATCTCTGATTCCGCCAAGTCTTTGGACGGCGACCCCATTCAACACGCCTGCTGCGACGGTGAAGATTATGAACTTCTCGTGACCTTTCCGACATCGTTTTCCGCGACTGAACTCTCGGATTGGGAAAACACGTTCTCGACCCCCTTAACGCGCATTGGCGAAGTAACCCAACACACCGAACTCCTACAAACACTAGACCCGTCCGGAACGATTACCGACATTCACGACAAGGCCTATGAGCATTTCATCTAAGACATGGCGATCCGATAGCCCGGAACAGACCGAACATTTTGCCGCGGCCCTCGCGACACTAACCCCCTCCGGCACGGTGATCACACTGGTTGGAGACCTTGGCGCAGGCAAGACCTGTTTCGTCCGCGGTTTTGCGACGGCCCTAAACGTCGGTCACGAAGTCAGTTCCCCTACCTTCACAATCATCAACGATTACCCATCGAAGCCTCGACTATACCACATTGATCTCTACCGCTTACAGTCCCCGGACGACGTCTTAAACCTCGGCTTTGAGGAGTACCTAGAACCAAACGGCATCACTCTGATTGAGTGGCCAGAACGCGCCGGCGACCTGATCCCAACAGATGCCATACGAATCACCCTCAACGCAGGAGACCATACGGACACGGATCGCCGCTACATCACCCTCTCCGCACCCAGTGACATTCTAGATCAGATATCGACGACAACCACGTTGGTCGAAGAAAACTAGCCCGCTCAAAGCGATGTCCTAAATGGGTAGCTACGCGGCGTCTACAAATCCCCTGCGCCCAAGACCCCCACCACAAGCACCCAATTATATCAAAAAGGATTCCGGTGGTGGTGACTCTTGTGTAGTGCGTCTTACCCAACGGGAAGGCGCCCACGCTACATGAGTCATTCGTCAGCCAAGCCAAAGCCGTGGCAAACGGGGGCAGGATCAAAATTGCGGGCTAAAGTTCTGGCGACACACTGCCGGAACTATGAAAAGACAAGTGGCGCATCAGCTCTTCCTCGCCAAACGGTTTGATCAGATAACCCACTATACCTAAGGAGAACATCTCGTTTATGACATCCCTGTTCACAAATGCCGTCATCAACAACACCTTCGTTGCCCGCGGGATTTTGGCATTCTGCATAAACCAAACTCCATCATGCTTTGGCATTTTGAAATCCACCAACACAAAATCGTAGTCCGACTCACCGACCATCGCAACACCCAGTTCAGCCGATCCCGCGGTCGATACATCCAAATCCTTCGACTCTTCCAGCAATCGCCCAAGTGCTACCAACAGCGCCTCGTCATCATCAATAATCAATATCTTCATCTTATCCATCTCCATTGGCTCGAAAATCGAGCGTAGCTAATTACTCAGAATGGTCAACACGTTCTCCGGCGGACGCCCTATTACCGCGGCCACCTCAGTCACAAATATTGGGCGTTCAATCAAAACCGGATTCTCAACCATGAAGCCTATCAATGCGTCCGATGAGAGCTCTGGGTTGGACAAGCCTAATTGCTTATAGATGTCCTCTCCTTTTCGCATCAAGTCACGAGGCTCAAGCTTTAGGCGTGAGAGGATTGCCCTGAGCTCGTCGAACGACGGCGGTGTGTCCAAATAGAGAACTAGCTCAGGATCGACACCCCGTTCTACCAATAATTCGAGAGCGCGCCGGCTTTTACTGCAACGAGGGTTGTGGAATAGACGGAACGTAGACATCCGTCGACCTTAGCGAGAATTCCGAATACCTACAAATCCAAAACACTTTCCGCTTTTAGATTTTCGACAGTATGCTAGTCTTTGAGCTCATTCGGGGTGCCCCACTTAGGTGGCTGAGATTATACCCGTGGCTACGATTCGACCCGTAGCTGAAACCTGATCCGGATAATGCCGGCGTAGGGAAAGTCCCCGCCGAAACCAATTGTGAATCTCATGATGAATCTGACCGTAAACGGCGACCTATTCGAACATTCCGGCCCACCCTCCTTACCATCTCTGCTCACTGCTCTCGACGCCCAGCCTGACCAGGTCGCAGTGATGCTCAACAACGACATCATTACAAAAGACAACTACTCAACAGTCAGGCTATCAGAAAACGACACACTAGAAATCATGATGCTGGTCGGTGGCGGGAGCGCCTCTTGAGCAATCAAGCCCCCACGCCACTTGTTCTAGGAACACAAAGCTTTGAGTCTCGTCTAATCCTCGGTACAGGTAAATTCAGTAGCGTCGACACCATGATCAAGGCCGTCAACGCCTCTAAGACACAATTGGTAACGGTTGCCCTAAAACGTTTCAACAAAGACCGCGCCGAGGATGACCTCTTTGCTCCGCTCTCCAGTCTACCCAGCGTCACGATCATGCCCAACACGTCCGGCGCCCGTACCGCTGAAGAGGCCTTTAACGCAGCTCTTCTCGGCCGGGAACTCACCGGTAGCGCGTTTGTAAAAGTCGAAATCCACCCAAACCCACACCACCTAATGCCGGACCCCATCGAAACACATGAAGCCTGCAAGCGACTCGTTAAAGAGAACTTCATCGTGATGCCGTACATGCCCGCCGACCCTGTTCTAGCAAAACGCCTCGAAGACCTCGGGTGCGCGTCTGTCATGCCGCTAGGCTCCGCAATCGGCAGCGGCCAAGGCCTCTCCACACAGGCGCTTCTAGAACTCATCATACGCGATAGTTCGATTCCTGTGATTGTCGATGCGGGCCTTAGAGCCCCATCCGAAGCTGCCGCTGCAATGGAACTGGGGTGTGACGCAGTTCTGGTCAACAGCGCTATTGCAGTCGCCGCCAACCCCTCTGCCATGGCCGAGGCCTTTGCCGGTGCCGTAGACGTCGGACTAAACGCTCGGCATGCCGGACTCATGTCCCGCCATACACGTGCACAGCCCAGCAGCCCGCTAACCTCTTTTTTGAGCGATACGCCTCAGTCATGACAACGGAAGCGCCTCCTGACTGGGTTCAGGCAGATCCTTGGCTAGAGCTCGCTGAACACGCGGACGATCATGATGTGGATCGCGCGCTCGGCCAAAACCATCATACCGAAGACGATTTCGCAGCGCTCATATCACCCTCGGCTAGCACCCGACTAGAAGAACTTGCTCTACGCGCAAAATCTCTCACTCAACAGAATTTTGGAAACACGATCAGCCTCTTCGCCCCTCTCTATCTATCGGACTACTGTTCAGCTGGCTGCATCTACTGCGGCTTCTCCTCAGATCTCGATAAACCCCGACGGCGCCTGGATTTAGCGGAAGCGCGTCGAGAGTTGGAGGCGATGAAGAATAAGGGCTTCGACGAAATTCTTCTCCTGACCGGTGATCGTACAAAATTTGCAGATGCCGACTATCTCATCGAGCATACCGCTCAGGCGGCGGAAGTGGTCAGCCATGTCAGCGTCGAAACGTTCTCGATGACGACTCCAGAATACGAATCACTCGCCGCAGCCGGCTGCACAAGCATTGCACTCTATCAAGAGACGTATAATCCCGAGGTCTTCAAAACCACCCACCGCTGGGGACCCAAATCAAACTACAACTACCGTATCGAAGCGCCCGCGCGAGCGCTGGAGGCCGGTATCCGATCCATCAGCCTCGGCGTGTTGCTCGGCCTCGCCAACCCTTTCAGCGATGCGCTATCAACCTTCCGCCACGCCCGTGCCCTTCAGTCTCGCTATTGGCGCTCAGGCATCGCGATCTCGTTTCCTCGAATCCGTCCTCAACTAGGGGGGTTTTCCGCCGACACTCCAGTGAGCGATCGACAGCTCGCCCAAATCATTTTCGCCTTCCGAATCTGCCTGCCCGAAGCCTCTCTGACCCTATCCACTCGTGAACCCGCCGCGTACAGGGATGGGCTGGCTGGGGTCGGCATCAACAAGATGAGCATATCAAGCAAGACCACCGTTGGCGGCTACGCAGAACCAACGGATGCCACAGGACAGTTCGAAATTTCTGACGAACGCGATATCCCCACTTTTTGCGCCGCTCTCCGTGAACGAAACCTAGAGCCGGTATTCAAGTCCTGGGACGCAGTCTACCGCTAACCCAAGCGGACACCTAAACCCCCAGTCATCGTCCTTTACCCTATTACCGAAAAACACCTCCTCTTCAAAGGTGTCCGCTCGGGCGGAAGGAGCCCCTACGGGTAGGAGGGTTAAAATGACGCCAACTGCGTCATCCTCACTAGCCCCGCTCAAGCTCTTTAGGGCGGTGATTACAGAACGCAACTACCGAGCAGCGCCAGCACTCCGGTCGACGAGCCTTGCACACATAGCGTCCGTGCAAGATCAAATAATGATGCGCATGCCGCAAGTGTCTCTCGGGAATCCGTTTTAGCAGCGCGATCTCAGTTTTTTCCGGTGTCGTGGTGCGCACCAAACCTAATCGATTACCTAAGCGAAAGATATGTGTATCCACCGCCAGGGTGGCTTCTCCAAACAGGACGTTCAACACAACATTTGCAGTTTTTCGCCCAACGCCCGGTAAACTCTGCAATTCTTCCCGCGTGGCAGGAATCTCGTCGTGAAACACGGTTTTTATCCGCGAACAGAGACCAATAACGTTTCGCGCCTTAGTCTTATACAAGCCAATCGATCGGATCGCGTGCCGCAGCTTATCCTCGCCAAGAGCTAGGTAGTCATCCGCTACCTGGCATCGATCAAATAGATCTGCCGTGACCCTATTTACCATTTTATCCGTGCACTGCGCCGACAACACGACCGCGATCACAAGGTTAAGGGGCGAATTCCACCGGAGCTCCGTTTCTGGCACAATCTCTTCTGCCAACTGATCGAAAAGCTTGTCGACGCGATCCTGCCGCAACAATGGAATTGGCTTGGGTTCTTTCGATTGGGTCATCCTCTTCCCCCGCCCAATACCCGACTAACCTGATAAACAACTATCACGGCCAAACCTCTGGATCTAACAGATCGTCAATCACCGATTCCAATCCCACAACCACTCGAGTGAGCCGGTCAAAATCAATCTTATCGATTGTGTCCTCGACGGTATGATAATAGGGATAACGAAATGGAGCCGTATCCGTGACCATACACGCTTGATAGCCACACTGCCAAAAGGCCCAGTGATCCGACCATCCAATCCCCGTCAGCCGCCGTGGCATGCTCGCGCCCTCAGACGGAAAAGAGACATTATCTCGAAAAGAGCGGACCGATCGACGAACCAAGGGCCCAGAACGTGTATCTCCGACGAACCCGATGAAGTTTCCGGTAGATGGGTAGAATAGATTGAGCGGACGGGGATAGTTCTGACTTCCTTTATCATCAGAAAAATAGCCCATCGTTTCCAAGCTCAGCATGGCGACCACGGAGTCACCGCGAGCTTGAAGCGCTCTTGCGTAAACCAGACTCCCCATCAGCTCTGTTTGAAAAAAGGGGGGTTCCTCGTTAACGAACAATACAAAGCGTACGGTTCGCTTCGACTCTTTTGTGGCGTAGCGGCGGGCAAGCGCAACCGTAGCCACCGCACCAGAACCATTATCATTTGCACCCCGAACATCCATTTTCGTGTCGTAATGGCCGCCAATGACCACAATTTCATCCGCCAAACCAATTCCTTTGCGCTCAACAATCAGATTGCGGACAGACACACCCTCACAGTCGTACCTCTGTGACTCGACCTCATAGCCTGCCATGGCTAGCTCCGTCTCAAGGAATGTAGCCGCCTTCTGGAGATTCTCGATCTCACGAATATTGCGAACCCCTATATCCACAGACAACCGCGTGAGATCCTTTTCGAGAGTCGCTCTGACAGCGCGCTCGGCCTGGGTCAAAGTCGGTAGGTCGCCCGTAAAACTCTGCCCCGGCATCCAAACCATTCGACATCCAGCAACACCCAACATAGCCGCTACTAGGCTGATCCGTATGGAAGGCCAAAACCATCGACCCCTTTTTCTTTTGAAGAAGCCTAACGATTCTTGCCTATCCATGCCTCATCCTCAAAAAAAAACGCACCAACCCGAAGGCGGTGCGTTCAAAGGTGGTGTCACCAAACTACGCCTTATCACTGTCCCAATCAGGACCATGCGTGACGTCATCTTTGGAAGTACGGCGAGCTTCTTCTTCAAATGAAGCTTCCGCATTTTTGGTCAGGTTTTCCTCACTAGCCTCGTCTTCTGAAACGATCGCCTCGACCGGACAAGCTGGAACGCAAGCGCTACAGTCAATACACTCGTCAGGGTTGATGTAGAGCTGTGAGTCATCCTCGAAAAAACAATCGACAGGACAAACTTCGACACAGTCTCCGTATTTACATTTTACGCAGGCCTCTTGGACAACATAAGTCATATTCTTAAACCTCTCTGTGCGGTTACTTGATCAGCAATTCCTTGCACGTTATGTACCAAACTAACAGCGTCTTGCAAAGAGGAAATAGAACGAAAAATCAGCAGCTTAACTGCCGGATCGAGAGCTCCGGATGTCGGTTAAATAAATTTCCTCCAAGGTCGCCCCTGTCTCAACCCTCAATACCCCTACGTTTTGGGCCAGTAACCGACCCAACACACGCGCATTTACTGCCGCAGCGGTCTCTGAGATGGGCGCACTGCAGACGAGCCAGCCCTCAGAATCCTGACTAAACTGGCATCCAGGAACCGCGATCGACAGCTCCGAACAGTCTAATTCTTTTTGGTCGACTAAATACCGCGTGACAAGCGTCTTTGTGGTCAAGGCCTCCATGCTCTCTTGCTTTACAAGCCGGCCGTCCTCAATAAACACCACGCTATCACACACCCGTTCCACCTCATCAAGGTTGTGAGAGCTGATTAAAATGGCCTGCTTTCCGCGACGATCGATGAGTAAATCCCTAATATTCGCCTTTTCAGCTGGATCCAGCCCATTCATGGGCTCGTCCAAGAGCACCAACTCAGGATTGCCAAGAAACGCTTGCGCCACGGTCACACGCCGTCGCATCCCATGCGAGAGCTGCCGAATTGAAGATCGCGCCCGATCCCCTAAATTCGTCCACTCGAGCACATCCTTCACCGAGCGCCGGACGTCCGTTTTAGACAGCCCTTGCAAGCGGGCATAATAAGACAGCAGATCCTCGACACGCGCATAGCGCGGAAGTTCAGAATCCTGCGGGATCACTGTGAGTCGACCGCTGAGCTTCTCGACATCAAAGCCTGTTTGACCCAATAACTCGATCCTCCCTTCAAAACGCTTCAATGCCCCGCCCGCAATCGACATCGTCGTCGTTTTGCCCGCGCCGTTGCTACCGACTAGTCCGCAAATCGAGCCTGTATCTACAGAGAAAGACAATCCGGATAGAGCCGCTTTACGACCGTAAGTCTTAGTGACCGATTCAAAGGAAAGAGCCGTACTCATAGATCTCTCCGACAAAACCGCGCGTATCCCATCAACAAGTATACCATCGACAACGCACACAGAATGAATCCGCCCGGTACAACGCGATCAGTACCAGGACTCCATATCAAATCCCTCCCATGAGAGACTGGAAGAACCCACTTTACAATAACCCACGCTGACCCTGGATCTTCTTTGAGGTAGTGGTAAGCGAAACCAGACAGAACAACCGTCGCAACCAAGGCGACCACACCAATCGCCGCTGCCGTGTTCGGAGACCGGATCCACTGCGACACCCAGAACGCGAGCCCTATAAACGCCAATGAATAGATCCAATTCTTAAACGCAAACTCCAGCATCACTACCAGCGTACCGGGCCCATCCATAGACGTTAACATGAAAGAGGCAATCGCCCATGCCCCGATCGATCCAACCAGCAGCGCGACCAGAATCTGCAACGCTTGTCCGACGAACTTCCCCAAACACCAACCCAGACGAGTGCTTCGATACAAAACATAGCGAACCGAGCCAGTGCTCACCTCTTCCGATACGCGACTAGAGGTCGACAACATAACCAAAATCGGCGCAGTCAAGTAGGTCAGCCATCCATAAATCACCGCGATCGGTGGCAGCGCCAAGAGATTGGTGGCGACCACAGAATCTGAAAAGCTCTTGTTGATGAAGTTTTTATACACACGGTTTTCAGCCAAAGCGTCAAGCAAGACAAGGGGCTCTGCATTGGCCCCCACCTGTAACAGATCCTCGGCAAGTGCGATTTCCAACTTATGAATAAACGTAATAATCCCATAAGCCGAAGCCGTAGCAACCACTAGATAGACAACAAATAAGGCAAGCGTACGTCGACTCCGAAAGGAATCATGCAACTCATAAAGCGCCGTTACGGCAATGCTACGCGCAAAACTCATCGGCCGCGCCTACCGCCTAAGGATTGTAACTTGTCTTCGACACTCAGTAGTGGAACCGCGACGACGGGGTCAATAAAATCACCAACATTGAACGTCTCTCCGCCTCGTTTACGCCAACCCGTTGGCATCGATCGGTCCAAATCCTCATACGCCAAGGTCACGACCTCACTAAGGTCATTCACCATTCGCACACCGATTTCAGCGGGAGGCATATCCGTTTCGGCCAGAGTGACAGCCCATTCCTCAAAGGATTCTTTCATGCGTATATTCATCGCCGCAACGATCACATCGAACTGAGCCGCACCATCCTCCTCTAGGCCAACACTCGCAACAAAACCAGAACGTGCAAGGCTCGCGCGCACCGACCACAAGGCCGCTGCCGCCTCAATCTGACGTTCAAGCGTACTCCGATCGTCGTCCTCAGCTTCATTCTCGCTAGCAGGAACTTCATCTGCTTCAATGCTGATCCCAGATACAGGAACGTCTGATTCCGCTACGACAGCCTTCGTCTTCGAATCCTCAAGTTGGTCCAGAACGCCAGGAATCGCCAGCAGCCCAGACAAAGGCATCAGCGACCGTCTGGGAGTCTCATCAACAGATTTCTCCGCCAACTGCTTCTCCAGCTCGCGCATTTCGGATTGCGGGCCGATCCGCCCCAACATCAGACCGACAAACACGGCTACAATCGCAACAATAAATAGTTTCATATGGACTCCTTAGGCACATCCAAGGTGTAACTGAGTATGAGTTAGAATACGAGTTCAGATCCGAATACGTTACACTTCTGTGCAAACCGGTTTGAAAGAGCTAGGCGATATACAGTATCCAATCCCACGCATAGCGGCCAATCGTGCCGCGACGCCTAAGAAAGAATCTCGTGCATCACGCGAGCTGGCTCGACCCCAGTCAAGCGCTGATCTAGGCCCTGGTATGGGAAGGTCAATCGTTCGTGATCCACCCCTAGCGTATGCAGCATGGTGGCATTCAGATCTCGAATATGCATGGGGTCTTCGAGGATATTATATGAATGAATGTCTGTCTTACCAAACTCAAATCCAGGCTTAACGCCTCCACCCGCCATCCACAGGCTGAAGCAACGACCATGGTGATCGCGACCATGATTACTCGCGGTCAACTTTCCTTGTGAGTAGATAGTTCGCCCAAACTCACCGCCCCAGACCACAAGTGTCTCGTCAAGCATGCCACGTTGTTTAAGATCTTTAACTAAGCCCGCGGCAGCCTGATCAATATCCATGGTTTGCCCACGGATTTGTTTCGGCAAACTATTATGCTGATCCCAGCCACGATGATAAAGCTGGATAAAACGAACGCCGTTTTCAGCCAAACGTCTGGCTCGAAGACAGTTCGCTGCAAACGTGCCCGGCTTGCGAGCGTCTTCGCCGTACAAAGCAAAAGTCGACTCTGGCTCATCCGAGAAATCGAGTATTTCAGGCGCTTCGGTCTGCATACGATAGGCCATCTCATACTGCGCAATCCGGGACTGAGTCTGAGGATCTCCAAACGAATCGAAATGGGATTGATTCAGTTTCGATAGACCATCCAACATCATTCGACGGTCCTTACGACTAATTCCCTCAGGGTTAGCCAAGTACAACACCGGGTCACCACTGGAACGAAGCTTCACCCCTTGATGTTCTGCCGGCAAAAACCCACTACCCCACAGGCGCGAATACAGAGCCTGCAAGTTACCCTTCCCTCGAGAGATCATTACGACGTAACCCGGCATATTCTCGTTCAAGCTCCCTAAGCCATAACTCAACCAAGCCCCAAGGCTGGGCTTCCCAGGCGCTTGTTGGCCGGTATTGATGAACGTGATAGCCGGATCGTGATTAACCGCTTCAGTATGCATCGATTTGACAATGGTGATGTCATCAACAATCCCCGCTGTGTGAGGAAGAAGCTCACTCACCCAGGTCCCATGTTTTCCATGACGCTGAAAGTCAAACATCGGCGCTACAACAGGAAACGTGCTCTGCTTACTTGTCATCCCCGTAATGCGCTGTCCCTGTCGAACAGAATCGGGAAGCTCCTGCCCATGCAAGGCTCTCATTTCGGGATGAAAATCAAACGTGTCAATATGCGAGGGACCGCCTGCCATAAACATGTAAATGATGCGTTTCGCTTTCGGAGCGATCCGTTGCGCTATATGAGAGTTCACGCCCGCGTTCGCGGTCCCAATCAAACCGGGATTCATAAGGGTGCTCAGAGCTGTAGCGCCGAATCCAAGACTCGTGTTTTTCAAAAACTGACGCCGGCCAAGTATCTTCAACTGTTCAACGATTGGATCCATATTATGTCAACCTCTAGTGAGAACTTCATCCAGATTCAATATCATGTTAGCAAGAACGGTAAACGCAGCATGTTCAATAAGATCCAACTGTTCATCACGTGACGACTCTCCCGTGGATAGGTAAGAGCGTGCAGACTCAGGTGCCTTCTCAAAAGAGGCAAACTGTTGGTCGTAAACGGAACGGCACACCTCAAGTTCGGCCGCAGTGACTGGGCGACTCATACACAAACGATACAGCGTATCGACTCTGTCCGAAAAACTGACCCCTCCCTCCGTCATCACCCGCTCTGAGAGTTTTCGTGAAGCTTCAACAAAGTGCATATCATTCAACGTAACCAGCGCCTGAAGCGGTGTATTGGTGCGGGGACGCTTCACCACACATTTCTCACGGGTTGGAGCATCAAAGATCATCATGTTCGGGGCCGGAGCAGAGCGCTTCCAATAAGTATACATGCTACGCCGGAACAGTTTATCGCCTTTATCCTGAGGATACTTCAACCCGCCACTGAGCGAGACCTCATTCCAAATCCCAAGCGGCTGATATGGCTTAACACTGGCTCCACCAATGGTTGGGATCAACAAGCCGCTGACGGCCAATGCATTGTCTCTAATAAACTCGCCCTGCAAACGAAAACGCGTCCCACGAGCAAGCATACGGTTTCGGGGATCCTTCTCAAGCGCTTTTGGTGTGACACGCGAGGACTGGCGATAAGTCTGAGACGTTACCACTAGGCGAATCATACGTTTGACATCCCAGCCACTTTCTACAAAATCTACAGCGAGATAATCGAGCAGCTCCGAATGACTAGGCATACTCCCCTGGTTTCCAAAGTCCATGACGGTTTCAACTATTCCGCCTCCAAAAAACAATGTCCAGTAGCGGTTGATCGTGACGCGTGCCGTCAGTGGGTGATCCGAACGGACCAACCATTTAGCAAGCCCAAGCCGGTTGGCCGGCGCTCCATCAGGCATAGGCGGAAGAAACGATGGAACAGCTGCGGTAATCACTTTGTTTGTCTTGGGCGAATCATAAAGCCCACGCTCCAACACGTAAGTCATCCGCATCTTAGCATCCGGATTATCCTGCATGATCATCGAGGATAATTCGGGGAATTCCTTCTTTATCTGCGCTTCAGATTTCTGCGCGGCAGCAAGGTCAGAGGTCATTTTCTTATAGATCGAGTCCTCTTCTTTCAGGAAAGAAGACTCGATAAATTTGCTCTGGGACTCACTGGGCCGGTCAGCAGTGAAGACGGCAAGCTGTCCGTTCGAATCCGCTCGAACGGCGCCAATTTCATCCTGACTCAACACTCGATCATAGAGTCGAATATCGTCAATTTCCCCTTCAAAATTCATGTTTGGATAACGACCGCCGATCCGAAACGGAGACTCGTTTTGAATGGTTCCGGTTAGGCTATCATCTTCGACATCAAACTTTTGGGCTTTACCATCAACAAAAATCTGGATACCGGCAGCCTTACTAGACCCATCATAGGTCACGGCGACATGCTGCCACGCGTTGGCCTTCAGTTGTTTACGCGCCATCACGCGGATGGTGTTATCCGGATACGCACTGGAGAGGTTCATGCCAATATCCGCGCGATCAATCCAAATATCAAATCCGCGCATATCGCTATCCCCCTGTTTCACTTTGGAAAATAGTGCGGAGACCCGATTAACTGGCGTTTTGAGCCATGCGGACATTGTGAAAGGTTTGTCAACCTCCACGAATGCCGCGACCCCTTGGTAGTCAACAGCATCTTTATTCCTCATTCGCAAAGTAGTATTCCCTTTCCAGCTGCCTGAACGAGCGCCAGCGATAATCTTAGACTGAATACCGCTAATCAACTCTACTGCCTTTTTATCAAGCATATCGTAGAACGGGATATGATGTTGCAAACCAGCTGGTTGAGCCTTAAAGGTTTTAGCGCTTCGGAGATCAGCCTCCTTAACCTCCGCCCACTTCTCTGCATCGGGGCCGATGGACTCCCGTCGAACTTTTAGTTGTTTGTTTAAGTCAGCCTGAACGACTTCATTTTGGGCGAGCTGTGTATCGCGATCCTTGCTTTGAAGTTTAACCAGTGGTGCCTGATTACCGCGACGACTCTGCATACCAGGATCGGAATTATTATTAAAGAATGCGAAAAAATTATAGTATTCCTCATTACTAATCGGGTCGAACTTGTGGTCATGGCACTGACTACACTCCATTGACAACCCCAACCAGACATTGGCGGTGGTCTTAACGCGATCGACAACATACTCCACACGCAGTTCCTCAGGGAACGCACCCCCTTCATCGGAGGTAGCGTGATTACGGTTGAACCCTGTCGCGAGCTTTTGATCCTCAGTCGCCTCAGGCATTAGATCACCAGCCAGTTGCTCAACAGTGAATTGATCGAAGGGCTTATTGTCATTGTACGACTTGATCACCCAGTCACGCCAAGGCCACATCATGCGTGGACCGTCTGCATGCATCACGCTGCTGTCTCCATAACGCGCTGCGTCCATCCAAGCCAAGGTCATGCGCTCCCCGTAGTGGTCTGAGGCCAACAATCTGTCCACGACTTTTTCATACGCGTTTCTAGATCGATCCGATAAAAATGCCTCAATCTCACTCAAGCTGGGAGGCAATCCAGTCAAGTCGAATGTCACGCGACGCAGCAGAGCCGTTTTACTTGCTTCAGGCATTGGGTCCAACTTCGCCGCTTTCAGCGATTGAAGAACAAAAGCGTCAATGGGATTTTGCCTCCACGCTTTGTGTGCGCGTGATACTTTTGGCAAAGGCTTCTTTTTCGGACTCAAGAAGGCCCAATGCTCGTCATACTCGGCTCCCGATTCCACCCAACGCGTCAGCAGCTTAACTTCGATTTTTGACAACGCGTGCATGGAATCGGACGGTGGCATGATCTCGTCTGAATCAGTCGACGTGATGCGGGTAATGAGTTCACTAGCATCCAACTTACTCGGATTAACAGCTGAACTCCCTTTGTACACCGCCGTAGCACCTTCATAAGAATCCAATCGAAGATGCCCCTTTCGACCCTCTTCATCCGGACCATGACATTCGAAGCAATTCTGGGAAAGTATGGGGCGGATCTGGGTGTTAAAATCCGGCGCATCGGCTGCGCAAGTAACGCCTACACACATCCACGTGGTAACCACCAACACAATAGATGCTAGAAAATGTCCTCTCACTCGATTAATCCCGACCCCCTTTTTTCGTTGCCAACAGTAGATTATAGCCTCGCGGGCGGTCTTCACAAGCATCCGTGGGTATACATGAGAGAAATGTATGCATTCTTGCTCTGTTAGACAACGGGTAGTTGCATCTTATGACCACAAAAGGCTGGTCGAACCAAGTACCCGATTCTCCCTAGCCAACACCTCAAGCAGGTGTGTCCGCATTGCTGTTCTCAAGGTCCGCGTCACTATCGACAGCACTTTTTTTCGACCCATCGCCGCGATCCCAGAAAGCGAGGAAGAAAACAACCGCGATCACGCCCGCCATCGCTGCGGGCCACATCCAGAAGACCTTCCACGCAGCCATAGTCTCAGACAGCAATACCGGGTCGACCGTTTCCGGCATATTCACTGAAAATAACTTGGTCAATTGTTCGCCGAAAGAGATCACGTTCTGCGGGCGAGCTTCACCAATGGCCGCAGCCAGAGCGGCATCAGGCGGACCCGGAGGCGTGTAGGCGCCGAACGCCACCTTGTAACCAAAAAACATGCCCACACCCTGCGTCAGAAAGACCAACAATCCTTGGGCTTGATTCCGAATGGACTCATCAGCAGAGTTTTCGGTGTAGATAAACCCAGTCACAAAGAAAAAGTCATAACAAATGCCGTGCAAGGCGACTGCCAAGAGAAGCATCCAGACCACCTGATCAGGAGCACCGTATGCGAATAGAAGGTAACGGGACAGCCACGCAAGCATTCCTATCAAGATCATCCATTTGACGCCGAGTTTTCGGAAAAAGAAAGGAATCAAAAGCATAAAGAAGATTTCTGACATCTGGCCAATGCTCATCGCCGACGCGGCTTCAACAAACCCGGTTTGCGTGAGATACTGAGATGTGACCCCATAATAATAAGCGAGAGGGATACAAATCAACGTGGAGCAAATGGCGAATACCGCAAACGCAGGCCGACGAAGCAGAGACAGCGCATCCACCATAAATATGGCGCGCAAATTCAAAGGCTGCCCCTTCGCAGGCGGCGGTGTGTTCGGAAGCGCAAAACAAAACACGCCCAAGGCCAGCGCAGCCACACCTCCGACATAAAACATCATGAGACTCACGGACCACCCCATGAACCCATTCAATAATCCAGCCACGATCCAGCCAATCGTGCCCCAGACTCTCACTTTAGGAAAGGCCGCCGCATCAGAGACGTTTGCAAAGACAATCGAATTCGACAGCCCTAAGGTCGGCATGTAACAAAGCATGTGACCCAAGAAGAGCATATAGATCAGCTTCGCGTTCTCAGGATCGGCCGCGAGCGTCGGTACAGCACACAACAAGCCCCCACCTACTAAGAACAAAACCCCCATCACTTTCTCTGAGGCAAAAAACCGGTCCGCCACAATCGCTAGGAAGAGAGGCGCGAAGATCGCAGCCAGCGGTGCAGTCCCGTAGGCTCCACCAATGATATCTCCAAGCCCATTACCCGCTAGGCAGGCGCCGAGAGTCGTAAACCAGGCTCCCCAGACAAAAAACTGTAAAAACATCATGATCGACATGCGCGTCACAACGCTGCCACTAGCTTGTCCCTGGGCCATTTTCACACCTCCGGTTGTACAACATACAAGTCACATCCCCAATAACTGGACGACAGTCTAACCAAGACGGACACAAAAGCGAGTATGATTTCCCACCTGGGAAGCGTCCCGTCAAGCGCTCTGGGCTTAGACAAAAAGCGCTCCAAATTACACACCATGCGGTGACCCCAGTAGCCATCGAGCACCTACGGCTATTTATAGTAACTGACCGCGCGCGGAATAACGCCCAGCTTCTCGTAGGCAAAACCACTGACTAAAGGC
>CAXMRT010000124.1:0-15595 GCA_964196025.1 uncultured Gemmatimonadales bacterium | reverse complement strand
GGAATGGAAGTGGAACACTATGACACGCATCTCGGCCGCATCCTTAAAGACCTCGAGGAGCGCAACGAACTCGAAAACACGCTGGTCATGGTCACCTCGGATCACGGTCGTCCCGCCCCCCGCCAAAAAGGTCAGGCCTACGAAAACTCCAATCACGTCCCCTTTGCAGTCATGTGGAAAGCCCACATCAAAACAGAAGGCCGCACCATAGACGACTACATCAATTTCACCGATCTAACACCCACGATCCTCGAGGCCACCCGCATCTCCTGGGAACAAGCGAAGATGCAACCTCTCTCTGGCTCCAGTCTGATCCCCCTCTTATTATCCGCCAAAAGCGGACGCATCGAAGCCGCGCGCGACCACGTGGTCCTCGGCAAGGAGCGCCACGACGTCGGCCGACCCCACGATTGGGGCTACCCGATCCGCGCGATCATCAAAGACAACTTTATGTACATCGAAAATTTTGAACCCGACCGCTGGCCCGGCGGCAACCCAGAAGCCGGCTATTTGAACTGCGATGGCAGCCCAACAAAAACAGCCATCCTGAACCTGCGACGCTCCGGCGAAGACAAGAGCTATTGGGATCTCTGCTTTGGAAAACGCCCCCCTCAAGAGTTCTACAATCTGTCGAAGGATCTCGATTGCGTCAAAAACCTCTCGAGCAACCCGGAATACGCATCCAAACAAAAAGCACTCAAAGACTTTCTTCACGCAAAACTAAACGCACAAGGCGATCCACGTATCAACGGCAACGGTGCCATCTTTGACAACTACCCCTACTCGGGCGGTGCCGGCTACTACGATGCGTCACTCAAGGCCGGAAATTTTGAGCACAAGGGATGGGTCAGAAAAACCGACTACGAAATTGGCCCCATAACGAAATAAAAAGGAACCATGATGATTAGGCACCTCGCAACCCTCGCTATTACTCTATTCTTCTGCTCACCACTGCTTGCAGCCAAGAGCGACAAGCCCAACGTCCTACTCATCGCAGTGGACGACCTCAATGACTGGATCGGGGTTCTAGGCGGACACCCCCAAGCCCAAACACCGGGCATCGATCATCTCGCCTCTAAAGGCGTGCTCTTCGACAATGCCCATTGCCAATCGCCCGTCTGCAACCCTTCCCGTGCCAGCCTGATGACCTCTCTATACCCCAGCACAAGCGGAATCTATTTCCTGAACCCGCCCATCGAAAAGTCGCCCGTCGCCGCAGCAAGTCGTACGATGCCGAAGCGATTCGAGGCAGAAGGCTATGAGGTGGCCGCCGCGGGCAAGCTGTTTCATGGCGGCGAGAACAAGAAGTATTTCAAGACTTACGCCGGCAACAACGGGGGCTTCGGCCCTCGGCCAAAGAAAAAAGTATCCCCCTATCCCGGCCACCCACTGTGGGACTGGGGCGTGTACCCTGCGACAGACGAGCAAATGCCCGACCATAAGACCGCCAGCTGGGGCGAAGCTCAAATGGCGAAGACCTATGACAAGCCATTCTTCATCGCTACCGGTTTCTATCGTCCACACGTCCCCCAGTTCGCTCCACAAAAGTGGTTCGATATGTACCCGCTAGAAACACTGCAGATGCCGGCATATAAAAAGGATGACCTAGCGGACTTGTCACGCTACGGCATCAATCTCACTCGTCTCAAACACGTCGCCCCGACTCACGAGTGGGTCACCGAGAACAAACAGTGGGAACTGCTCGTGCAATCCTACCTCGCCTGCGTAAGTTTTGCAGACGCACAGGTCGCACGCGTGGTCGCAGCCTTTGAAGAGAGCGCGCACGCGGACAATACCTACGTGGTCCTGTTCAGCGATCACGGATTTCATCTCGGCGAGAAAGACCGCTGGGCAAAACGCAGCCTCTGGCGAGATAGCACGCACGTCCCTATCATCATCGTGGGTCCTGGCATCACACCCGGTCAAGTCTGTCACAAACCCGTCGAGCTCATTGACATCTACCCCACCATCCTCGAACTCACCGGACACAAGGCCGACCCGAAACACGAAGGCGACTCGCTTGTGCCCCTACTCAAAAACCCCAAGGCTGACTGGAAACACTACGCCCGCACAAGCTTCGGTCCCGGCAACTACTCGATCGTCTCCGAACGCTACCGCTACATCCACTACAATGACGGGAGCGAGGAATTCTACGATTCCAACAAGGATCCGCATGAATGGGATAATCAGATCACAAACCCAGAACACGCAGTCACAATCGAAAAGCACCGCAATCAACTCCCCGCGAAACGAGCCCCCGTGGCAGGCAGACCGTCTAGCTCCACCGGTCACATCGCCTTCGATGCCTCGGAGCTAATCGAGAAGAACGACCCGCGCAAATAGACTCAGGCGCGCAACCCGTCGATGGCGGCATTGAAAGTCGCGCTCGGCCGCATGGCTGCTGCAACCAAGGCGTGATCGGTCGAGTAGTATCCGCCTAGATCAACGGGACTACCCTGTACCGAATTGAGCTCATCCACAATTGCCTGCTCGTTAGCAGCCAATGTGTCAGCAAGCGACTTGAACTCGCTCGCTAGCGCAGGATCCGACTCCTGGGCCACCAAGGCTTCTGCCCAGAATTTGGCGAGATAGAAATGACTCCCGCGGTTATCCAATTCATTCACTTTGCGCGATGGAGATTTTCGGTTCTCCAAAAGTGTCGAGGTGGCCTGATCCAAGGTGCGGCCCAAGACAAGCGCCTTGGCATTGTCCGTCGTTTCACCCAAATGCTCAAGCGACACGGCTAAGGCCAGAAACTCGCCCAAGGAATCCCAACGCAAATGATTCTCTTCCACAAATTGCTGCACATGCTTGGGGGCCGATCCACCCGCCCCTGTTTCAAACAAGCCACCGCCACTCATCAGAGGAACAATCGATAACATCTTCGCACTCGTGCCGACTTCCAAGATAGGAAACAAATCGGTCAGGTAATCCCGAAGCACGTTCCCCGTAACAGAGATCGTGTCTTCCCCTTTGATAAGTCGCTCCATCGAAAACACGGTCGCAGCCACTGGCTCCAAGATCTGAATGTCCAAGCCCTCGGTATCATGATCTGGCAAATAAGCATTTACCTTCTCGATCACTGCCGCATCATGCGCACGTGCCTTGTCCAACCAGAACACCGCCGGAAGCCCCGTCGCCCGTGCGCGACCCACAGCTAACTTGATCCAGTTTTGAATCGGGGCGTCTTTGGTCTGACACATTCGAAACAAATCACCCGCCTCAACAGGCTGCTCGATCAAGGTCTCTCCAGACTGACCCACCACGCGAACCACACCCGCAGTCGCTACCTCAAAGGTCTTGTCGTGCGAGCCATACTCTTCCGCCTTCTGGGCCATCAATCCAACATTCGATACCGACCCCATCGTGGTCGGATCAAACGCACCATGCTCTTTGCAGAAATCAATTGTTGCCTGATATACACCCGCATACGAGCGATCAGGAATCACAGCCTTCATGTCCTTCAACTCGCCATCCGGCCCCCACATCTGACCAGAAGTCCGAATAGCGGCTGGCATGGAGGCATCAATGATCACATCACTCGGAACATGCAGGTTCGTAATACCCTTGTCCGAATTCACCATAGCCAAGTCGGGACGACTCTCATAAACCACCGCGAGATCCGATTCTATTTCAACGCGCTTATCAACAGGCAGCTCTTTGACTTTCGCCACCAAGTCACCGATTCCGTTATTCGGATCCACCCCAAGCTCAGCAAGAATGTCCGCATGCTTCTCAAAGACGTCACGATAATACGCGGATACCATGTGCCCAAAAATGATCGGGTCAGAGACCTTCATCATGGTGGCCTTCATATGGATGGACAACAAGACGCCCTCCGACCGTGCGTCCTCTATCACGCCATCAAAAAACGCTCGCAAACGACTCGCACTCATCACCGCCGCATCAATCACTTCGCCAGCAAGCAAGGGTGTCGACGCCTTTAACACGCTAGTCACCCCACCCGCGCCCACTAGCTCAATGCGCACATCATCCGGAGCCAACAGTGTGACCGATTTTTCACTACCATAAAAGTCACCGTCGCTCATGCTCGCGACATGCGTTTTGGAATCAGCACTCCACGCACCCATCGAATGAGGATTCTTGCGCGCGAATTCTTTCACTGCAAACGGTGCGCGACGATCAGAATTGCCTTCGCGCAAAACTGGGTTCACGGCGCTCCCTTTGACTTTGTCGTAAGCCGACTGAATGTTCTTTTCCTCGTCGCTATTCGCTTCCTCAGGGTAATCCGGTAAGGGATAGCCTTTTTCTTGGAGTTCTTTAATCGCGGTCTGAAGTTGTGGAAGAGACGCACTAATGTTCGGCAGCTTGATGATATTCGCCTCAGGCGTCTTGGCTAACAGTCCCAATTCTGCCAAGGCATCGTCCACCTTCTGATCCTCGCTCAAGACATCAGGGAAATTAGCCAGAATACGAGCGGTCAGAGAAATGTCACGCGTTTCGACCTCAATACCCGCCGCAGCGGTAAAACCCTGAACAATGGGTAGAAAGGAGTGGGTCGCCAACGCGGGCGCCTCATCGGTCTCGGTGTAGATAATTTTGGCTGTCTGACTCATCATAATCCCTAGGCTGATTGATAAACATGCACGTGCGGCAAAACCGGTCGACAAAGGCCAGATGTTACTCAAATCAACACCGCCGGAACAAGACCAGAGTGCATGCCTTCCAACACTTTCTGGGCCCCGCTCGAACGTCGATCGGGAAAGGAGACGATCAAAAGGCCCGCTATCCTGAACTAAGCAAGGGAGTCAGCCATCGACTGCATAAGGCACTTGCCCTTCCTCTGGCGAATAAATAGACTCTGGGAATGAAACCTCTAATCACCGCACTCCTCCTATTGTCGCCCCTCTTGGGGCTCTCTGAAGACCCCACCCACGTCCTCATGCTTGGAAACAGTTATACGGCAGGAACGGTTCAACACATACGGGCACTATTCAACGCAGAAAGCGCGGACATTCAGATTGAGGCCCGCACGCCTGGAGGGAAAACACTCGCCTATCACCTCGATGACCCAAAGTCTCTCGACCTCGTCAAAAGCAAGAAGTGGGACATCCTTATCATTCAAGGCCAAAGCCTCGAAGCGGCGGTCTCGCCCGCGAGCACCCGAAACTTTCAAGAAAAGGTGGCAGGCTTCGCAGCCCTCGCGCGTAAACAAGGGATCCCCAAACTTATGCTATTTCAAACATGGGGTCGGCAAGCGGGTCACAAGAAGCTTCGAGAGGTCTACCCCGATTTCACCACAATGAACACGCTCGTCACGACTCAGTACACTCTCGCGGGAAAAGAAAATGGGGCCACGGTCATCCCGGTGGGAGAGGCATTCGCTGCGGTGCACAAGAAGGATCCAGACCTATTTGCCTCCCTCTACAAACCAGATGGCAGTCACCCGTCCGCCCGTGCAGGCTATCTAGCCGCCTGCGTGTTTTACGGAGCGATCACGGGGAAGTCACCGCTCACAGTCAAGTGGGCAGCTAAACTCGATGAAAAAACGGCCGCCGCGCTGAAAACCGCAGCGAGTCAGGCACACGACAATCACCAGCAGTGAGCGGCTACTTTTCGAGCAGCCAGATATTGCGATAGGCGACAGGGTTTCCATGTCCCTGAAAGATAATCGGGCCCTTTTCCTTCTCAGGACGTCTACCCCCAGCCCCAGTCCCTTTTGGCAGCTCGACATCGTCATGGATTTTGACGCCGTTCTGAACCACGGTCACACGCGCATTTGTCGTCTTCTTGCCATCTGTGAACACCGGCGCAGTAAAGTCGATGTCATAGGTCTGCCAGGTCAAAGGCGGTAGACTCATATTGAGATCCGACAATTTGAATTTATAAAAAGACCCGCACCACTGCTTGTTGATCGACTGCGGCTTAATTGCGTTGTTCTCAGGGTGCTCATAATCCAACGCAAACGAGTCCAACACTTGGCACTCGTAATTGTTAAAAATGTACACGCCGCTATTCCCACGATCCTGATTACTCGGCAGTCGCGCAGGCTTATACGGCAAACGAAATTCGACATGCATGCTAAAACTTCCAACAGGCTGTGTCGTCTGCGCTGGCGGCCATAACAAGCCGCCCTTGACCGTTCCCGTTATAAGCGGATTGGCCTCACCCCCAAAAATCACCGTCGCACCGGTCGGAGCCTTCTTGCCCATGGTCGTGCTCACGCGATCGGTTTTCTTCAAACCTTTCACCAATGTCTTCAGGGCCTCCCTATCAATCTTCTTAGAGTCGATCGCCGATTTGTCCCAACCAGCACCCGGCAACCCACCCTGATAAATAGCGACCAAGAAGCTCCCGCCATCCAAGTCTGCCGCCTGCACAGCAGCCGGCTTCCCCTCGATCTTTCCGACATACTCGCCCTGTAACAGAAAGTCCGCATGCTCCTTCGCCGCGACATCGGGATCAGTCCAGGTCGCAACACCGTCTTCTTTCGCAACCACCACTGCGGCCACACTCACACACACTAGTGCTGATAACAAAAACCTCATGTCGACTCTCCTAATCACAATTAAAGGGTAGCGGCTAAACGCCATACACACCCTACACATACATGAACCCATACCGGACTTCAACTGGAACCCGAAACTGGCATGCAGTTTGCACGGACAACCGACGTGCCGCGCATGCTTGACGACAAACGTGTTAAGCAAGCACGTCGTGGACGACTTTTCCGTGAATGTCGGTCAGGCGGTAATACCGTCCTTGATATTTATAGGTAAGGCGTTCGTGGTCAAAGCCCAACATATGCATCATCGTGGCATGCAGGTCATGCACCTCGACAGGATCTTTAACGATCCGCGAAGAGAAGTCATCCGTCTCTCCATGCGTATATCCAGCCTTCACGCCACCACCCGCCATCCAGTAGGTGTAGCAATAAGGGTGATGGTCTCGGCCATAAGCGTTGCGCTTCAACCCACCTTGACTAAAAACAGTTCGCCCAAATTCTCCACCCCAAACGATCAGGGTATCCTCGAGCAAACCGCGCTGCTTCAAATCTGCGACTAAACCCGCACACGCCTGATCCGTCTCGCGACACAAGGTGGGGTGATGCTTCGCGCAATCATCGTGATGATCCCAACCGGCATGAAACAACTGGGTAAATCGCACACCTTTTTCCGCCATTCGACGCGCCATCAAGCAATTCCGCGCAAAGGTCCCCGGCTTCCTTGCGTCTTCCCCATACAACTCAAACGTGCTCTCCGGCTCGTCACTCGTATCCGCCAAGTCAGGAACAGAGGTCTGCATCCGATGCGCCATTTCATATTGCGCAATGCGCGTATGGATCTCCGGATCCTTATCAAATCGATACAAATGATGATCCAAAGCGTTACGAGCATTTAAAACATGCTGCTCGTCTCCAAGCGATCGTTTCGACGGATCGTTCAAATACAAAACCGGATCAGACGCAGACCGCAGCTTCACGCCTTGATATTTGGAGGGCAAAAACCCACTACCCCACAATCGCGACAGCAAGGGCTGCGAGGCTCCATAATTCCCCTGCGACAGCAGGACCATGTAGTCCGGCAGGTTCTTGTTCCCACTACCCAAACCATAACTGCACCAAGCGCCGGTGCTCGGACGTCCGGGAAACTGATGGCCCGACTGAAGAAAGGTGATCGCGGGGTCATGATTAACATGCTTAGACGTCATGGTCTTAATAAAACAAAGGTCGTCCGCAACAGCGGCCGTATGAGGAAGCAGCTCGCTCACCCACGCCCCACTCTTGCCATGCTGCGCAAACTCAAACATGCTCGGTGCAACAGGCAAGGTCTTCTTACCCGATGTCATTCCGGACAAACGTCCTGGGTCCTGAATCGTCCGGAAGTCTTGACCATAAAGCCCCTTCAACTTGGGCTTGTAGTCAAACAGGTCGTGCTGCGAGGGTCCCCCGGCCATGAATAGAAAAATCACGCGCTTCGCTGTCGGTGCAAAATGTGCACCTAGCGTCGGCCCCGTCGCAGCATCGGCCGACAAGCCCCCTAGAGCCAGTCCGCCAAGACCCACGGCGCTGTTAAGAAGAAATTGCCGTCTGTTATGTTGAAAATGTTCGTTCATCGCTTCCCCTCTCGTCCACCTATCGGTGCGTAACAAACTCACTCGTATTGAAAATGGCCTGACACACCACCGCCATCGCGGCAAGCTCGCCTTTATCCAACCCGTCTTGGTGCTCGGCCGCACCCACCGCCAATTGAGTGACCGCCTTAGCTTCATCGCCCTTGAGTGATGCCAAGTGGGCGTCATAGAGCGTAAGCAGAACCTCACCCTCGCCTTGGCTCGGCTCGCGCCCTAGCGCCAACCTGAAGGCCAACCGCGCACGGTCAATCGGGGCCTTCTGCGCACGCATCACGCGATCAGCCAACATTCTCGCCGCTTCCACAAAGGTCGGATCATGCAACATAACCAAGGCCTGAATAGGGGTATTGGTTCGTGAGCGCTTCACGCGACACGTCTCGCGATTGGGCGCATCAAAAGCCGACATCGCCGGTGGATGTAAGGCACGCTTCCAGTAAGTGTAAAGGCTTCGTCGATACAGGTCACCGCCCTCACTCTGCGTGTACGTCATCTGAAACCGCTTCCGGTTCGTCAACTCCATCCACAACTTCGTCGGCTGATACGGAAACACGCTAGGTCCACCCACCGTTGAAGACAATAGCCCCGACACTGCCAACGCTTGGTCTCGAATGCTCTCAGCCGGCAACCTGAAACGCGGCCCCCTAGCCAACAAACGATTTTCAGGGTCGCCCAGTTCCGCCCGAACCACTGAACTCTGCCGATAGGTAGATGACAACGTGATCGTCTTGAGCAAGGCGCGCACATCCCACCCCCCCTCCATGAATTCCACAGAGAGCAAATCAAGCAGTTCCGGATGCGACGGTGCATCACCCTGTCGTCCAAAATCCTCGGCAGACTTCACCAATCCATCACCAAAACACAATTGCCAATAACGGTTCACTGTCACCCGCGCAAACAAGGGGTTCTCCCGATCGGTCAGCCACTGCGCAAGACCCAGCCGGTTCTTTGGGCGCTCGCCCAATTTAGGCAAAAACTCCGGCGTACTAGCGAACACCTCTTCACCATGATTGTCATACGCACCGCGTCCCAAAACATAGTTCTTCCGGAAACCAGGCTCCTGTTCCTCCATGACCATCACATCCACAGATCCACGCTTCTTAAGCTCATCAAGCTCCTTTAGCAGAGGGTGATAGTCACCAGCGTCACCGACTCCTTCCGCAAGACGATAAGCTTTCCGCAACTCCTCATCCGACCGCAGAGCAGTCGACGAGTCTTTTACCGCCGCAAAGCAGTCCTCTAAGCCCGCATCGCTAAATGACACGCGTACTCGGCCGATCACGTGATCACTATACGAGGACCCGTAGTGAAGCCGGACTCGCACTCGCGTGTTTTCCGAAACCTCGAAGGTATCCGCTCCATTAAACACTCCAACCCGCCGGGCATGCCCAGAAGCCGCACCCAATCCCCAGCCCGCGGAATCCTCCTTCAACGCCTTTGTGACACCGAGTCCGCTTTTTGACTGATCTTTGTTAGCCCGTGCATCCGTCAACGCTACCGCACTAAACACTCCATCCTTACCCGCCAATTCGAGTGTCACGTAGGTCAACACCGCATTGCCGCTCGCCGACAGTCCCGGTCCCTTCTTGGGGAGATCTTTATGGGGAAGAGCCTCGATGACGAGTGAGCGATAGCCCCCCGCCGGCAATGTTCCCTCAAATGTGTGAACATCCGTTTTCGACACTTTTCCCGAGAACAAAAAGGAGCCGTCATTTTGAAGCGCCGCCTTAAGCCCTTTCTGACTCTTAGCCGTCACACCTCCAAGACCCTGCGGGTCCGGCTTCGACTTTTCTTTCCACGCCAAATACGCGGGCGTCTCAAGCGGGGCCGCCAACTGAGTCTCCAACTCGGCCACTCGCACCTCAATCTCCTTCACTCGAGCCTCATCGCCAAGAGGTATCGACACAAGCGGCGGAACCTTGGGATGTACCCCGCCGCCAACGCCCAAGTCCTTGATATTACTAAAGAAGGCGCTCATCTCATAAAAGTCCTTCTGCGTGATTGGGTCATATTTGTGATTATGACAACGAGAACACTCAAAGGTCAGCCCCAGAAAGACGGTCCCGAACGTTGTCACACGATCGTTCACGTACTGCACGCGGTACTCTTCTTTAATCACACCACCTTCAATCGTGAACGGATGATGCCGGTTGAACGCCGTCGCAACCTTCTGATCACGCGTCGAGTCCGGTAACATATCCCCAGCCAATTGCTCGGTGACAAAAACATCATAAGGCATGTTTTGCTTAAACGCCTGGATCACCCAATCCCTCCACGGCCAGTTGGTGCGGTGCGTGTCGTATTGATACCCATGCGTATCCGCATAACGCGCATTGTCCAGCCACAAGCCAGCCATGTGCTCGGAATAGGCATCACTAGCAAGCAAACGATCAACAACAGCTTCATGCGCACGCTTGGAACGATCGGCAAGAAAAGCATCCTGCTCAGCCAAACTTGGCGGCAGACCGCTGAGGTCCAAAGACACGCGCCTCAGCCAAGTCAACTTGTCCGCGGCTAAAGCCGGCCGTACCCCTTTCTCCTCCAACTGACGCAGTACAAAGTCATCAAGTGGGTGCGTCGACCATTTTTTGAGTTTCACCTTCGGCTTGGCCGGACGCTCAATACGCCGAAACGCCCAATGCTCTTTCCATTCCGCGCCTTCCCGTATCCATCGGGTCAACAACTCTTTCTCTTCGGCACTAAGCTGAAGTTTCGACTTAATCGGGGGCATGATGTCATCGTGATCGCTCGTCGTGATTCGGTCGATCAAGAGCGACTCTTCAGGCTTCCCCGGAACAATCGCATAACGCGGGTCGCCAGCGTCCTTCAACAAAGACTTTCCTTCAGTCGCACGCTTCAGGTTCTTGATGCGAACCTTTTCCGCACTCAGATTCGCGAGCGCCGTACTCTTCAGGTCGAGCCGCAAGCCAGCTTTCCACTTTTCACCGAATTCACCCCCGTCTGGGCCGTGACAGGCATAACAACGGTCCGAGAGAATCGGCTTGATATCACGATCATAGTCCACGCTCGCGGCCTGCAAACACGATACAAACGCGCAAGCGGCGACACATAGGCTCACATGACGAAAAATTGGCATACACCACACTACACAGCGATAGACATTCCTTCAACTAGGCAATGACGACTTAAAGCCCCTTTCAATCCCGTCGAAAATGTTTCTCGAAGACGGTCCTGCATCATAACTTGATCCCAATCCTTCGATGGACTATGCTGCTGATTCCGTAAATCGATAATCACCTAGACTATAAAAAAGGCATACGCATGAAGGATCACACTCGTAAAACCCAGGGGTCATCAGGCTTGAAAACCGTTGGCCTCGGCTGCCTCGTCATTATCATTGCCATTGGCATCGGCGTTGGTGTGGTCATGAACAAAGTCAAGAAACTCGGAGGGATGGAGGGCGCCGGACGAGCGATTGCTGCCACCGGACTTTTAAAAATTACGGACGCCATGCTGGAAGGCATGCACATCCCCGAAACTGACCGCACCGCTATTATGGCCCCGCTAGAAACACTAGGCGACCAAGTCCGCGCCGGCGAGGTGACCATGCAGCAAGGCGAAGCCATCTTAGGCAAAATCATGGAAGGCCCGATCATGGGCGTTCTCATGGCACAAGGCTTTCAAGGCAGCTATCTCGATGCATCCAGCCTGACTGACGCCGAGAAGACAGAGGCTCGACTCACGATTAATCGCTTCCAGCAGGGATTCATCTCAGAAAAACTCGACATGGAGACGCTCAATCAACTCGAGCAGTATGTCACGACACCGGGAAGCGACGGGACGAATAATCTGAAAGCCGAACTCTCGGACGAGGACCTAAAGAGCAGCCTTGCGGTCATGAAATCCGCGGCGAACGGTGCGAGCATCCCATTAAGTGAAACTCCGATCGACCTTCCCGGACTCTTTCAGAAGGCAATCGATTCAGGCCTCGCTACAGCGGCCGCCACAGAGCCAGCCCTTACTCCTGTCGACGCTCCTTAACGCTCACCCCTTGGCCGCGAAGCTCCTCAAGCAACTCGTCACTAAATTGCTTCTCGTGACACATCAGCTCTAGGCCGGCGCCCCATCCCAACCGTCGATGCGCCACTAGCATACTCGCGCCAGCATCCCCTACGCGGGTAAGGCTGAGGTCAAGATACGTAAGCTTCTTCATCTTAACCAGATGTCGAACCCCCGCATCGGTCAACGCGGAATTCGACAAGTAGAGCTTCCATATACGGGGACACGAAACAAGCATCTCCACCCCCGCGTCTCCCACCGAGGTCGCACTCAACTCAAGCCCCTCCAACGTCGCATGCCCCTTGAAGTGACCGACGCCTAGGTTCCCCACCGAGGTGTGCGCAAAATTCACCCATTGTAGGGGATAGCGCACGAGATGGCGCAGCCCCTCATCGCTGACTGCCGTCGCATCTAACGAAATCGCTTCGAGCGCGCTCAATCTGCCCAGCTCCGCTAGAGCCGTGTCGGTCACATCTGCACCCGAAAGGACCAACCATTTTAACTTTTTAGACGCACCCACGCTGCCCAACAAAACATCACCATTAACATCACTATCAAGTTCTAGGTAACTCAGGTACTTAAACGCCACAAGCTGCCTGGCAAGCTCTGCATCCAGTGAGCCTTTAATGGTGAGAGACACGACTCGCTGGAACCACTCGTATCCCCCGCCCTCAAACATATCCGCTACGCGCTGATACTCTGCTGGAATCTCGCTAGACGTATGGACCTCCGCCACATCATACAGGAGCACTAAGGCCCCAGCTTCCGCCCTGCCCTCCAACCACACCCCAGCCGGCGCTGTCAGCAAGGCACCCACACACACTAAGGTGAAGAGCAACGCTCCTTGCAAGGGCGTGAATTTGGCAATTAAGACGGGCATCAGACCGCCAGTATCAGGAGCCATACGCCTGCTCACAAGAAGAAATGCATTCTACTCGCCCTGCAATCAACTTGATCCACCTGAACGCACACGCTAAGATCACTCACCGATAGCGTATTCCACGACAAGCGAAAACAATGCCCTATGTCAAACCCCTTCCATCGCCGCACCTTTATTCGCCTCGCCTCGGCAGGCGTAATCGCTGCGGCCAGCAACGAGTCCGCCTTCGCCTTGCGGATGGTCCGCCAACCGCCCGTCTTCACAGGTGACGCAAACACGTGGTGGAAAGCCGATCAACTCAGGATGAAAAAGGATCTGCAGATCGAAGTCGTTCTAGGCCTCCCACCCACCAATCGCGTCTCAATCGCACATCGACAAGTGCGCGCCGTTTTCACCAGCAAGGACCCCGCCATTCTACGCACACTCGGACACGCCATGTGGCTCGCGGTACCCATGACTTACCTGAACCAAAAGCTCACGGCGTTGAAAGTCGGAAACAATGTCGCCATCGTGGACTCGAACGGGAAATTGGTGAGTGAAGGCCTTGTCAACTATGACGCCCTAACCGGCCCGAAGGACTTCACGGCACAGATCCAAAAAATCCTCTACGGCGAACAAAACGTTGGTCTAATCGCATGGGCCAAGCAGCTTCGCACGGCAATGGAAAAAAGCTCCTTAAAGACGATAGAGAAAGCGCTAGTCGATCTCGATGCGTCCTCGGCCAAAATACGGCGGGATGCAAAAACAACTCTAACCAAGAATCTCCCTCAAGCCACCGCCTTGATCGCACTCTGTGCGCGCACCACACAATCACTTGAGGTTCGCCTCACCTGTCACGAACTCCTCGCACACACTCAGAGCAAACGCCAAACGAAGATCACCGGCCTAAACATCACCGACTAACCCTCGTTCTGCGACCATTTAAGAAGGTGCCGATCCACGTGTAGCGCACAAGGAACTGATAACTAATCAGCAACATTCCGGAGGTCACCACAATCACAAATGGAAACTTGATGATCGCGGGCAAGGGCCACTCGCGCACCCAGGCTTGAACAAGGAAGTTCAGACATACGGCAGCTTATAGACCCATGCAAATCAGAACAAGGTCTACCCTCATCTCAGGCAAGAATGTCTCGCACTAGCGGCGTCAGGGCCTGCGCGAGCATCTCATGGTTTTTTGCATTCAAATGTAGGCCGTCAATCGGATCCACCTTCGCCACTGTAGAGGCATCGAAAAAATGGCATCCCAACTCACTCGCACGGCGCTCTAGATACGAGGCTATCTTTTGCGACTTTTCTACGCCACCCACGAAGGTGTCTCTCAACTCATAGATTTCCTTCGAGCAATGAGCAGGGGCAACGAGCAACACAGCCGGCACGGCACCCTCGACGCTCAACGCCATCTCAGCCAGAGTCGATACCCCGTTGGCGATATCGGCAGCAGAAAGATTGAATGCAGATTTCAACTCATTGGTTCCGAGCATAATCACCACCAAATCAATCGGCGCATGGGTCTCGAGTGCCACAGGGAAGAAGGTTCGGCCATTCCGATTGTCCCAAGTCTGATCCTCCCAAGTCGCCGTCCGTCCACAAAGCCCCTCTTCCGCCACGTGCACAGCCTCGCCAAGCGCGACGTCCAACAGCGCTGGCCAGCGGATATCCCGACCAAAACGTTCCTCCCCACCCGGGTTGTAGCCCCAGGTGTTCGAATCCCCATAACATAATACCGTTTTCATCCCCATCCCCTCACATTCCTGCCAGACAAACTACAAAATCACGGATCCACCACCGTCTTCACCTCAAGACGTCGCTCGCTCCACACCCACTGCTTCGGGTTCGTAACCAACTTTTCTTCTAGCATCCAATCCAGGGTCCATACCGGCCACATGCCACCCGCCCGCGAAAAACGCAACGGAGCCTTGTCAGGAATCCCCCACCCTTTGCGATTGAAAAAGCCGTGCCCGCCGCGTGACACGATGTGCATTTCAGCAGGCAACCCCTCCTTACGCAGAGCCTGGTAAAACACAAAGCTGTTCTCCGGCTTCACGCCATCATCGTTGGCGTGCACCATAAAAATCGGCGGCGTCTTTTTACTCACGTTATATTCACCCGAGAACATCTTGCGGTCTTTCTCCGAACTCGGCTCCCCCAATAAATTCGTCCGCGATCCACCATGACCATGATCCATAAACGAAATGACAGGATAAATAAGACAGGCAAAGTCCGGCCGCGAACTGAGCGCCTCGATCGGGTCCTGCGCCCCAGCCTGCCCCTCTCTCCACCGCGTCGCGGTCATGCACGACAAATGTCCTCCAGCGGAAAACCCCAAGATACCGATCGTGGCCCCCGGCATCCCCATTTCCTTAGATCGATGACGCAGGGTCTGCACCGCTCGCTGCGCATCATGCAAAGGTGAAAAATCTTTCTTTGGCGTCCACTTGCCCTTTTTCGGAAGTCGGTACTTCAACACAACACCCGTAATCCCCTGTGTCGCATACCACGCGGCAACGCTATGCCCCTCGTCACCCATCGTAAGATGGCCATAGCCGCCACCGGGACAAATAATCAGGATCATATTCGCGCTCTTCACGCCTTCCGCCGGAC